>DATBLG010000141.1:0-15410 GCA_036555485.1 Gemmatimonadales bacterium | reverse complement strand
GGCAGCGCCCGCCATCAACGGAAAGCAGCGCCTTGACCTCCGGGATCGGCGGCAGCCGCTCGATGACTCGCGCGTTGCGTGTGGCAACGTGTCGGGCCAGACCCTGGAGATCCGCGGAACCGGCGATCTCGGTCCGACGTGCCGTGAGCTGCTCCGCGGTCACCACACGCGTGATCCTTCCCAGCTCCAGCGCACCGGCAGGATGGTCGCGCCGGCCTGACGGGCCGCGTCGGGCGCTGCGCGCCCTTCCTCGCGCGCGAGGAAGAACATCGAGCCTCCCGCGCCGGCGCCGGCCGCCTTCCCGCCGAGCACCTTCACCTGCCGCATCGCCCGTTCGAGCTGATGCATTTCGGGGGTTTGCATCCCCGCGGCCAGAGCCTGCTGGTGAGTCCAATTCTCGTCCAGCAGGGCTCCCACCCGAGCGAGATCGGCCGCACGCAGTGCCTCCGCCATCGCCAGCGCGACGTCCTTCAACCCCTCGAGCGCCCCGGTGACCGCCCGGTCGCCGCGCTCGTACGCGCCCATCACGCGGGCGATCGTGGCACCCGAGACCCGTGAGTGACCGGTATAGCACAGGACAATCTGCTGCTCGAGCGCCCGCGCGAACGCCGGATCGAGGGAGATCGGCTCGATGCCGACATCGGGATCGCGAAAGCTCAACCGATGAAACCCGCCGAGCGCAGCAGCCAGCTGATCCTGACGGCCGCCGGGAATCCCGGCTTCCTGGGTCTCGAGCAGCCACGCCTGCTCGGCTACGTCACGCGGCTCGAGGCGTTCCTGTCGCGCGGCGGTCAGGCACGCGACGAGTGCGACGTCCAGCGCTCCGGAGCTCCCCAACCCCGACCCGGGGGGCACGTCCGAGCGGGAGGTCAGGGTGAGGTTGCCGAGCACCGGGAACATCCGCAGTGCGGCCTTGAGCAGGTGCAGCTTTCCGTCGAGCACCAGCCCGCCGGCGTTGGCGCATTCGAACGTCTCGCCCAGGTCCTCGGAGACGAGCCGCACGCACGCGCCGCCGATGGTGAGCTCGACCTGCGTCTGCAGCATGATGGCGGCGTTCACGACCACGCCACCGGCTCGCGCCGAAAACGGCGGGACGTCCGTCCACCCGCCGGCGAAGTCGAGCCGCACGGGCGCGGCCGCCCGGTAGGCGGTCGGCAAATCCGCGCGCCTCATCACAGCCTCAGGCCTCGATCCTCACGGTGCTGTCCACCAGCGGGCGACGCTCACCAGCTCGCCGCGCACGTCCATCGTCACGCCGCGCACCCTCCGGTTCATGCCCGCCACGCCCCGCCCATGAAACAACCAGGCGACAGGCAGTCGATCGGCGAACAATCGCTGGGCCGCGCCCGGGTCTGCCGGCGCGGCGAGCCCCGCCAAGTCGGCGAGCGGCGTAAGGTAGCCGAGCCCAGGATCACCGGAGATCCCCATCACCGCGGCATCGAAGTCGTGGCGTGGGCCGTACACGCGATCGCGGAAGGCCGACAGCTCGAGCAGGCGGATCGACACGGCGAAACCAACAGCGGCAAGCCGAGCCTGGATCAGTTGTTCCAGCGCTCCCTCACCGCTGCCAACGCTGAGTAGCTCGAGGCGGGGCCGCCCCCCCGCGAGCAGACGTCGCGCTGAATCGGGAGCGAAGGTGACGGGCGGCACGGGGACGTAGCCCGGGACGAACGGGGGCACGGGGCCATCGGCCTGCGTGCCGAAGCCGTAGAGAAACCCCCGGACGATTTCCCCCCGGTCGATCGCGAGCGAGGCCGCGACCCGCACGCGCTCGTCCGCGAATGGAGGCCGGCGCGTATTGAACACGACGCCATTGGTGAAGATCAGTGGGTAACTCAGGACTGCCAGGTCGGGATTCTTTCGAGCGAAGTCGGCGTGGGCGGCGGTGATCCCGGCAAAATCGAGCTCACCCGCCGTGAGGGCGGCGAGCTTGGTCATGGGCTCGTCCACCACGACGACGATGAACCGCTCGAGGCGCGGCGGGCCGCCCAGCGCAGCCGGAAAGGTCGCGTTGCGCTCGAACACCCAACGGCGGTGCGGCTCGTGCGCCACGAAACGGAACGGTCCGTTGCCGACCGGGTGCTCGTTCCACGCGGCGCGGCGCAGGCGGGCGATCGGGACCGTGTCGAGAAGGTGCGACGGCAGAATCGCGAGATCGGTCAACACGTCGGGAAGGCGTGCTTGCGGCGCGCCGAAGCGAACGACGACGGTCGAATCGTCCGGCGTATCGACCACGGTGATCGCGGTCAGGTCGGTGAGTCGTGGGTAGCCGGTCGCGGGGTCGCGAGCCGCGCGCAGCGTCCAGGCGACGTCGCGCGCCACGGTCGGGCGTCCGTCGTGCCACAAGAGCCCGGGAAACAGCGTGAAAGTGAGCGTGCGGCGATCCGCCGACCAGGCCCACCGCCGGGCGAGGTACGGCTCGAGCACAAGCGCTGAGTCGTAGCGCACCAACGTGGTGAGCAGCACGTAGCGCTGCACCTGCTTGGCGAGCGGATGCACAGCCGTGAAAAGAGGGTTGATGCTCTCGAGGTCCGCGCCCGAAGCGTAGAGCACCGTCGCCCCGCGGCGTGTCGCGCCGCCCACGGCCCCGCACGCCCCCGTCCCCCCGATCACGACGCACAGCAGGATCCGAATCGCTCGCGGGCTCACGCGCTGATTCTAGCGGCGCGCGCGCAGTGGCGCGAGATTGCGGGATGCAGCGGATGCTGGTCCGCCGCGCGCTCACCGGGCTCGCCGTGGTCGTGGGCGTGGTCTCCCTCACCTTCGTGCTGCTGCACGCCGCGCCCGGCGACCCCGCCGAGCGCCTGCTCGGCCCCACCGCGACGCCCGAGCAGCTCGCAGCCGGCCGTCAGGCGCTCGGGCTCGACCGGCCACTCGCCTCGCAATACACGTCGTGGCTCGGCCGGTTCATCCGCGGCGACTGGGGTGTGAGCCTCGCCACCGGCCGGCCGGTGCGAACCATGCTCGGGGCCGCGTGGCCCGCTACCGTGCGGCTGGTCCTGCTCTCCCTGTTGCTGAGTTACCTGCTCGGTCTCGTCGTCGGCACCATTCAAGCGGCGCGCCACCGCGGCAAACTCGACACCGCGCTGTCCGTCGTGAGCGTCACGCTCGTCGCCCTGCCGGGCTACTGGCTCGGGTTGATGCTCGTGGCGCTGTTCACCTACCTGCTGCGACTGCTGCCCGCATTCGGGGCGTCCGGCTACGACGCCGAGTTTCTCGGCCCTTGGGCGCGCCTGGCCGATGGGCTGCGTCATCTGGCGCTGCCGCTCGCCACCCTGACCCTCATCGGGGTCGGCGGCGCCGCGCGCTTCGTGCGCGGCGCGATGCTCGACGCGCTCGAGCAGCCGTTCATCGCCACAGCGCGTGCCAAGGGGCTGACGACCTCGCGTGTGGTGGTCGGCCATGCGCTGCGGCACGCGCTGATTCCCGTCGTCACGTTGCTAGGGCTGTCGCTGCCGGCACTCTTTTCCGGCGCGGTCTTCGTGGAGGCGGTGTTCGCCTGGCCGGGAGTGGGCCGCGTGCTGGTGGAAGCGGTGCAGGCGCGGGACTATCCCGTCGTCATGGCCGCGACGACGATCAGCGCGCTGCTCGTGGTGCTGGGCAATCTGGCGGCCGACCTCCTGAGCGGATTCGTGGACCCGCGCCTGCGCGCGCTCGAGGAGCGCGCCACGTGAACGCCCTGTTGCGGGACCGGCGTGGCGCCATCGGCCTTGCCCTGCTGGCGGTCGTGGTGGCAACGGCCGTCGCTGCGCCCCTCGTGACGAGCGGGAATCCGAATACCCCGGGAGACGTCGTGGCGACGAGATTCATTGCCCCGCTGACGCGTGATGTCGGTGGCGTCGTACACCCGCTCGGCACCGACCGTCTCGGCCGCGACGTCTGGACCCGACTCGCTTACGGTGGACGAATCTCGCTCGCCGTCGGATTTCTCTCGGTGCTGCTCTCGATCGGGGTGGGCGTGGTCGTCGGGGCCCTGGCGGGGTGGTGGCGTGGGTGGGCCGGAGCAGCCCTGCTCGGCCTCACCGATTTCGCGTTGGCCGTGCCGCGCGTGGTACTGCTGCTGCTGCTCGCGGCCCTCTGGCAGCCGAGCGCGGTCCTCGTCGTGCTACTCCTGGGAGTGACCGGATGGATGCCGGTGGCCCGGCTGGTGCACGGCGAGGTGCGTGCGCTTGCGGCGCGACCGTTCGTTGAAGGCGCGAAGACCAGTGGCGCCGGCTCGCTGCGGGTACTCGCCCGTCACGTGTTGCCGAACGCGCTCACCCCGGTGATCGTCGCCGCGGCACTCGGCGTGGGAAACGCGATTCTGCTGGAAGCGGGGCTCTCCTACCTCGGACTCGGCGTCCAACCTCCAACGCCGTCGTGGGGCAACATGATCGCCGCCGGACGCGACACGCTGGTCAACGCGCCGTGGGTCGCGACTGCGCCAGGGATCATGCTGGTGCTCGTCGTGGTGGGGTGCACGTTGGTGGGAGATGCGTTGAGAGACGTGATGAGTCGTCAGTCCTCAGTCATCAGTGGTCAGTCGTCAGTTGTCAGCCGTCAGCACTTCTGATTGACGGCTGACGACTGATAACTGACAACTATTCCGCCACGCGTTCCAGCACTTCCCTCACGATCTCATGCCCACCCTCGAATCCCTCGACCCGAAACGCGATGCCGTGCTCGCGCAGGCGCTGCTCGTCGCGGGCGAGCACCTTGGGCGTGATGTATGGGTCCTCGCTCCCGACCACGAGGGTCACGTCCGACTTCTCCCAGCGTTGCCGCACCGCCGCCAGGTCGAGATCGGGCGGGACCTCCCCACCCCACAGGATCAAACGGCCCGCCCTCACATTTCCCTGCGCCAGCCAACGGGCCGCAGTCGCCGTTCCCTGGGAGAACCCGAGCACGGTGACCGGTACCTTCGCGCCGCGCATCACTTCGTCGTACAGCGCGTCGAGGTAACGGACATAGTCGTCGATTTCCGCCAGGCGGTCTTCGCGTGTCATCCAACTGGCCCCGATCTTGTCGTTGCGGCCCGTCTCGGCATAGAAGCGCGAGAGTCCTTCGGGGGCGACGATGCATCGTGCGCCGTCATCGAGCGGCGCGAAGGCGCGCAGGAATCGGGCGGCGAGCTGACCGTACCCGTGCAGCACAACCCAGACCTCGCGTGCAGTGGTCGCGGCGGGGCCAAGTGTGAAGTAGCGGGCCGTGCGGCGAACGCTGAGGTGGTGTTCCGTCATTTGCCGCGAACCACCACAGTCACGATCTCGTGCGGCTCCGCCGCGAATCGGACCAGCCGTCCACCGTCTTCGATCACGAGAGGCACCGGCCCTTGTTCATCGAGCCGTGTGCGGAATGCCGCGTTCACCCGGTGAGCGAAGCGCCACGCCCCGGCAGCCCGTGATGCACCCGGGTTGTAGCATCGCAGGACCATCTCGTTCCCGCGCCCGCCCTGCGTCGGCTTCAAGGCGGAAAACACCAGCCCCGTTCCCTCGAGTGTGATCCCGCCAGGCGGCGTCGACAACCCGAGCGCGTCCCGGATCCATACCCCCCGAATCGGCGTGAAGACGCTCTCCCACACCGCCGGCACGACGTCGTCGGGGAGCAACGGGACGAGCGCCAACTCGACGCGAGACACGCCGGGACATTGCGCGCCGGGGATCGACGTCGGCCACGCGGCATGCCCGGGTCGGGTGGGAAGGTCGCCGCGCGACAGCGCCCCGATAGACCGCAACAGGGTGACGAGGATGTCCCCGGTCGGCGTGTGCTCGTACTCGAAGAAACCGGGCGCGAGGACCCCCAGCCCACGGTGTTCGCTCGATACTGTGACGAAACGATGGGCCGGCGCCGCGCGCACCGGTGCCTCGAGCATCGGGCTCCCGATCGCGGATGAAACGGGCGCGCGCTCCGCCTGCCCGAACTGCACCCCTGCGATCGCGTGACCCGGAAACCCGGTCGGAATACGTGCCCGCAACCGATGGTTCGACGCCTGGTTGTCCACGTCGAGCAGGCACTGTACGGCCGGACTATCGGCATGCACCATCACGGTCAGCCGCACCGAGATGCGCCCCCGTCGCCCCAGGGACCGGCGGCGCGGCGCCGGCAGGGGATCGCCCGCGCGCAAACTCCAGCGTGCCTCGAGCGCCGCGACGAGTGGCCCGGCTGCAAGGCGCCGGACGCGAATCGGCCCCTGGCTACGTACCACCCGGTCACGCGCCGGCGGGCAGTAGGTGTACGCATCCCCCGCGTCACCCCCACTCTCGAGCCGCAGGAGATCCAGCCAGCGGCCTCCGGTGCGTCGATCGAAGAGCATCAACGCGCCGGTCCGGTCGAGTGTCACCACGACGAGCCGGTTGACCAGCGAGCGTCCCTGCACCTCCACCGTCTCCATCGGCGCGGCGCCGGCGACGGGCCCGGGCAGGAGCGTCAAGACACCGCATCCGGGAAGTGACTGGGGTCGTATGGCAACGCGGACGCGATCCACCTCGTCGTGGTCGGGGTAGTGACGGACGGCGTCGAGCCGTTCGTGGCCAGCACGGCGGTCGAGAATCTGCAGGGGGACTGCCTGACCATCGACGGTCCGCAGCGAAAACGGCTCGAACCCGCGACCGCTACGCGGAAGCCGGGCGCCGGGCGGGCCGACCAGCACGTCGCGGCGGAAAAAAGTGCAGTCGGCGATCACGATCCCGTCGCGCAACCGCGGCACGGGGTTCCACAGCACCAGCGCCGGCGTCTGTGCGGCGGGTTGGTCCCGGGCCCGGTCGGGATCGTGTCCGACCAGATCGAACACAGATTCGCGGATGACTTCGTCGGCGTAGTCCTGTGTGGCGTCGAGGCGCAGCTCCGCCTCACGCGCCACGGCATCGCTCGTGGTGCCGCAGATCGTATCGTGAAACTGACATTGGACCAACCCCCGCCACGCCATTTCGAGCGACGGCCGGCGATCGCGTCCACCGCGCCACCGCGCCAGCGCGGCCAGCGGCTCCGCGACGCGCTCGAGCCACACCTCGAGTGAGGCGGCTCGCCGTTTGAGCGGCGCGCGCGTTCCATGCGCGCCCTGCAGCGACCAAGCATAGCCCGGCGACGCCCGCAGCTCTCCGGCGAGCAGCGGGGCCGTTTGAAACTCGTGGGCCGCTGTCGCGAAAAACTCATCCAACCGCGAGACGCGGACCTCGTTCGGCCGCTCCAGGTCGGCCAGCATGTCGCGCAGTCGGGACACGTCGGCCGGCGCGGCGTGGTGGTCCGCACCGACGAACACCGGGATGTGGCGGCCGCCGGCGCGGGCCACCAGCTGACCGCGCACCCACGCCCACGCTTCCGGCAGTCGCTCGGGGTCAACCGTCAGGTCCACACCCACCTCGTACCCGGACGGTGGCAAGTGCCAGAGGTGGACCTCGGCGCCACCGGGCCCTCGCCAACGAAACCGATCGCGTTCCTGATCGGCCGCGCCACCGAGTCCGCGCCACAACACACCTGCCGCGATACCCGCCCCGCGGGCAAGCTCCGGCCAACACGCCGGGTGCCCGAAGGCGTCGGGCGAGTATAGGACGTCGAGTCGGCCGCCCCACCCCGCGGCATCGGCGGCGCCGAGCAACAGGTTGCGCACCAGCGATTCACCGGATGGAATCAGCTCGTCCGCCAGCACGTACCATGGGCCCACCTGCAAGCGACCGGCACGCACCAGGTTCCGGATCTCCTCGACCCGCTCAGGTCGCGCTCGCGTATAGTCCTCGAGCAGCACGGTCTGGCCGTCCAACAGAAAGCTGCGAAAGCCCGGGTCGAGACCGATCAGGTCGAGCAGATCGTCCAGCACGGTCACGAGACGGGCGTGCAACGCGGCCCGCGGGAGGTGCCACTCCCGATCCCAATGGGTGTGGAGAATGAGATGAAAGGTCAGTGAGGCCATGCGACGTCACACCAGCGCGGCGAGTTGGTCCACGTCCTCCGCCCGCGGGAGATGGACGTGGCAGACACGCCGTCCCCGAGCGAGTAGCGCCCGCATGTCGCCGATCGCCTGGGCTCGCTCGAGACGTCCGAACGTGGTTCGCATCTCGGGAATATCCAGGTCCAGGGTGTGATCGGCCGTGACGACGAGAAACAGCCCGGTGTCAGGCCCGCCCTTGTGTAGTTGGCCGGTCGAGTGGAGGTAGCGCGGGCCCAAGCCGACGGTGGTCACAATGCCCAAGGTGCGGCCCCACGCCAGACGCGCGCGTTGCAGCGCCGCCTCCACGTCCGGTCGCGAGGGAAGGTAGGCGAGGAGCGCGAGGTAATCGTGCGGCCGCGCCGCACGCTGGAGCGCCGCAGGCGTGAGAGTCGTCGGGGCTTCACTCACCGCCGTGTCCGGTTTCGCGAGCTCCGCCCTGGCCATCGCCTTCGCTTCCTCAACATTGGGCTGATCGAACGCGTCGACGCCAAGTCGGTTGCACAGCTCCCAGGTGGCGTACTCCCACCGCAGGAACTCCCGCCCCAAGTCGAGTGGGTCTGGCGAAAACGCTCGCACCGTTTCGACGTCGTCACCCGACGAGCCCGGGTCGCCGACCAATGGCACGACGCCACGGCCGTCCTTTCCTGAGCTCTCGGCCACGAGCTGCTCGATCCAGCTCGCGAGCCCTGCCACGGCCGGCGGCGGCCGCAGGGCCAGTTTATCCCGACCCGCGGCCGCCGCCGCGGCCAACGAACCGCCGAGGGCGCGAGCCTCTTCCACATTCGTGGACCCGGCGCGCTCCAACAACGTGGCGCCGTCGATTCCCGCGAGCGCCGCCGGCAACATCCCCACCACGGTCAAGGCCGCGTAACGGCCACCGACATCGGGAGGATGCGGAAACGTCGTCCGGAACCTGCGCTCCGCGGCGAGTCGTTCGAGGGCGCTCCCCGGATCCGTGACCGCGACGAACTGTTCGGGGCGTGCGCGCGCGGCAAAATAGTGATAAGCAGCCAGCGTCTCCACCGTGGAGCCGGATTTGCTGACGATCAGGAACAGCGTGCGCTCGAGCGGATGGGACTGCTCCACCGCGCGCACCGCCGCGGGATCGGTGCTGTCCAGCACGTCGACACTGGCGACGCCGAAACTCCGGACCAGCACCTGCGGAGCGAGGCTCGATCCGCCCATTCCGCAGATCACCACGCGATCGAGTCCGTCGCGCCGGACCGACGCGGCGCAGCGGCTCCACTCCGGCCACAGGCGCTGCGAATCGGGAACGGCCCGGGTCCATCCCAATCGGTCGTGCATTTCGCCCGCTAAGCTAACGCGGCCCCGAGGCACTTGCGCGCCGCCCGCGCCCTCGCCGGGCCGAAGACCGCCCACTACCTTCTTGCCCGTACTCGCATGAATATCGGTTCTCGCCTCACCCGCCCGTTTGTGGCGACTGCTGGGGCTCTGCTCGCAGCCCTCGTGCTGCTGTACCTCCTGCGGCCCATGCCCCCGGAGGTGCTGACGGCCGTCGGCTGGACGGGGACGGCGCTCGTACGGACGGCGGGACTCGCGATCGCCTGGTCGGCCAGCCCAGACGTGCAGCGCCGTCGCGCGTGGGGCTGGCTCACTATCGGCAGTCTGCTCGATCTATCGGGTCAGGTGTACGCCGACATCGTCATCGCTCGCGGCGGCGTCACGGGGAATCTGTCCGCCGCCGACATCGGGTACCTGGCGGTCTACCCGGCCTTCTTCCTCGCCGTATGGTATCTCCTCCCCAGGCATCCGCTTCGTCGGCTGACGACCGAGATCATCCTCGACTCGACCCTGCTGACACTCACCGCCGTCGCCTGGGCGTACGAGTTGTTCCTCGAACCGTTCGGCAGGGGTGCACCCGTTATCGAGGTGCTCGCGAGTGTGGCGTATTCGACAGGTGGGCTCGCGTTGATCTGGCTCATCGGAATGATGTTGTTGCAGCCCACCCGGTTCCCCTCGGGTGGCGAGGGGCTCGCGGTCGTTGCGCTGGTGTTGTACGGGTTGTCGGACCTGGTGTTCGGTACCGTGGCGTTGCCCCAGGGCGCGATCTCGGGCACCGTGTTGGATTTCGGCTGGAACCTCGCCAACCTGGCCCTCGGGACGGCTGGCGCGCTCGCTGCGGCACGGCCGGACGAACGGCCGCTTCAACCAATGGACCACGCCAGCGTGGCCCCGCGGCTCTTCGCCGTCATGGTGAGCCTCGCGGGGCTCGTGGCGCTGCACGTGCGCAGCATGCTGACCGGCTCCATGGGAGTCGAGGACGTGCTGGTGCTGGTGGTGGGTGGGACCGTGATCGCCGCACGCGTCGCGTACTCTCTCTTTGTCGACCGGCGGTACGAAGGAGCGCTGGAGCGCGAGGTCGAACGTCAGACCCAGAGCCTCAGCGACTCGCTCGCCGCAGCGGCCGGGGCGGAGCGAAACTTGCGCCTGGTCGTCGAAGCATCGCCCGACCCCATCGTCCTGGTGAATCGAGACGGGCGCGTGGTCGATTTCAATCCAGCGGTCCCCGCGGCCGCGAGTGCGTCCGCTGCCGCGGCCGCCGGCCGCTCGGTGCTCGAGAACCTCGATCCCGACACGGCCGGTATCGTGCGCCAGCATCTCGACGCCGCCTTCGCGGGCGAGGTGCGCCGCTTCGAGATCCCGCTGCCGCGCGCGGACGGCGGCCGCGGCGTGAGCTCGGTCGTCTACGCGCCGATTCGGGAGCACGGCGAGATCACCAAGGTGCTCGCGATCGCGCGCGACGTCACCGAACTGCGCCGGGCCCAGAGCCAGTTGCAACAGGCCGACAAGCTCGCCGCCATGGGTCAGCTGGTCAGCGGGGTAGCTCACGAGATCAACAACCCGGCGGCGATCATTTCGGGCTTCGCACAGACGCTGATGCTGGACGATCTCCGGCCCGAGCAGCGCGAGATCGTGGAGATGGTGCGAGACGAGGCCATGCGTATCGGCCAGATCACCACCAACCTGCTCGCGTTTGCCCGCATGAGCGGACCGGAGCGCTCGCTGGTGGATGTCAACGAGCTGGTGCGCCGCACGCATACGCTGCGCGCCTACCACTTGAACACGCTCAACGTCGGCGTGCAGCTCGAACTCGATCCGAGCAATCCACGCGTGTGGGCCAACGTCTCAGAGCTGCAGCAGATGCTGCTGAATTTCCTGATCAACGCCGAGCAGGCGCTGGAGACCTTCACGGGACCGCGCGGCATTACGCTGCGGACACATGCCGACGCGTCCGAGGTGCGGATCGAGTGCCGCGATACCGGACCAGGTATTCCGCCCGGGATCCGCACCCGCATCTTCGATCCGTTTTTCACGACCAAGCCCGAGGGGATTGGCACCGGCCTCGGTCTCTCCATTTGTTACGGCATCGTGAAAGGGCACGGCGGGCGCATCTGGGTGGAGTCCGAGCCGGGCGGCGGCGCGTCGTTCATCGTCGCGCTGCCCATCGACCTGCGCACCGCACCTCGGCCGACGCCCGAAACGACGACCGACCTCGCCCCCGAAGGCGGCACCCTCAACGTGCTGGTGGTCGACGACGAACCAGGGATCCGTCAGGCCACGGCCCGTTTCCTGAACCGGAGCGGCATGCAGGTCCGCGCGGTGAGCGATGGCGCCGAGGCGCTGCGCGCGCTGCGCAGCCAACCGTTCGACGTGATCCTCTGCGATGTGCGGATGCCGGGGATGAACGGGCGCGATTTCCTGACCCGGCTGCGCGAGCAGGCGCCGCGCCTCGTGTCCACGCTCATCTTCGCAACCGGCGACACCCTCGAACCGGATACGGCCGCGTTGCTCGCGGACGCCGGTGCACCGTCCCTCGCCAAGCCCTTCGATTTCGACGCGTTGGAGCGACTGGTGCGGGAGGTGGCGGCGCAGGCCGACAACCGCCTCGGTCCCGAGATCTAGCGCCGCGCCCGCTTACTCGATTCCGAGACGCTGCTTGAGCGCCGGCGGGAGCAAGGGGACCGCGTGGCGAATCGGGACGGAAAGGGCGAAGCCCGGCGCTTGCGGCAGCCCGGCGCGGTGAATCGAGATCAGCTCGCCGTTGGCGTTGAACACAGGACTGCCGGATGAGCCCCCGATCGTCATCCCGTCGAACTGGATCACGTTCTCGGTGACGCGGGAAATGATCCCTGCCGTCATGGACGTCCGCACCGTCGACGAGCCCAGTCGCGAGAACCCGGCACCCGCGGGGAAGCCGATCAGCGCCGCCGGCTCTCCCTGGCGCGACTTGGTGCCGCCCCAATCGATTGCCGTGAGATGGGGCCCCTGATAGCCGCGGATCTTGATCAATCCGATGTCGCGCTCCTGGGACGTGGCCACGATATCGGCGAAGCGCGCGTTTGTCTGGTCGGCCATCGTGACCCAGATCGTGTCCGGCTGTGGATGGCCACTGTCGGTCACGACGTGCCAGTTGGTGAGCATGTAGCCGTCGTCACTGACCACAAACCCCGTACCGTTGAAATAATCACGACCGAACTTCACGGTGATCAGGCCCACCGCCGTCTGGTTCTGCTGCGCGATGCTGGCGAAATCGGTGCCGCGGATCGCCCGCATCCGCGCGTCGAGATTCGCCGACTGGACCTCCGTCGCCTGAAGCTGCCGGCGCAGGCTGTCGATCGTGCCCGACGACGGCGCCCGGCGTTGTGCCTCCGCCAACTGATCGCGCAGCCGCTGCAGCTCCCGTTGCGACTCGAGCCGCTTCGATTCTCCCACCGAGAGCTGCTGGCCGACGGCCGCTTGGGCCCGATCGAGCGCCAGGCGCAGTTCGGAGGTGTGGACTTGCGCCGACTCGAGCTGGGCGCGCAGACTGTCCACCGTCGCCGCTGGCGCCGCCGCAGCCCGTGCCGCCGCCAACTCGAGCCGCAGCCGTTCGGCTTCCGCCCGCGCCGAATCCTCCGCCGAGTGTCGTTCCACCTCCGTCTGGGCCACTTGCTCGGTCAATAGCCAGTAGACGCCATACACACCGCCGCCCAACAGCAGCACCAGGACGATCACGATGGTGGTGAGCCACCGAAACTTGCGATGCGAGTCCTTCCCGACTTCTTCGGCTACGGCCTTGAGAAACGCCGTGGAGCCCCGGCCGCCGCGCTTTCGTTCCTCTCGCGCCTGCTCCAAGGCATTGTTAATCAGTCCCATCACCGTCTCGTGGCCCATCCCTTGAGCCGGTGCGGCCGCAGGGGCGGCGGATGCGGCCGCTGGGCGCACGGCGGCTTTGAGCGGACCGGTCCCCATGCCTTCCACCACGAGCACCGGGCCGCCAGGGCCCAGGGAGATGCGGTCGCCGAGCCGGATGGGCATCGGCCGTGTGATGCGATCGCCATTCAGGAACGTGCCGTTCTTGCTCCCGACGTCGCGCAGCGCCAGCCCGCCGCTCGGCCCCACGGTCAGCTCGGCATGGACGCGAGACACGATGCCTTCGCTCCCTTCGACCGGCCGCACCTCGCACTCTTTGCCGCGCCCGATCCGAATCCGCGTGCCTTGAGCTTCAAAGCGTTTGCCGGTCGCGGTGGCGATGAGCGTCACGCCATACGGGCGGGCTTCCGGTGCCCGAGGGGGAGAGCGAACGGCCGCCCCTGGAGCTGGGGGAGAACCGGGAGAAGCGGGCGCAGCGGGCGGAGCGTCCTCACCGTCGAACGCGCGGACCTCGGCCAACGTTTCCTCGAGCGCCTCAGCGGCGGCGACGACGAGAAGCCGCGGGCCGGTCTCGCCAAGCCGGACTTCGTCCCCCGGCCCGAGCGGCACATCCCCCTCAACGCGACGGCCGTTTAGGTACGTCCCGTTGCGGCTGCCGAGGTCTACCAGACGCCAAGCAGTGCCGCTGTGCCGCAGCTCGACGTGCCGTGTCGAGACCACTCGGGCGTCGTCTCCTGTGAACGGGATCGTGGCCGATGGGTCGCGTCCCACCCGCACGACGGGATCGCGCAACTCGAGCGTGCGGCCGCTCGCGATCAGCTGAAGCTTGAGGTACGGCATCGCTGCAGGAAACCCGTCGTCAGGAGGGCGTATCCGCGAAAGGCCCATCTCGCCGCTCGCCGGGCACGCGACGCGGGTCATCGCGGCGATCGAGACCCGCGCGCCGGTCCAAAACACCACCCCGCCGCTCGATCAACACCGCCTCGGTGCTCTGGCGACGCGCACGGCGGCCGCGCCGGTCCACACCGGAGCGCCGGTCGACCAGCGCGCGGCGCTCGGGGCTGCGCCGGCGGTCGCGGGTGTAGGACACGGAGACGGGCATTGGGTCGTGACCTGGAGAGGACGCCGCCTAACCTACCGGCCCGGTCCCACCGTGGCTAGAGCCGCGGTCGGCTTATCTTGCAGCGCGTGGATAACCTCGCGCACACCCTCGTCGGCGCCGCGCTCGGCCGCGCCGTGGGCGCCGGACGCGTGCCCGCCGCCGGCTGGATCGGCGCCGTCGCGGCGAATGCGCCGGATTGGTCGGAATTCCTGCTCGGATTCTGGCCCAGTCGCGGCAGCATTCCCTACTACGAGTGGCATCGCGGCATCACGCATTCTTTCGTCGGTGCGGCTATGAGCGTGGTGGTAATCGCCTGCGCTGTATGGCTGCTCCACGCCGCAGTGCATCGCCTACGAACACGCGCGGACGGCGGTTCTGCACCCCGTTTGCCAATCGGGGTGCTGGCGATGCTCGTCGGCGCCACGGTCTTCAGCCATGTCTACATGGATTGGCAGGGCTCCTACGGCGTCCGACTCTTTCTCCCCTGGGATGCCACGTGGTACTACGCGGACTGGGTAGCCATCGTCGATCCGTTCTTTTGGCTCGTGCCGCTCGTGGCACTCGCCTGGGGTTCGGAGCGGCACTGGCGGGACCTCCTGCCCGCGATACTGCTCGCCGCCATCATCGCGTTCCTGGTGCTGGTCGTGGATGGCGTCCCCGCCTGGCTCCGCGTTGGATGCGTCGTGATGCTCGTGCTTGGCGCGGTGGGCTGGGTGCGGCACTGGTTCGGCGTCGCGCCGCGGCGCCGCGTCTCGGCGTTCGCGCTGCTGGCCCTCGCCTGTTATGCGGGCGCTCAAGGCGTCGCCAGCGTCCCAGCCAAGGCCGCCGCGCGCCGCACCGCGGTCACGCGCTTCGGCGCCGACGCGCAGTGGGCCGCGCTGACACGGATCGGGCATCCGTTTACCTGGGAGCCGGTTGTCGCCTCGCGCGATACGGTCGCCGGCCCAGGGTGGGTCCTGCCACGCCTCCTCGACGACCTGCGGGTGCAGCACGTCCTGCGGGAAACGACGGCCGGTCGCGCCCTCGGCCAGTTCGCGCGTTTCCTCACGGCGACCGTGGACTCCGGACCCGGGGGGATCATCGTGACCCTGCGCGACGCCCGCTACGCCCGCCCCCCGGCAACAGGCTGGGCGGTGGTGACGGTCCCGTTACCAGTGAACGCGCCCCACTGAGGGGCGCTCGGATTAGATTCGACCCCCGTGACGCCCGATACTCCGCCCGTCGATTTGCTGACCGGCCTCACCCCGGCGC
>DATBLG010000063.1:0-15675 GCA_036555485.1 Gemmatimonadales bacterium | reverse complement strand
CACCCGGCGATTCCATCGCGCTCGAAGACCCGGCGGTCGCGGCCGAGCGCGCCCGCAGCCCGTCCAGACGGCGCTAATGCTGATCCAGGCGCGCGGCCTCACCAAGGTCTACCGCCTCGGCCGGGTCGACGTGCCGGCCCTGAACGGCGTCGATGTCGACGTCGCCGGTGGCGAGTTCGTGTCGATCGTCGGTCCATCGGGCTCGGGAAAGAGCACCCTGATGCACATCCTCGGCTGCCTCGACACGCCGACCAGCGGCGACTACCGACTCGACGGCGAAGATGTGGGTGGCCTGCGGGGCAAGCGGCTCGCTCGGGTTCGCAATCACAAGGTTGGCTTCGTGTTTCAAACGTTCAACCTGATGCCGCGGATGTCGGTCGAGGAGAACGTGGCCCTGCCCCTGAAATATCGCGGCGGCGTGCCCGTGGCCGAGCGACGCGCCCGCGCCCGCACCCTGCTGGCCCGCCTGGGACTGGACCACCGCATCGGTCACCGTCCCGACGAGCTGTCGGGTGGAGAGCGCCAGCGGGTGGCCATTGCGCGCGCCCTGGTGGGAGAGCCGGCGATTCTCATGGCGGACGAGCCCACGGGCAACCTCGACTCACACGCCGGCGCGGAGGTGCTCAAGACCTTCGCGGAACTGCACGCCGCCGGCCACACCATCGTGCTCGTCACCCACGATGCGGCGATCGCCGCCCGCACCAACCGGACGATTCACATGGCCGACGGGCGCGTCGTGTGAGTCTGCTCGAGTCGCTGCTCACGGGTCTGGATGAAGCGCGGCGCCATTGGGGCCAAACCGCGCTGTCGCTCCTCGGACTCGTGCTGGGCACCGCCAGCATCGTCACCGTGCTCGCGTTGTTTGGTGGCCAGACCGCGCTGACGCAATCCTTCATCGAGGAAGTTGGTGGCTTCGGCACGATCATCGTCTCGAACCGAGATCTGCCGATTCATCCCTCGGCACGCGAGATGGGGTCCGATCGACTCACCTACCGCGATGCGGAGTTCCTCAAACAACGAGCGACGGCCCTCGCGGCCGTGAGCCCGGGATGGTCCAACCAGCTGGGGTACCGGGTCGGGGACGCGCACTTCCAGGGTAACGTGATCGGCACGGTCCCTGACTATGCCGTGATCAATGACATTCGCCCGCTCGTGGGGCGGTACCTGAGCGACCTGGACGTGGCACGCCGCGCCCGCGTGGCGGTGCTGGGCTGGAAATTCGCCGATTCGCTGTTCGGGGCCGCGCCCGCCGCGTTGGGGCGACTAGTCAATCTGGGTGACCGCAACTATCGCGTGGTCGGCGTCATGGAGCGTGAGGAATTCTACTTCGCCCCGTGGGGCGACAACGCGTTGGAATACCGCAACGAGCGGGCCTATATCCCGATTACCACCGCCATCGGCCTCTACACTGCGACCGACGTGCTGGACTTTCTCACCCTCAAGGCGCGTTCTGATTCGGGAGTCGCCCGGGCGGAACCGCAGGTGCGCAGCCTGCTGTTCGCGCGGCACGGGGTGGAGGACTTCGAGATCCGCCCATCGGGGGCCGGCGCAGGACAGAACGATGCCCAGTTCTTCATGCTCTTCAACTTCATCTTTCTCGTGGTCGGCGTCGTGTCGCTGTTCACCGGTGGGATCGTGATCGCCAACATCCTGCTCGCCTCGGTCGTCGAGCGGGTGCGCGAGTTCGGCACGCGCATGGCGCTGGGCGCCACGGCGGTCGGGGTCTTCGCCCAGGTGTTGGCGGAGGTCCTCGTCGTCACCATCATGGGTGGTCTGCTCGGCCTCGGCTTGGGCACCGCCCTGACCGGGACCGTCGCGCGTTTCATGCAAATGCCGGCGGTGGTCAGCCCGTTTATCGCAACGGTGGCGATCACAACTGCCGCGGCGGTCGGGCTGCTGGCCGGCATCTACCCAGCACTGCGCGCGGCACGCCTGTCGCCGGTCGAGGCATTGCGCTATGGCTAAGGCGCGCGCGCTGCTGCTCGGGGCGGTCGAGCTGGTGGGAGACGCGCTACGAGAGATCTGGGCACACCGGATGCGCTCCCTGCTCACCCTGTCAGGGGTCGTGTTCGGCGCCGCGTCCCTCGTATCGATGACCTCCTTCGCCCGCGCCATGAAGGTCATGGCGTACGCCGATCTCGAGGCGATGGGGTTTCCCCGTAGTTTCACCGCCATCGACCGCGGCCCGGCGTCAGACGCCACGACCGCCGAACAACTGCGCCATCAGGGTCTGCGCCTCTCGGACGTGGCCGCGCTGCGGCAGCTTCCCGGCGTAACGCGCGTGCTGGGGCGCAATCCTGGAGGGGAGTACGTGGTGGCCGGCCCGGCGGGACAGCGCATGGTGCGGGTGGATGGAGTGGATGCGGGCTATCTCGAGGCGCGGAACCTGGAGATCGTCTCCGGTCGCAGCCTGCGACCCCTCGACGTCGCCCACCGGGCGCGCGTCGTGGTGGTGGGATCCGAGCTCGTCGCCGATTTGTTCGGGCAGGCGCCGCCGCTGGGGCGCACGCTGACCATCGATGGAACGCGCTTCCTCGTCGTAGGGCTCGTCTCGCCGATCCCGTTCCAGATTGCCCCCGTGAACTTCGATTGGGCGGCGCGGCGCATCTACGTGCCCTACACGTACCTCACCCGCTATTACAACGGCGAGGGTCGAGTGGATATGGCGTTGGTCACGGCGGCCGACACCGTGGATTTCGCCACGGTGCTGCAAGCCGGGCGCGTGCTGCTGCGCCAGCGCCATCTCGGTAGCGAGGATTTCGAGATCGAGAATGAGGCCGCCGACGTCCAATCCGACCTGGCCATGGCGGACGACATCCTGGGCGGGTGGAACGGCGTGATGTATGCCATCGCGGCGGTCACGCTGCTGGTCGGCGGCATCGGGCTGTTCAGCGTGCTGTTGATCTCCGTGCGCGAGCGCGTGCGCGAGATCGGCATCCGCAAGGCGCTTGGCGCGGACGAAGGCGCGATTCTGCAGCTGTTCCTCGCTGAGTCCCTCACGCTGGCCACGCTCGGGGCGTTGCTCGGCATTGGCGGCGGGGCCGGCCTCATCATCGTCACCGAGCTGATCGGACGGCAGTTCGGCAAACCGTTCGCGATCGCCATCAATCTGCCCGGAGTCGTGCTCGCGATCGGGTTTTCGCTCCTCGTCGGATTGTTGTTCGGCTGGTACCCGGCCCGCCGGGCGGCACGGCTCGATCCCATCGAGGCAATCGGGGGCTGACTAGGTGTCCGGCAGAACCAGTGCCGGCAATGCCCGCTGGATCGACTCCCGCTGGCCTTCGAGCCACGGCGGGAGGATGAGCCGCTCACCCAGGCGACCCGGCTCCTCGTCCCGATCGAACCCCGGCCCGTCGGTCGCCAGCTCGAACAGCACGCCGCCAGGTGGATGCCGTGCACGGTCGTCGGCATGTCGGGAATCTAGCCATCGCCACGAACCGCAGCATAACTCCATGTCGCGCTTGCTGTTCACGACTTCACAACCGTTCATTGCGCTGTGGTGTCTTACATGCAAACTTTTTTGCACTACCGCCCGTACAGGAGCCCATGCCACAAGCCAAACGCTACGCCCCACCCTCCGGCTTGGCCGAACCGCCCCAAGCGGTCTTGAGCCGCCGCGAGCGGCAGATCATGGACGTCATTTACCGCCTGGGTGAGGCCGGCGCGGCCGAAGTCGCAAAACAGCTGCCCGACCGCCCCGCCACGAACACCGTGCGGGTCACCATGGCCATCCTCGAGCGTAAAGGGTTCCTCACGCACCGTGAGGACGGACCGCGCCACGTGCATTCCCCGACGGTACCGCTCGAGCGCGCCCAGCGCTCGGCGCTGCGCCACTTGCTCAAAACGTTCTTCGCGAGCTCGCCGGCCAGCGCGATCCTCGCCCTGCTGGACATGTCCTCGACGCACTTGTCGAAAGAGCAGCTGGACGAGGTCGCAGGCTTCGTCGCGCGAGCGCGAACGGAGCCCCGCCATGAATGACCTGATCGCAAAGCTCGCCGTCGGTCTCCTCTTGAAGGGCACGCTGGTGATCGGCGCGGCCGCGATCGCGTCGCTGTTACTAAGACGCGCCGCTGCCGCCACACGCTCCGCGGTATGGAGCGTGGCCTTCGTCGCGTTGCTCCTGCTGCCACTCGGGTCGATCGTGCTGCCCCGATGGACCCTGTCGCCGGTCGCGCCGCCGATGTCCCCTCCAGTGCCGGCGCTCGCAAATGTGGTAAGCTCGGAGCGGTCGATCACGATGCCCCCTGACGCCGGTCACGCCGTCGAGCAAGACTGGCAGGCGCTGGCTCCGCTCGCCGGATCTCCGGAGCGACCGCGGCCATGGATGGTTGCCGCGCTCGCCCTCTGGGTGGCGGGGGTGCTCGTCGGCGCCACACGCCTGGCGGGTGCGACGCTTTCCGTACGGGCGCTCTCGCGCACCGCGTTCCCCGCGGCGCCCGACGATGTTGCGACACGTCTCTGCGCGCAGCTCGCCCTCGCCCTCGGTGTGACACGCACGATCGACCTGCGCTACAGCTCTGAGCTCGGTGTCCCCGTGAACTGGGGGCTGCTGCGTCCGGTGATCGTCCTGCCGGTGATAGCCCAGGAGTGGACGGAGCAGTGGCTGCGAGCCGCGCTGCTGCATGAGCTGGCACACGTGCGGCGCCGCGACTACGCGTCGCATCTCGTCGCTCGACTTGCCCGCATCGTCTACTGGGTCAACCCGCTCGCTTGGGCCGCCGAGCGGCTGGCGGCGGTCGAGCAGGACCGCGCGTGCGACGACGAGGTGCTGCGTTTCGGGACAGGCCCGGTGGACTACGCGCAGCAGCTGGTGGACCTGGCGCGCGGCTACCTAGAAGGCGGCAGCGCGCCGCGCGGCGCACTCGCCATGGCACAGCGGACGACGCTCGGCACCCGCATGCGCGCGATTCTCGCCGCGGGGCTCGAGCGCGGCGCGGTGCGCCGCCGCACCCTCGTGCTCACCGTTCTGGTCGCTGGATTCGTCGTGATGCCACTCGCTACCGTGCGGCTCCTGGGCGAGGGACGCGCCGCGGGGCGCGAGCGCGAAGCCCTCCGTCAACTCGACGCCACCCAAGTGCCAGCTCGGGCACAGGCCGCCTGGGCGCTGGGTGATGCGGGATCAACCCGCGCCGTCGAACCGCTGCTCCGTCGTCTGGCCGATCCCGCCCCCGCCGTGCGCGGCCTGGCGGCGTGGGCGCTGGGCGAGATCGGCGACCGGCGCGCGTTCGATCCGCTGGTCGCGGCGCTGGGCGATGCCGACTCCGACGTGCGAGAAATGGCTGTGCTCGGGCTCGCCGCGCTGGGAGACCGCCGCGCCGTCGCCGCGTTCGCGCCGCTGACGCACGACCCGACCATGGGTGTCCGCGCCGTTCTCACACCCTCACTCGGCCAACTGGGTGGACCGGACGCGGTACGGCTCTTGAGCGAGATTCTGCTCGGTGATCCGGATGATCACCCGCGGGCGATGGCGGCCGCGAATCTGCGGCTCCTCGATCCTCGCGCAGCCGTTGAGCCATTGGTCGCCGTGCTGGCCCATCCATCACCGGAAGTGCGCGGCGCCGCGTTGTACAGTCTCCTGGAGCTGGGCGATGCGCGCGCGATCGAGCCGCTTGGGCGCGTCGCGCGGACGGACCCCGTCGCCCGGCTGCGTGGCCTCGCCGCGCAAGCCCTCGGCGGGACTCGCGACCCTCGCGCGGTTGAGCCGCTCGTCACCGCATTGGGTGACTCGGCCTACGGTGTCCGGGTATCGGCCGTGTACGCGCTCGGCGCAGTGGGCGGAGCGCGAGCCACCGCCACGCTGCTCGACGCGCTGCGCGATCCCGTCCATCAGGTCCGGCTCGCTGCGGTCGAAACCCTACAGGAGATGAAGCGGAACGACTAACGGAATCCGTGCGGGTACTGCGGCACGGAAAAGTGCAAAAAACTTTGCAGAGGAGCGGCCGATGACGTGGCGTTCTGTGTTTATGTCAATCCTCACCCTGGGAATAGTTGCCGGGCCTGCTGCGGCGCAATGCGGCCCGCGCTCGCTCGACGCGCCGCGCGCGCGTCACGAGACCGTGGTAAGCACCGCCTGGCTGGCGGCGAATGCCGCGAGCCGGGACCTCGTGATCCTCCATGTAGATCACGACCGCACGAGCTATGACGCGGGCCACGTGCCGGGAGCGCGGTTCGGCTCGGCCATGGCATTCGCCGTCGGCGACTTCGACCTGCCGCCCGTGCCCGACCTGGTCGAGGCCGTTGCGCAGCTCGGCATCGCGAACACGACGCGCGTCGTCCTGTACGGCGAGCCGTGGCACCTCGGTCGCGTGCTCCTGGCGCTCGACTACTTGGGCCACGGCGACCGGATCGCGCTGTTGGACGGCGGACTCCCGCAATGGCGCCTCGAGGGACGCCCGGTCTCGCGCGCCGAGCCGCCGGCGGTGGCGCGCGCGGCGTTTGCGCCGCAGGTGCGTCGCGACGTCGTGGTGGACGCGGAATGGGTCCGCGCCCACGCAGCCGATCCGCGCTTCGTGGTGATCGATGCGCGCAGCGCCGCCGAGTACGAGGGCACAGAGCCGCGCAACGAGCCCCGGCGCGGCCACATTCCCGGCGCCCGACACCTGGAGTGGAACCGGACCTTCACGCGCCCAGCCGACGCCGAAGCGGGCACTGCATCGCGGCTCGTGTCCGCCGAACGGCTGCTCGCCTTGTTCGACAGCGCCGGTATCCGACCGGGCCGCGAGCCGGTGTTCTATTGCACCGTCGGCCTGCGGGCCAGCCACCTGTACTTCGTCGCCCGGTACCTCGGGTTCAACCCCCGGATCTACGACGGCTCGATGAACGATTGGGTCCGTCATCCCGAATTCCCTCTCGCCACCGGTTCCAGGCCAGGAGGCCAGCCATGATCGCCCTGTTGACTCTCTCGATCGCCCTCGCCGGACAGGCGCCGCGCGATTCCATGCTCGTGAACACCGCATGGCTGGCCGACCGGCTGTCCGATCCCAAACTCGTGCTGTTCCAGGTCGGTGAGCGGCCCGAATACGAGCGCGCGCATATCCCAGGGGCGCAGTTCATCGAAATGCGGGATGTCGCGGCGCCACGCGGTCCGGGGTTGATCCTCGAGCTTCCCGCGGCCGCCCGACTCGACTCGGCGCTCGAGGCGAGAGGGGTTTCGGACGATTCACGCATCGTGCTGTATTGGGGCAGCGATTGGATGTCGCCGACCGCCCGCGTTTACCTCACGCTCGCCTGGGCCGGGCTGGGCGCCCGCGTGTCGATCCTGGACGGTGGACTGCCCGCCTGGCGCGCCGAGGGGCGCCCCGTGACGACCGATGTGCCGACGCCGAAGCCGGGCTCGCTCACGATCCGGCCCCTGAGCGACATCGTCGTCAACGCGACGTGGGTGGCCCAGCAGCTGAACGATCCGCATGTCGCCATCGTGGACGCGCGCAACCCGCAGTTCTACGATGGGCGCGACACGAGCCACGCCCGGCCTGGGCACATTCCCGGCGCGAGGAATCTCCCCTTCGACGAGATCGTTGACAGCTCGGGCTACTTCAAGTCTCCGGCACAGCTCACCGAGTTGTATCGTGGTGCCGGAGGTGCCCCCGGCAAGCTTCTGGTCGCCTACTGTCACATCGGGCAGCAAGCGAGTCTTGTCTGGTTCGGGGCGCGACTCCTGGGCTACGACGCCCGCCTCTACGACGGGTCGTTCACCGAATGGACGACGTTGCAACAGTACCCGGTCGAGCGGACACCATGACGACGGCTCCGGCGCGGGATCGCGTCGCGGGGGTGAATGCCCGCGTCCCAGTGCTCGGCGGGGAAACGCGGCCCTGCGTCAATTTCGACAATGCCGCGAGCACACCGCCGTTTCAGAGTGTGCTCGACGCGGTGACGGAATTCGCGCCGTGGTATGGCAATGTGCACCGTGGCACCGGTTTCAAGTCCCGGCTCTCGACGTGGGCCTACGACGAATCGCGCGCCACCGTCGCGCACTGGGTAGGCGCGGATGCGGAGCACGACGTCGTGCTGTTCATGCGCAACGCGACCGAGGGATTGAACCGGGTCGCCCGGCGCTTCCCGTTCGCGCCCGACGCTATTGTCCTCACGACGCTGATGGAACACCACTCGAACGACCTGCCGTGGCGGCGCATGGCGCGCGTCGTGCACGTCGGCGTAGGCCAGGACGGCCGGTTGGACGAGCACGAGCTCCGCAGCCGGCTGCGTGAGCACGCAGGTCGGGTTGCGCTCCTCGCCGTCACCGGCGCCTCGAACGTTACCGGCATTGTGAACCCCGTGCACACCTATGCCCGCTGGGCCCACGAGGCGGGCGCGCGGATCGTCGTGGACGCCGCCCAGCTCGCGCCACACCGCGCTATCGAGATGCGCCCTGGCAACGATCCCGAGCACCTCGACTTCCTCGCCTTCTCGGCGCACAAAATGTACGCCCCGTTCGGCATCGGCGTCCTGGTCGGCCCACGCGATGTATTCGCGGAGGGCGATCCAGACCATGTGGGCGGCGGCACGGTGGACAGCGTGGACCTGGATCGCGTCCGCTGGACCGCGCTCCCCGAGCGGGAGGAAGCGGGAACGCCATGCATCACGGGCGCCGTCGCGCTCGGGGCCGCGGTGCGCGAGTACGAGGCGATCGGATGGACGAGGATCAATTCACACGAGGCACGGCTGACGCGCCACGCGCTGGAGGTGCTTGGCGCCATCCCCGGCCTCACGCTGTACGGCGACGCTGATCCGACGCGCGCGGCGGATCGACTCGGCGTCGTGGCATTCAACCTCGAGTCGCTGCCGCACGGTCTCGTCGCGGCGGTGTTGGCGCACGAATGGGGCATCGCGACGCGAGACGGATGCTTCTGTGCCCACCCGTACGTGAAGGCACTGCTCGGCGTGGACGACGCGGCATCGCATCAAATCGAGGAGCGCATCGCGCAGGGCGATCGCTCGGACCTCCCCGGCGCGGTGCGAGTCAGCCTGGGCCTGTACAACACCATCCAAGAAATCGACGTCTTGGGTGAAGCGTTGCGTGCCGTCGCCGCAGGCCGTCACGAGCGCGACTACGTTCTGGACCCCCACCGGGGCGAATATTTGCCAGCCGGGTACTCCGAGCGATTCACCGAGTATTGGTCCGTCTGAGGAGGGAATGATGCGCGCCCCGCGACCGTACTGGAGCCCATACCTGGCCGGCGTTGGCCTCGGGCTCGTGTTGCTCGTGACGTTCGTGCTCACGGGTCACGGGATCGGCGTTTCGGGAGCCGTCGCCTCCGTGGTTTCTGCTGGGGTCGACGCCGTCGCACCGGCGCACGCCGCGGCCAACGACTACTTCCGCGCCTACACCGCCGATCCCGCCACGGACCCCATCAAGAACTGGCTCGTGATCGAGGTCGTAGGGGTGTTGCTCGGAGGACTGGCCTCCGCCTGGCTCGCCGGGCGTGTACGGCCGGCGGTCGAGCGCGGCCCCCGGATCGGCGTGAGCGGGCGGCTGCTGTATGCATTCGCCGGCGGAGTGGTGATGGGGTTCGGGACACGGCTGGCGCGCGGCTGCACCAGCGGACTCGCGCTCACCGGTGGCGCATTGCTCTCGGTGGGGGCCTGGGTGTTCATGCTCGCGATCTTCGCGGCGGGCTATGCGGTCGCACCGTTGGTCAAAAGGCAATGGACATGACCGCTCTGGGAACGAGTCTCTGGATCGCGCTGGCGATCGGGGTGGGGTTCGGATTCTTTCTTGAACGGGCGGGCTTGGGAAACAGCGTCAAGCTCGCCGCCCAGTTCTATCTCCGAGACCTCACGGTCTTCAAGGTCATGTTCAGCGCCATCGTCACGGCGATGCTCGGCTTGTTCCTCCTATCGACGGTCGGGCTCGTCGATCTCGCGCGGCTCGAGGTGCCGGGGACGTTCCTCTGGTCTCAGCTCATCGGTGGCCTGGTGTTTGGCGTGGGGTTCGTGATCGGCGGCTACTGCCCCGGGACCGGCTGCGTCGCGCTCTCGAGTGGGCGGCTGGACGGTGTCGCGGTCCTGGTCGGGATGGGTGTGGGGGTATTCGGGTTTGGGGAGCTGTTCCCATGGCTCCGGGGTTTGTACACGGCGTCAGCGATCGGACCCGCTACCCTCCCTGGGCTGTTGGGCTGGCCTCATGCTGTGGTCGTGGGGTTGGTCGCGCTGGTGGCGTTCGCCGGATTCGTGGCCGCGGAGCGTATCGAGCGGCAGTCCGCCGGCCCTGCCGAGCCAGAGTAACGTCCCCACGCACCTCGTTTTCAACGCTCGCGGTCCAACACCTCCCGCACCTTGCGAGCCAGCGAATCGGGCGTGAACGGCTTTTGCAGGTAGGCGACCCCCGCCTCGAGCACCCCGTGGCGCACCACCGAGTCGTCGGTGTACCCTGATATGAAGAGGACTTTGATCTCGGGCCGCAGCTCCGCGAGTTGATCGGCGAGCTGCCGACCGCTCATCTCCGGCATCACCACATCCGTCAGCAACAAGTGGATCCCGCCACGCCGCTTTGCGGCAATGTCGACGGCCGCCCTGCCGCTTGGTGCCTCGAGCACGGTGTAGCCCTGTCGCTCGAGGATCTGCCGGGTGACCGCGCGCACCGAGGCGGCGTCTTCGGCCAGCAGCACCGTCTCCGTCCCCTTTGCCGGTGGCGGCAACGTCTCGGCACCGCGCTCCACGTCTTCCGATTGCACCACTTGCGGTAGGTAGATCTTGAACGCGGCACCCTTGCCGGGCTCGCTGTACACCCAAACGAAGCCGCCGCTCTGCTTCACGATCCCGTACACCGTCGCGAGGCCGAGCCCCGTGCCCTTCCCTTGCTCCTTGGTGGTGAAGAACGGCTCGAAGATGCGCCGCCTCGTCTCGTCGTCCATCCCGACGCCCGTGTCGCTCACGACCAGCCTGACGTAGCTGCCGGGAGCGACCGGGCCATGCTCGCCGATATAGCCGGCGTCGAGTTCGGTGTTGGTAGTTTCGATCGTCAGCTTGCCGCCGTCCGGCATGGCGTCCCGGGCATTCACCGCCAGGTTCATAATCACCTGCTCGACCTGTCCGGGATCGGCCTTCACCCATCCGAGTTTCGGGGCTAAGACGAGGGCCAGCGTGATGTCTTCCCCGATCACCCGCTGCAGCATCTTCCCCGCGCCCGACACGATGGCGTTCAGGTCCAGCACCTTCGCCTCGAGCACTTGCTGGCGACTGAAGGCGAGCAGCTGACGGGTGAGCGCCGAGGCGTCCGCGGCGGCTTTTGTGATCTGGCCGAGGTCGTCGCGTCGCGCCTGGTCCGCAGCCGGCAGATCGTCCAGCAGAAGCTCGCTGTAACTGGAAATCACGGTAAGCAGGTTGTTGAAATCGTGGGCGACGCCGCCCGCGAGTCTCCCGACCGCCTCCATCTTCTGCGCCTGCCGGAGCTGATCTTCCAATTGGCGTTGCTGCGTGACATCCTGTTGGATCGCCAGAAAATGGGTCACGTTCCCGTCCACGTCCCGCATGGGGGAAACCGTGGCCGCGTTCCACCAGAGGCTGCCGTCTTTGCGGCGGTTCTGCATCACGCCGCGCCATTCCTCGCCGGCCGTGATCTTCCCCCATAGCTCCCGATAGACCTCGGTCGACGTATTCCCGGACTTGAAGATTCTCGGGTTCTTGCCGAGCGCCTCCGCCGCGCTGAACCCGGTCAACTCGGTGAATTTGCGGTTCACGTACTGAATCGTGCCGGCGGTGTCCGTGATGACGACGCCCGCTGGACTCTGCTCGACGGCGAGCGTCAGGTGGCGGATGATCTCCTCGGAGCGCTTGCGATCGGTGATGTCCGCGCCGATGCTCAGGGTGCCGGTGGGCCGGCCCTGCTCATCCCGGAGCGCCGTGTTGTGCCAGGCGATCATGCGCTCCACACCGGCCTTGGTGACGATCGGGTTCTCGTAGTGTGGGTGCAGCTCGCGCTCGAGCAACTCGCGGAACACGCCCCGCATGCTCTCTCGTTGCGTCTGGGGAATGAACTCGAACCAATCCCGGCCGACCACCTCGTCGCGCGTGTACCCGGCGAGCGTGAGAAAGTATGGATTCACGTAGTCGACCTTGCCTTCCCCATCGAGCCCCAGGACGATGAGGTTCACCGTTTCGAACAGGGTCCGCAACCGCCGCTCACTCGCCCGCAGCGCTTCGTCGGCGAGCTTGCGCTCGCTGATATCCGCGATGAACGCAATGACGTACGTGCCCGCGTCGGTCCCGAACGGGTTGAGACCGATTTCGACGGGAACCTCGGTGCCATCCTTGCGAACCGCAGACAGGTGTCGTCCGCTCCCCAGCACACGCGTGGAGGGTTGGGCGGAAAAAGCGGCGAGGAATCCCGCGTGACGCGCCCGGGATCGTTCGGGGATCAGCCGCTCGACCGACTGACCGAGCAGCTCCTCGCGCGCATAGCCGAGCATGCGCTCGAGCTCCCGATTCAGCAGCACGATGTCGCCGTTCCCGTCGACCATCAGGACGCCGACCGGGGCCGATTCGACCGCCGGGCGGAACAGCGCGGCCTGGCCGGGGTCGCCGGGCACGGCGGCACGATGGTCGTCAAGTCTCCTGCGGTCACTCGCCATGATCATGCTTCCCCTGTGACGGAGAAGGTTACCCCCGTTTCGAAGCTGGCGCCTGGAATTCCACCAGTTGAATGATCGTATCTTAATGACGGCTTGAATGCACGCGCGTCAGTGTTCCACCTACTCGCGCCCGAGCACAGCCCGTGGCTGCATTTGCCGGATGCTCAACAACGCGGGATCGTGAGGAATCGAATCCCACGTACGGGCGCCGCGCATGGCCGTTCGGGGGCTTGCCGACCGCTCCCGGATAACGCATCCTACCTGCACAGGGCGTTCGGTCCGCGCCCAACCTCGTCGACCCGCCCCCAGCGTGGGTCCTCGCGAGGCAAAGGGGGGCAGACTCCCGGATCGCATCGCAGAAGCCTTTGGTCGCCGCGTGGCGACGCTGCTGGGGGGCGTATGCCCGTGGCTCAACCAGAGGACTCGAGACGATGCCTACCAATAAAGATTTCAAGCGCGTCGTACGCGCGCGCATGACCAAGACGGGCGAATCCTACACCACCGCCCGCGCTCACCTCCTCATCAAGAAGCCCGCGCCCACGCTCGCGCCGAGCGATTTCGAAAGGCGCGCCGGCATCAGCGACGCCACGATCAAAGCGAAGACCGGCTGCACCTGGGACCGCTGGGTGTGGGCGCTCGACCATGTGCAAGCGCACGAATGGGAGCACCGGGAGATCGCCGAGTACGTGCACGAGAAGTACAAGGTGCCGGGCTGGTGGTCGCAAAGCGTCACCGTCGGCTATGAGCGCATCAAGGGACTACGCGCCATCGGCCAACGCCGCGGCGGCTTGTTCGAGGCGAGCAAGAGCCGCACGTTCGCGGTGCCGATCGGCCGGCTCTACCGGGCCTTCTCCGACAAACGGGTGCGGGCCCGCTGGCTGCCCGGTGTGGACCTTACGATCCGCGTGGCGACACGAGATAAGTCAATGCGGATTACCTGGCCCGGCAAGACGTCGGTGGAGCTGTATTTCACCAGCCGGGGCCCGAAGAAGGGCCAGGTGGCGGTGCAGCACGTGAAACTGCCGAACAAGGAGACGGCCACACGAATGAAGCAGTACTGGGAGGAGCGTCTCGATAGGCTCGGGGAGATGTTGACAGCGGCTGCGAGACGCAAGAAATCGGTGGCATAGGTAGAAAACGGGACGGGCCAGCCCAATCGGACTGGCCCGTATTCGTTGATGGATCCACACCTTGCTACCGCACCGGCAGCCCGCTCGGAACCGCCGGCGGAACGAGCCCGCTCAGGTCCCGGGCCGACGGATCCGTCAGGGACTTGAGGAACGCCACCACGTCGCCCATTTCCTCATCCGTGAGGTCGAGCGGCCGCTGGAGCTGGAAGGCCAACCGCTCGAGCACCGCGTTGATGGTGGCGTTGTCGCCGTGATACGTCCCCTGCAACGCCGGGGCGAGCTGCGTGACGTCGTACCCACGCAACGCGAGCGGCACATCGTTGTAGTGCCGCACGACGGCCTCGAGTGTCGGATAGGCCCCATCATGGAAGTACGGGGCGGTGAGCTCGACGTTGCGCAGTGGCGCGATGCGGAACGCGAAACGATAGAACTCGCTCCCATTGACGTCGGCGTGGCCGAAGTCGAGTGGCATCCCCGAGCCCAACCCCGGCCCGAGCTGCGGCACGCCCACATTCACAAACCCCGAACCGCCGAGCAGCGGTCCGTTGTGGCAGCCGGAACAGCTGGCCTTGCCGAAAAAGAGCAAGGCGCCGCGCTTCGCTTCCGTCGTCATCGCGGCGTTGTCCCGCTTCAGGAAGCGGTCGAAGGGCGAGTCGGTCCTCGTGAGGGCATCGGTCTCGAAGGCGGCGAGGGCCAGGGCCGCATGCTCAAACCCGAGGCGAGACGATGGCGTGTTCGGGAACGCAGCTGAGAATCGCGCAACGTACTCCGGGACTGCCAGCACGCGCCGCATCACCGCCTGCCAGATCTCCTGGTACTGACTGTCACCGATCTGCGCCAGCTCGTTCGGGTTTCCGAATACGTCACTGTCGCCTGGCGCGCCGCGCATTTCCCGCCGATTGGTGACGGGGAACATCGCCTGGACGGTGAGGAGGTTCGGGAGGCCCGCCGGCAGCGCAGTACCCGCCGGGGTCGAGAACCCTCCGTTGAACCCTGAGATCCGGCCGTCCCAGAACATGTAGAACAGTCCGAGCCCGGCATTCAAGAGCGTCGGCGCATTGCGGGGCACGAACTCGCGCCCTGGACCAAGCTGCCGCACCGGACCGACTCCAGTCCCGCCGGTGCCGACCGCCAATGACTGCCCGTCGCCCATCGAGGTCGGCGTGTTGTGACACGTCGCACACGCGATGTCGCGGTTGCCGCTCAGGAGCTTGTCGAAGAACAGCGCTTGGCCGAGCGCCACGCGCGCCGAGTCCTGGGACGGCGGGCGCCCGATGGGAACGACGCCCCATTGCTGCAGAGTCTGCCGCAGCTCGGCGTCGAGCGAGGACGGGACCGAGATCGTGCGGTCGCTCTCGACGCATCCACCGACCAGGACGAGGAACCCGAGGCACAGCGCGCGAACGATGCGTGTCGTCATGATCAACCTCCGGGTCAGCGCAGCGGAAGGGACAGGGAGATCTGATGGGTGACCGTCGAAACGCCCATCAGTTGGAGCGGACCACCCGGCGTTGCCACAAAGTTCCCCGGGGGCAGCGGATCGATCGGCTGGGGGCCGATGGGGAATGTGATGTCCGTGCCCGGTCGCCCTGCGCCGTTCGTGGCGCGTCCCCGGTAGCGCACCTCAAACTCCGGGAAACGCAGACTCAAGCCCCAGGTCGGCGTCCATTCCACCCACCGTTCCCGCTGCTGCCGTTCGGTGACCGCCACGCGGTCGCTCTGGGCCAGGCGATAGCGAATCGCATGTACAGCGAGACCGAGCTGGAAACCGATCGCCTTCTGGATATCCACCAAGGGGGTTTCATGGTTGACGCCGAGGCGGAGTATGGCGTTCGAGAAGCGAAACCGGTTTTCGATCGTCCGGCCGCCCGCGGGAATGATGTCGCCACCGGTCGTGACAACCGGAGCGGCTGCGACACCCCAGGTCGTGTTCCAAACCGGCTCGTACACGGCCTCGATCGCAAACACCCCGG
>DATBLG010000058.1:0-32586 GCA_036555485.1 Gemmatimonadales bacterium | reverse complement strand
CCGACCGTCGTGGTGAGCGCCCAGGACGCGCTGTTCAATACCGATCCGACCTTCACGAACAACGTGACGATGGCGATCGGGACGAACGGCGGGAGCCCGACGCTCGGTGCGTTGTCCGGGACCACGACGGTGGCGAACGCCACCGCTGGCGTGGCCTCATTCGCGAATCTCAGCATCGATAAGAAAGGCACTGGGTACACGCTGGCCGCCTCTACCACCGCCGGTGGTGTGACGGGTGTCACGAGCACGGCGTTCGACATCAATGCTGGCGCGGCCACCAACCTGGTGATCACCCAGCAGCCGAGCAACGCCATCGCTGGCGCGGCGATCGCGCCCACCGTCACGGTCGAGGCACAGGACGACCATGCAAACGTCGATCCGACGTTCACCGGGACGGTGGTACTCGCCTTCGTGAACGACCCCAGCGTTGGCGCGGCCACGCTGGCGAACGCCTCGCTGGCGGCGGTGGCGGGCGTGCGAACCTTCCCCAACCTGAACGTCAACAAGGTCGGCCTCGGCTACACCATCAGGGCGACTTCGGGTGCGTTGACCGCGTCGGCCACGAGCAGCGCGTTCAACATCACGCCGGGGCTCGCGACGCACCTGGTGTTCACGGTGCAGCCGACGGCCGTGGTCACGGCGGCGGCGATCAACCCGGCCGTACGGGTCACCGCGCTCGACGCCAACGACAACGTCGCGACCGGGTTTGCCGCCAACGTCACGATTGCCAAGGCCAGCGGGCCGGGCGGGTTCACGGGGAGCGACCTGACCCAGGCCGCGCTCTCGGGCGTCGCCACGTTCCCGAACATCAAGCTCGCCCTGGCCGGCTCTTACACGCTCTCCGCTTCGGCGGCGGGCGGCCTTACCAGTCCCGCCAGCAACGCGTTCCTGGTGAGTGACCCGACGGCCGTGTCGCTGTTCTTCTTCGTGCAACCGAGCACCGCGGTGGCGGGTGCGGCCATCGCGCCCGATATCCAGGTCCAGGCGCGCGACGCGTCGGGCAACGTCGTCACGGGCTTCGGCGGCAACATCACGCTGGCCGTCAAGTCCGGCACGGGAGCGCCGGGCGCGGCGCTGATCGGCACGACGACGGTGGCCGCCGGCGGAGGGACTGCCTCGTTCCCCGGCGTCCACATCGACGTCACCGGGACGAACTACAAGCTGACGGCATCGAGCGCCGGGCTGCCGGACGCGAGCAGCGGCTTCTTCAGTATCAACCATGGCACGGTCGACCACCTCGAGTTCAAGGTGCAACCGTCCAATGCGACCGCCCTGGCCGCGATCACCCCGCCGGTGGAGGTGAGGGCCGTCGACGGATTAGGCAACATCGTCACCAGCTACACCACCAGCGTTACGGTTTCGATCAGCGCCGGCACCGGAACAGTGGGAGCAACCCTGTCCGGCACGACGACGAAAGCCGCGGTCGCAGGGGTCGCGAGCTTCAACGACCTGAGCATCGACCTGTCCGGCGTCGGGTACACGCTCGACGCGTCGGACGGCGCGCTCCCGGTCATCACCAGTGGGGCCTTTGATATCACCCCCGCCGCGTCGAGCAGGCTCGTGTTCACCGCACAGCCGACCACCGCCACGGCCGGAGCGGCGATCAGTCCCGCGGTCGTGCTGACCGCGCAGGATGCGGTGGGGACCACCCTCACCGGGTTCACCGGCAACGTGACGGTATCGATCACCTCCGGCACGGGCACCAATGGCGCCACGCTCTCCGGCACGGTCACGGTGGCCGCGGTCAGCGGCGTTGCGACCTTCTCGAACCTGAGCATCGACAAGAAGGGCCTGTCCTACCGGCTGTCCGCCACGGCGGCCGGCCTCGCGGGCGCGACGAGCGGCACGTTCAACATCAACGGTGGCGCTGCTACGCGGCTCGACTTCAGCACCGATCCCGTGACCACAGCGGCGGGCGCACAAATCACGCCCGCGGTGGTGGTGCAGGCGCGTGACAACTTCGGGAATATCGACAACACGTTCACGGGGAACGTGACCTTGGTCATCTCGACGAACCCGAGCGGCGGAACGCTGTCCGGCACATCGACGGTGGCCGCCGTCGCGGGTGCGGCCACGTTCAGCACCCTGAGCATCGACAAATCCGGCACCGGGTACCGGCTCACCGCCTCCTCCGGCGCACTGGCGACGGACATCAGCCAGGCCTTCAGCATCATCGGCGGAACGGCGGATCACTTGGTCTTCACCGTGGCGCCGAGCGACCGGGAGGCCGGGCTCGCGATTACCCCGGCCGTGAAGGTCACCGCGTTTGACGCGCTGGGGAACGTCGCGACCGGTTTCGCGGGGAATGTGACGGTCGCGATCACCTTGGGAACCGGCAACCCGAGTGCTGGGCTCTCGGGGACGTTGATACAACCGGCGGCCAGCGGGGTGGCGACATTCGCCGACCTGAGCATCGACAAAGCGGCGACCGGGTACACCTTGTCGGCCACGTCCACCGTGACCGGTACCACGAGCGCCACGTTCAACATCACGCCGGCTGCGGCGATCCAGCTCGGCTTCGTCGTGCAGCCGTCCAATACGGCGGCGAACGCGACCATCACCCCTGCCGTGCAGGTGGCCGCGCAAGACGCGTTCGGCAACACGGTAACGACGATCAACGGCGGCGGCGTCACGCTGATCATCGGCACGAATGCCGGTGGCCCGGGCACCATCTTGACCGGTGGCGGACCTGCGGCGTTCACGAACGGCGTAGCCACGTTGGCGGGCTTGAGCATCAACAACCCGGGGAACGGATTCACCCTGTCGGCCAGCTCGACCGGCCCGGTGTTGACGGGCGTGATCAGCAACCCGTTCAACATCACCCCGTAGAGCGCGAGATCGTTTCGCGCGAATTGGGCAAGGCAGCACTGAGCAGCCCGGTCGAATCGGCCGGGTTGCTCGCGTTTTCAGGCAGGCGATGGTGTCAAACCGCTGGACCGCCGCGGCGTACTCCAGGAGCGAGGCATACCTCGCGTGTTGGTTTCCGCGAGCGTTGCATGAACGTACCGCGCGAAAGGACGTGACCATGGCGGCACCGGCCGGGCAGTCCAGCCTCATCGACATCGACGCCACCTATCTCCCCATTCAACAGATGCGGCAGATCGCGCGGATTACCGCGCTCGATGGGGCGACCATCACCGGGGAAGTCGACCTTGGATCGGACCACTGGGTGTATGCGCAGCATTTCCCAGGAGACCCAATCTTCCCCGGCGCGCTCATCATCGAAGCGGCAGGTCAACTCGTCGCCCTGTGGGCCTGGGCTGATGGACAGCGCGGCCGACCGCGCCTCGTGAAAACGTCGGCGGAGTTCCGCGCGCCGGTGGAGATCGAAGACCCGCAGATCGTGCTCGACGCGGTCGTCCGGCGCAAGCGTCATTTGAATTTCGCGGACGTCACCGTCCGGACTCAGCGCCAGGTCGTCGCCAGTGTCAGCATGGTGCTGGCGGTCGTGCCGGCGGCCGGTGCGTGACCCGATGCGCCTCGATCACCTGCACCTCCGCCCACGACTCCCCGCCGTCGGTCGACAGCTCGGCCCGCCAGGTAAAATGGTTTTCGGAGATTCCGTCGTAGGTGAGGCGAAACAGGCTGTTCAGCGGAAATAGCCGGCCGACGCGCCCGCGGGGCCGGCGATGCTTGTACGTAATGGTCCCCCCACGCACCGCGACTCCGCCCAGGTCATCCGGCCCGAGCTCGAGCCAGGTGCCGTCCAGGGCATCGAGCCACTGGATGATCCAGGCCTTCTTGTCGGCGTTGAAGCAGCGGAAGCTTTGGCCGAGCTGCGCCACCTCGCCGGCCGGCCCGAATTGGCGGAATTCGTCCGCGATCACGTAGCCATCGAGGATGTAGCGCGCGACCCATGTGGCCGGATAGGTGTGGAACTCGCCGTCCGGTCCCTTGACCCTCGATTCGCACCGCCACGTCCCGATGAGGAAGGCGAACTGCGACAGCTCGCGGGGCGCGTTGCGGTTGGGTGCGCCATAATCGGGGGGCGACGGGTTCATCGCGCTCCGCCCTCGTTCGCCCGTGCCACGTACACGGCCCGGGCGTCCTGGAGCAGGACCAGCACGCGGTCCTTTTCTGTCGTGGTAGTCCACCCTGTGTGCGCCTGGGTTGCGGCCGTCACACGATCGATCCAGCGCACGAAGAATTCCGCGTCGGTACGGGACCGCACCGGCGCGTCCGCCACGGTGACATAGACCGGGCTCGTCGAAGCGAACGGATACAGGTCGAGCACCGGCTCGCGTGGGCCGTCACCGTAGGCGCGCAGCACCAGCCAACCGCTGCGCGGCACCCGGACGCGCACGGTGGTGTCCACCGTGGTGCGGTCGCCGCGCAAGGGAATCGCCGCCACCACCTGCCCGTTCCCGATGATCTCCAGGTGATCCACCGGCACATTGGAGCGCAGTGTGACCCGCGCGCTCACGCGCCCCGGCGCCGCCAGCCGGACCTCCTCGCCGGGCTCCTGGCCGCCGACCGCGAAGGTCAGCAACGGGCCGTTGGTGACGAACGTCCGGCCCTGCCGCAGTCCCGCCAGGAAACGATCGTGGTCGAGCGCTGGTCCGCTCTTGACGTACACGCGCGCGAGCCCCACCGGGCCGCGCAGCATGGCGAAGTTCGGGAACGCGTCGCTGCCCGCCCCCGCCGGAACGCGGAAACCGCAGTTCAGCAGGCGATACCAAACCTCCGACGTGATGAGGTGATTCGAAAACCCCAGCACCTCGAGGTAATCCACCTTGCCGAGCGCCACATCCACCGGGAGCTCGGAAGACAACGCGGTCGTCGTATCGGACGGATTCGGCCGGCTGTCATACGGGTGGACGTAGCCGAGCAGGCCGCCTTGCGCGTGCGCGAGATCCGCGACGACCGCGTTTGGTGGATAGATACTGGCCAGCGGCGTGTTGGCGGAGCCGGCGTAGTCGGGGAGCAGGAAGTGCTCCCGGAGGTTCAGCACGCCGGTATGATCCCAAAATCCAGTGTGAAACTCCTGCGCGTGGTACAGCTGGTACGCCGGCGTCGAGGCCGGGTCGCGATCCCCACCCGCGCGAAAGTACGCGATGTCGGGTATCCGCTGTTCCTTGTTGACGATGAGATTCTCCACGATATGGAGATCCTCGGCGCGCGCCTGGAAGACCAGGTGCGCCGGCGTGTTGCGGTAGGATCCGCCATAGTTCATGTGGACGTGCAGGTCGCCGCTCCACCAACCGAGGGCGGCGAGATCGGCGAGCCGATCCAGCGTCACCGGCACCGTGTCGGTCGTCCCCGCCACGAGGCTCAACTCGCGCCGCGCCGGCCGGTACTCGGGTCCCCGCGTCACGGTCACCACAACCCGCCCTGACGGCACGACGACCTCGGCGGAGCCGTCGACGTCAAAATACTGGTAGGTCGTGCCGCGCACCGAACGATCGAATGCGAGGTCGCCATAGCGCCACGCGTCGTCCGGGGCGTAGCCGCGGCCGTCTGCGCCGGTAACGGTGACTCGCGCCGCCAGCGGCTCGCGGCGCGCGCCGGCCTCGGTGACGACGAGGTGCAGCCGGGCAACGGGGCGTCGATACCGGCGCTGCCGCGCCACGACGGCCGTACGCTTGCCGCCGGGGAGGTCGACTGTCCAGAGCGACGTATTGCCCCCCTCGTTCGACACGTAGGCGATGCGCGTGCCGTCGGGCGACCAGCGGGGCGCGGTCGCGTCAAACTCACCGTAGGTGAGCTGGACCGGATCGCCCCCTTCGGGGGTCATCAGCCAGAGCTGATGCCATTGGCGCCCGAGGTAGGAGCTATAGACCACTCGTTTCCCGTCGGGCGACCAGTCGGGCCGCGCTTTCCACGTCGTCTCCTCGTAGCGCAGCTCGCGCGGCGCGCTTCCCATCTCGGCGTTCACCCGCCAGAACCCGCCGGACCCGTGAATGCGACCGCGATTCGAGACGAGGATCAGCTCCCGCCCGTCGGGGGACCACGTGGGGGACACGTAATGGTCGTAGCGGCTGTAGTAGCGGCGCGGGAGGCCACTGTCGTGGTCCTCGGTGAGCCGCGCGATGGTGTCCTGTCTACCCTTACCCTGGAGCGTGGCGAGATACACGTGCCAGCGGCCGGCATAGACGCTCGAAACGAACGCGATGCGCCCGCCGTCGGGCGACCAGCGCGGCTCGAGGTTCACGGCGCCATTGGTGGTGAGCGGGGCGATGGCGCCGCTCACGAGGTCCAGAAGCCGCAGCTCGATCGTGTCGCCCGCCCAGCGGGCGAAGACGATCCGGCGGCCGTCGGGTGACCAGTCGGGCTGCAAGTCGTAGCCCGGTCCATCGGTGAGTTGCACCGCGATGGTGTCGCCCACCGTCTGGCGCCACAACGATCCCTGCATCGAATAGACGAGCTCCCGCCCGTCGGGCGACCACGACGCCCCACTCGGCCCGCTCGTGACCTGCGGGACGTACATCTCGAGCCAGTAGTAGGTGTGCGGCAGCTTCACCTGGCGCAACGCGGTGTCGCGCTGCGCGGCGAGCGGCGCGCCGGCCAAGAGGAGTACCGGCAGCGCTCGGACGAGTCGCATCACCGGGTGAGGCGGTTGTAACGCCGCAACACGTCGCGCAGCCGGTCGTGCGGCAACGCCGTCACCCGGAGGTCGTTGGCTCCCTTCATCGTCTCGGCGGCGACCAGTGCATTGACGATCGACTCTTCGGTCGCCTGAACCGACGCCTCGAACACGGCGTTGATCCCCTCGTTGGCAATGAAGGTGACGCTCGGGTGACCAGTCGCGGAGGCGGCGCCGGGATTCGCGGTGGAAAACGCTACGAAGATGTCGCCCGAGCTGTTCCCCCCCAACCCTCCCATCTTTCCGATGGCCAGCGTGACCCGCTTGGCTACCCGTTTGAGCTGGTGCGGCAACAGCGGCGCGTCGGTCGCCACGACGACGATGATCGAGCCAGCCTCTTCGGGCTCCATGCCGCCCGGGCCCGGTCCCGTGGCACAGCGGGCAGGGCGCTCTCGCTCGGTGACCGGGCCGGTCGTATCGAGGCACGGAGTGAGATCAGGGATCTCGGCGCCGACAGGAGCGCCGGCGATCCGGAGCAGGCGGCGCGTGCCATAATTGCACTGCACCAACACGCCAAGCGCGTAGGTCTTGGCTTCGATACTGAAGCGCCGAGACGCCGTGCCGATGCCGCCCTTGAACTGGTGGCACACCATGCCTGTGCCGCCACCCACGTTCCCTTCCGCGACGGGCCCGCTACGCGCGCTGTCCAGCGCCGCAAACGTGTGTTGTTTGGTGACGTGAAATCCGTTGATGTCGTTGAGGCCGCCGTCCCACGTCTCGGCAACAACCGGCAGCGACCAGTCGAAATCGAAGTCGTGCTGTACCAGCCATGCGATGACCGCGTCGTGCACCACGCCCACCGAATGGGTGTTGGTGATCATCACCGGCCCGCCGAGGAATCCAGACTCTTCGATCCAGGTGGTGCCGGTCATTTCGCCGTTGCCGTTCAAGGTGAACCATCCGGCCATCACGGGATCACCTGAGGTCCTGCCCCGCGGCAGAATCGCGGTGACCCCGGTCCGCACCGGCCCCTTCCCCACCACCAGCGGCCCGCTTCCCGAGATGATCGTCGCGTGGCCAACTTCGAGGCCCGGGACGTCGGTGATCGCGTTCAGCGGGCCGGGGGTGCCGTCAAACGGCACGCCGAGGTCGCGGGCGCGCGGCTTGGCTTGGCCGAAGGCCGACCCGAACGAGGTCGCCACGAGAATCAGCGTCACGATCCCAATGGGCTGGATCACGGTGCCTCCTTGCGTCGCATGCGCTCAACTCTTCAGATACAGTTTGCGCGGATCCAACACCTCACGCAGCAGTTGCAGCTCGCGCGCGGTGGGTGGCGGCAGCTCGAGCAACGTCGTGCGGGTGCGCAGCTCCCAGCTCACACCGGCGCGGACCGCTTCGGGACGTACGCCGGGGTAGAGCGCCGCGAGCACGAGCTCCCCCTTCTTGGGGTCTGCCTCGAGCACGGCCTTGTCGGTGATCACCTTCACCGGTCCGGCACCCGGGAGACCCAGCTCGCGACGCGGGATGCCGCGGCAACGGTGACCGGGACTCGTGAGGAAGTCCACGTGCTCGGGAAACGCGCGCGGGTCGAGCTTCGCCATCACCAGGGTGCGATGGGCGTGTGCCGCGATCTCCGAGGCGCCACCCGATCCGGGGAGCCGGACTTTCGGCCGCGCGTAGTCGCCGATCACCGTGGTATTGATGTTCCCCCAGCGGTCCACCTGCGCGCCGCCCAGAAACCCGACTTCGATGCGACCGTTCTGCAAGAACAGCTGAAATACGTCGGCCATGCCGCACACCATCAACGATCCGGTGACGAGCGCCGGGTCGCCGATCGAGACAGGGAGCCGCGAAGGCGACGCGCCGACGGCGCCGGATTCGTAGATCAGCACCAGGTTCGGGGCGTGCGTCGCGCGCGCGAGGTTGCAGGCGAGATTGGGGAGCCCGATGCCGACGAACACGACCTCGCCATCGGCGAGCTCGCGGGCGGCCACGGCCGCCATCATTTCGTCGGGTGTGTAGGCGCTAGAACCCGTAGTTCACCCCCGCGCACACCTGGCTGCGCGCCGTGAGGCGATCGGTGAGGCCGGGATGTTTCGCGATATAGGCCGCCCGGTTCGGCACGCCATACACGTACTCGGCGAGGTAGTCGGCCAGTCGCGCCGAGTCGCGCGAGATCGCTTCCCAGGCGACGTAGAAGTGGTTGTCGCGATCGTAGTAGCCGTGTGCGTAGGACGGATGCGCGCCCCAGGGCTCCACCACGACGGCGGACACGACGATGCCGGGAATCAGCGTGCGGTTCGGGTCAGCGCGGATAACCGCCGTGTCCACCAGCTCCTCCACCACAACGATGACCCGCTTGGAGGCGAACGCCGCTTCCTTCTGGACGCCGAGCAGACCCCAGATCTGCGTGTTGCCCTCCGCATCAGCCCGCTGGGCATGGACAATGGTGACATCGGGATTCAGAGCCGGGACGGTGGCGAGCCGCACGCCCGTATAGGGACACGTGATGGTGCGGATGAGCGGGTTTGCCTTGGGCAGGTCGGTGCCGGCGTAGTCGCGCAACGGCCAGAACGGCAGGCGCGCGGCACCCGCCGAGAACCGGGCCACCATGCCGAAGTGCGAGTACTCCTCGAGCTCGAGCGGGCTCCCCGGGCCTTCCACCGCGCGCCGGAATGCGTGTAGCGACCCAACTCCGGGGTTGCCCGCCCAGGAGAAGACGAGCTTCCTGGCGCACCCGGCGGCAATCATCTGGTCATAGATCAAGTCGGGCGTGAGGCGACACAGCGTCAGGTCGCGACGGCGCTGGCGGATGATTTCGTGCCCGGCCGCGAAGCAGATGAGGTGGGTGAATCCTTCGATGACGACGGCGTCGCCGTCGCGGACGTAGCGCGAGATGGCCTCCTGCATGGTGAGGACCTTCGAAGAACTCGACATCAGCTCAGCTCGACCAGACATTGGTCGATGATGGCGAGCGCCGTATCGACATCGTACTCGTCTACCACCAAGGGCGGGGCCAGGCGCAGGGAGCTCTTCCCGGCGCCGAGCAGGAGCAGCCCTTTGGCGAACGCCATCCGTTCGAGCCTCGCGACGAGCTCGGGATAGGGCTCGCGCGTCGCCCGGTCCTTCACGAACTCGATCCCGATCATCAGGCCGAGGCCGCGCACTTCCCCGATCGGGCGATGCTTCTCGCCAAGGCGCTGCGCGCCGGCGAGCAGGCGTGCGCCCATGGTTTGCGCGTTGGCCATGAACTCGCCTTCGACGAGATCGAGCGTCGCAAGCGCGGCAGCGCAACATACCGGATTGCCCCCGAACGTCGAGCCGTGCGCCCCGGGCCCCCATTTCATCACCGATTCTTTGGCGATGAGCGCGCCGATCGGCATCCCGGACCCGAGCCCCTTCGCGACGGTGATGATGTCGGGCTCGACGCCTTCGTGCTCGCACGCAAACATCTTCCCGGTGCGGCCGACACCCGACTGCACCTCGTCACAGATCAATAGAATGCCGTGCCGGTCGCACAGCGCGCGCAGGTTGGGCAGGAATCCTCTGGGCGGGACGACGTAGCCGCCTTCCCCCTGCACCGGCTCCACCACGATGGCCGCGACGTTCTTGGGGTCGAGGCGCCGGGCGAACAGGTCCGCTTCGATGTTCGTCACACACGCGTTGGTGCACGCGTCCTCGCCACGGCAGAAATCGCAACGGTACGGATAGGCGTAGGGGACGTGATACACCTCGGGGAGGAACGGTCCGAACCCCGATCGCTGCACGGCCTTGCTCGCCGTGAGCGACAACGCGCCGTAGGTGCGGCCGTGAAACGATCCACTAAACGCGACGAACGCCGCACGACCGGTCGAATGACGGGCGAGCTTCATCGCTCCCTCTACGGCTTCGGCTCCGGAATTCGAGAGAAACACGCGTTTCTTGCTCCGCCCCGGCGCGAGCTTCGCCAGTCGCTCGCACAGGCGGGCGAACCCCTCGAAGTAAAAGTCGGCGCCGCAGATGTGCAGGAACTTCCCGGCCGCCTCGCGCACGGCCGCGACCACCTTGGGGTGGTTGTAGCCGGTGGACGTCACGGCGATCCCGGCCATGAAATCGAGAAAGCGATTGCCGTCCACGTCCTCGACCATGGCCCGCTCGCCGCTCGCGATCACGAGCGGGTACTCCTTCGGATACGAAGTAGACGCCCATTGGTCGTGCTGCGCCACCACAGCCTTCGCCTTCGGACCGGGCGGCGGGACGACGATACGGGGATAGTCGCGGGAAATAGTCATGTCGAGATCACCGTCCGGCTCTGCTCGCGCATGAACTGCGCGACATAGTAAGGACCGCACCCACCCTTCCCGGTCGAGCCGGAACCTTTCCAGCCACAGAACGCCTGCGCGCCGGGCCAGGCGCCAGTGGTGGCGCCGCTGCGTTTGTTGACATAGCACACCCCCGCTTGGACCTCATCGAAGAACCGGTCGATCTCGCCTTGCTTGCTCGTGAAAATCCCCGCGGTGAGCCCGTACTCGGCCCGGTTGGCCTCGGCGATCGCGGCGTCGAGGCTCGCGATTTCGCCGACCGCGAGCAATGGCACGAACAGCTCGTTCTGGAACAGCGTGCTCGCGAGCGAGAGCCGCGCGACCGTGGGTGCCACGTAGTGGCCCCGCGCGAGCGCCCCCTCGGTGAGCCGGCGCCCACCCGTGAGGATATTGCCTTCTGTCGTGGCTTGCGCCACCGCCTGCTCGTAGCGGGCGACGGCGCGCTCGTTGATCACCGGGCCGAAGTACACGCCGCGCGTGGTGGGATCGCCGATCGTCATGGCCGCGGTCTTCTCCAGCAGCCGCTCGACGAACGGCCCGGCGACGGCCCGGTGCACGTACACGCGCGACGTGGCGCTGCACTTCTGGTTCTGCAATCCGAACGCCGAGCGCATCACGCCCTCCGCGGCGGCATCGAGATCCGCCGATTCCATCACGAGGCAGGCGTTCTTGCCGCCCAGCTCCATGAGACCCGGCTTGATCCACTCCGTGGAGATGCCGTGGTGAATGCGGAGCCCCACTGCCTTCGAGCCGGTGAACACCACGCCGTCCACCCCGGGATGCTGCCACATCGCATCACCGATTTCCTCGCGCCGGCCGACCACAAAGTGAAATATCCCCGGCGGCAGCCCGGCGTCGCGGTAAATCTCGTAGAGCTTCAGGCCGGTCCAGGGAGCGTCCTCGGACGGCTTGTACACGACGGCGTTGCCGGCAAGCAGGGCCGCCGCGGACATGCCGGTCGATAGCGCGAGCGGGAAATTGAACGGTGCGATGCAGGCGAACACGCCGTAGGGACGCAGCACATCGACGTTGTGCTCGACCGCTGTCAACTGCGCCATCTCGCGCACGAACCCGTTCGCGTCTTCGACTTGTTGGCAGTAGTAGTCGATCAGGTCGGCCGACTCCTCGGCGTCACCCATCGCCTCGAGCCGGTTCTTGCCGACCTCGAGGCTCATCAATGCCGCGAGCGCAAACTTGCGCTCGCGAATCAGCGCCGCCGCCGTTCGCAGGATGTCCACGCGTTGGCGCCAGGGCGTACGAGCCCAGTCCGGCTGCGCTGCCCGCGCCGCGGTCACCGCGCGATCCACTTCCGCGGGCCGCGCCGCCGCAAAGCGGCCCAGTACCACACTCGTGTCGATGGGGGTGACGTCCACGAGCGGCGCCCCCGGCGCCATCACCGGCTTGCCTCCGATGATGTTGGGATGCTCGCCGCCCGCCGCCGCCCGCACGCCGGCCAAGGCCGCGTCGAAATCGCGGTGGAACACCTCCAGATCGACGTTGGCCGACGTGTAGGTGACCTTGGTCATGCCACCCCGGCGGCCAGGGTCGAGAGCGTGCGGTCCAGGGCCGTGGCAAAGCGTGTGACGAGCTCGTCCAGTTCCGCTTCAGTCACGATGAACGGCGGCGCCAGCATCACGAGGTCGCCGCTCTTGCCGTCGATGTGCCCGACGTTGGGCCAGACGACGAGACCGGCGGCGAGCGCCTGCTCGGCAAAGGTCTCGGCGAAGCGCAGCGAGCGCGGCAACAGTGCACCGGCCTTCGTGTCATTCACGAACTCGACGCCGGCCAACAGCCCGCGGCCACGCACCGCACCCACGTGCGGGAGACCCACGAGCGCGGCGAGCTTCGCGTGCAACAGGCCGCCCAGCTCGGCGCACCGCTGCACCAGCTGGCGCGCCTTCAGCGCCCGCACCGTGGCGAGCCCGGCAGCGCACGCGACCGGATGGAAGGAGAACGTCTGGGCGTGAAGCAGCGCCCCGGATCCCTCCGCCAGCACATCCACGATGCGGCGCGGCGCCGCGACGCCGGAGAGGGGAGCGTAGCCCGCCGCGATCCCCTTGCCGATGGTCATGAGATCAGGCGCCACGCCGAACGGCTCGATCGCCCACCACGTCCCGGTCCGTCCGGCGCCACACAGCACCTCGTCGGCGATAAACAGCACCTCGTGGCGATCGCACACGTCGCGCACGACCCGGAAGTAGTCGGCTCGCGGCACGGCCGCCCCGGTCGAGGACCCGCCCACGGGCTCGGCGATGAACGCGGCAACGGTGTCGGCGCCAGCCCGCACGATGGCTTCCTCGAGTGCCGCACCAGTACAGGTAGGGCAGCTCGCGTCATCCCCGCCGCACGCGCAGCGATAGCAGGGAACGGGCACGCGCACCACGTCCACGAGCCAGCTTTGGAATGCGGTCTGGTAGTGCTCCCGCGCCGACGCCGAGAGCGCCAGCAACGTGTTGCCGTGATACGAAGGGGACAACGCGATGATCTTGTGTTTCCGCGGAGCTCCGCGTTCGACCCAGTATTGGCGGGCGAGCTTCAGCGCCGCTTCAACGGCCTCGGAGCCGCTCGAAAGGAAATACAGGTGGCTCAAGTCGCCGGGCAGCGTCGGGGCCAGCTCCGCCGCCAGCGCTTCGGCCGGCTCGGTCGTGAACGCGGTGCCGTTCACGTAGGCCACCTGCCGCGCCTGGTCGGCCAGCGCGTCGGCGATCTCGTGGTTCCCGTGCCCCAGCGACGCGACGAACGCGCCTCCCACCGCGTCGAGGTAGCGCTTGCCGTCGGCGTCTTCGAGCCAACAGCCTTCGCCGCGCACGATGCGCGGAAAGGACTTCGTCAGGCGCCGATAAAACAGGTTGCCGTGCGGGTAAGCGAACATTGGGGAGGGAATCTACTGCGCTGTCAGCTATCAGCTATCGGCCAAGCTGATGGCCGACAGCCGAAAGCCAATGGCGCCGTTCGCTCTTAGAACCCGACCGCCACTCCCACCCGCACCAGCGATTGCTGGATCGGCACCGGCTGGCCGCCGACTTTGCGGTCAATCCGTTGGAAGCCGTAGTCCCCCGTCACACGGTAGCGGCCGTTGGCCGGTCCGGCCGAGACGAGCAGCCCGAGCTCGAACGCCAACCCAGCCGATCCCTTGCCGGTGAATTGGGCGCCGGCCAGGTAGTTGCCACGCAGCGCCACGGTGGTGCCGGGTCCGATCAATTTCGAGTAGCGCACGCCGATGCGCGCCGCGCCCATTTCCTGGGCGGCGAGCTCGGGGCTGATCGTGCGACGCAGCAGGCCGACTTCGGCCGTGAACCCGGCCGCGACATCGAACCCGACGCGGGCGTCGATCTGCGTGGCCTTGAAGCTCGTCAGCCCGCTGTTGTCGTCCCGCGGGTCATAGCTGACCCGTGTCGCGGTAGCTTCCGCGCTGAACCGGTAGACCCGCAGCCACAGCGCTAGCCCTCCGCCCATGCCCCGATAGCGAAGATTCGACGATACCTCGCGGTAGTCCCCGAGCGCGCCGTGCACGCCCAGGCTCACCGTCTGGGCGCTGACGGTGGCGCCGCCGACGAGCAGCAATCCGCTGAGCATGATGGCGCGTCTCATCGGGTCCCCCTGGGAACCGGCACGACGGTGATCTGCACCTGGCGGCGCAGCTGGGCGTTCTGTTGCGCGATGTCGGTATTGCGCCGGGCCAACTGCTCCTGCAGCAGACGGTTGTACTGGATATTGCCGAGGGCCGGACGCGGTGCCGGCTTCTTCAAGGTCATGACGAATCCCGTGATCAGCGCGGCGGCGGCGACGACGCCAATCTCGCGCCCCGTGGCGGTACCAAGGTCGCCGTTGTTGAGCGCCTGGGCCCGGGCGCCGGCGATCCCGGTGTAGAGCTGCGCGATCCCCAACGGCCGGCCGCTCTGGGGTGGGATCTCGGTTTCGGGGAGCGCGGTGTAGCCGGGAAGCGCGCTCAAGTGCGGCAAGGTGTCCACCGCTCCCACGGTAACCTCCACCGCTTGCGAGGCCGAGTGGGTGTTCTGCCCCGCCCCGGTGGCTTCGACGAGGATCGTCCACCGTCCGGGCGGGACCGGATCGCCGTTCGCGAGGAGGCCGGTCCAGCGGAGGTTGAGCGTTCCGGCCACGATGCTCGAGTCGATCAGCAGGGAGTGTTGGCCGCTCACTGCCCTGGTGCGTACGCGCGCTGGAACGGTGACGGTGAAGCGGATCGGGACGCCACCGCCCTGGGTGCCAGTGACGAATCGCGTGGTGTCCACTTTGAGCTGCCGGACGACCAGCACCTGGCCAAGCGCCGCATTGAAGTACCCGGCGATACGGGGCGACGTGCGACGTGGATCGAGCTGGCGGTCGGGGTCGAGCTGAATCGCATCGCGGAAGGCCGAAATCGCGGAATCCGGCTGGCTGGTTGCGCTGAATGCGAACCCCAGGAGCTCGTACGCTCGCGCACGCTCGGCGGCGGTCAGTCGCTCACGAAGCGCCGTCCGCGCCAGGATGATCACCTGTTGGAAATCCGGCACCTCGTACGCTCGAATCGCCCGCTGCAGCATGGCACTCTGGGCGGCCTGCTGCGCGGAGAGCGCCACGGGTCCGAACGACACGAGCAGCGCGACCAGCGCGACCAGCGCGAATTGTATGCGGCGCATCGGCCTCATCCCTCCGGAACCAATGGGTAGGTCTTACGGATCGTGTTGCCCGGATCGACCTGCACGCGTTCGGTGAGCGTCTTGTAGCCCGGGTTCTCGATGCGAATCGTGTGCGTGCCGGGCCTTACGCGGTGCCGGTCAATTGGGGTGTCGCCCACATTCACGCCGTCGATGAAGACGGTGCCGAAGGGGTTGGCGTTGATCGACAGGTATCCCCATTCCTCCACCGCCGGTTGGGCGGGCGGTGGTTGCACCACCGGCTGTTGCTGCCGCGGCCGCGAGGTGGAGGGCGTCGGCCGCTGCTGCGGTGGCCGGGTCGTCTGTCGCGGCGGGGTCGCGGGTTCGATCGGCGCCGGAGTCGGCGTCACGGGCGGCGTCACGACCGGCGTCGTCGCGGTCGATTCTGGCGTGACGGCCACGCCCTGCTGGCCGGCGGGTGGCGTGGGCGGCGGCGCCGGTTCGATCACCGCGGCGTCCTGCGGCGACCCACCATCACCACCACCACGGAGGACGACGTAGCCCCCCGCGCCGACGGCTGCGACGGCGACCAGGGCAAACACGCCGGCCTTGGATGACTTCTTCGCGGGACGGGTGTCACGGTGCGGCGCCGTGCGCGGCCGCACCGCCGACGGCAGCGGCGTGGTGGGCGCGGAGGCGCCGGAGGCGTCGCGCACGTGTTCGGTCGGTGTGTCGGCGGTGACGGGGCCGCGCGCGGCGGGAGCCAGCCGGGCGGGTTTCGGCGTCGCCTTCCCCGAAGCCGACACCGCCTGCTCCGGCCAGAGCGCCGACGCGAAGTCTTCCATGGTGGGGAAGCGCTGCGCCGGTTCTTTGGACAACGCGCGCTGAATCGGATCGGTCAGGAATTTGGGCGCGTTCTGGCGCAGCCCCGAGAGCCGCGGGGCCTCCTCGAAGATGTGCTTGTAGAGGATGGTGTGCACCGAGTCGCCGCTGAACGGCAGCGAGCCCGAGAGCAGGCGATAGCCCACAACGCCCAGCGAATACTGGTCGGCGCGTCCGTCCACCGGCTGGCCTTTGGCCTGCTCCGGTGCCATGTAGTGCGGCGTACCGATAATCATCCCCGTGCCGGTGAGTCCGGTCGCCGACTGCAGCAGTTTCCCGATACCGAAGTCGGTCAGCATCACCTTCCCGTCGTGGTCGAACATGATGTTCGCCGGCTTCACGTCGCGATGCACCACCCCGCGCGAATGCGCGTGACCCAGCGCGCAGGCGGCCTCCCACAGGATCCGCTGGGCGTAGTCGTAGGAGATTTCCTGTTTCGAATCCAGCAAGTCCTCGAGCGACGTGCCGGAAATGAACTTCATGACGAAGTAGTTGAGGCCTTCATCGCTCTCGACCCGGTAGATCGGGATGATATTCACGTGGTCGAGCTTGGCCGCCGTCTTCGCCTCCTGCTGGAACCGCTTGATCACCTGGGGGTCGCTCGAGAAGTCGGGCGGCAGGACCTTGATCGCCACCTCCCGGTCGAGCGTAAGGTCGTCGGCCAGGAACACCGCGCCCATGCCGCCCTTGCCGAGCAGTCGCTTGATCAGGTACTTGCCCTGCACGAGGCGCTGCAGCCGGTTCTGGAGGTTCTCGATCACGCTCGCGGAACCGGCCTCGCCCCCGCTCCCCGTCTGGTCGGCTCCGCAGGCGAAGCAGAACCGGCTGTTATCGGGCAGCGAGGCCTGACATTTGACGCACTGCGTCACCGGGGCGGCGATGGAGACCTCCCCGACGGCAGACGGAACGGCAGGTTCGCGGGCGGCACGCGCGGATCGCGGTGGGGGTCCCGGCGCGGGAGCCGGTTCACCGCGGGGGCGCGCGTAAGACGCGGCGGCGCCCCGGGCGGGACACAGCCGATTCCCTTGACGATGCAAACCGCATAACGGGTTTGTTGCTGCGCCACATCGATCACCGCGAGGTAGTAGTCATCGGGCGGCAGGTTCAGGATGACGGCCTCGTCCGAGCCCACATTCGTCGATGCCGCGATGAACAGGAAGTCGCTGGCCCGCATCACGTAGAGATCGATGTCCGACGGGTCAATCACCCCGAACGGGCGCGCCTTGACCTGGACCGTGACGAAGGTATCGGCCGCGGAAATCGGCGGTTGCACGCGGAAGCGGATGAAGTCCGCGTCCCCCGGGTTGTCGATGGTCAGCGTCGAGTCGAACCAGAAGCCGTTCTGACCGAACGCCGAACGGCCGATGACGATGTGCTTCGCCGTCCGCGAGTTCGGGTTGGAATCGGGCGATTGGGTGAAGGCATCATCCACATTGACACACCAGAGGTCGTCCTCCTCGAACCGGTCGGGTGGCAGGCGGGACAGGTACCCGCGCACTACCGCGATCTCGTAGCGGCCCGGAGTCGAGTAGAACGAAATGAACTGCGGATTCGAGGACAGGGAATTCTTGAACGCCACCGTCACCTGCGGCGACCGAATGCCGTTCGAGCCGAAGAAATTCCCGTTGCAGATCCATTGCGTGCCTGGAAAAATGATCTTCGAGGTGGGGCCGACGCAGTAGAGCCCACCACACGTGTTGTATTCGACGGAATCCGCGATGTACGTGAACGCGGCGACGGTATCACTGAAGACGGTGGACGTCACCACGAACGAAATCGGCTGCGACGAATCCGAAATGGCGAAGCGGAGCCAGTCGACCGGCAGGTTGATGCGCGGCAGGGAGAAATCCACCGGCTCGAAATACAGCGCCGGGTTGAAGTACAGCGCCGGGAGACCGGCGAACGTGCGCGGCCCCCCCGCCCCGGTGGCGATCACCGGCGCCGGCGCGGCCGAGTCGGGCTCGAACAGATCGCTGTCCACCACCGCGACCGGGACGGTGTCGAAGCCGAACACACCGGGGCCGATGAAGAACGGCAACCCGCTCGACGTCGGATAGGGCACCCACCACTGCTCCGAGCTGAGACCGTCCGGGTTGCCCTGGAACGAGAAGAAATCGGGGAACAGGTCGGCGCCAAGCGTGAGGGAGAACAGCTGGTTCACCCCCACGCCATACACCGTCACCTTGTCGCCGTAGTGGACGAGACTGGGTCGTACGCTGTCGATCACGAATCGGGTCGCCACCCGGACGCTCAGCGCGCCACTCGGCGCGTCCTCGTAGGCGATCGGCCGCGCGGTGAACGCCACAGACCCCGGCGCCAGCCCGGTCACGATCGCCCAACCGGTCGGCAGGCCCTCCACGGTCGCGATCGTCGGATCGCTCGACGTCCACTGAAACCCGCTGTTGGTCACCGCGAGTGTTTCCCCCGACGCGCCAAGCCGGAAGGCGAACGCATGTACCGAGTCACGCAGTCCTTGCCCCAGGATCCCTCGCGACTGCAGAGAATCCGAGAGTCGGACGACGACCTGGATGTCCTGGGTCTTGTCGGTGGGCACGGAACAGGCGGCCACAGCCGCCGCCAGAACGGCGCCGGCGGTGGTCCATCGGGCGTAGAAACGCATGACCATTCCCGTCAGCAGGTGGTCTAGCAACATAGAAGCCAACGGGTTTCCTCGCCAGCTTAGATCACAATCGCCCTCGCCGTTTGAGTTCCACGTACGTATCCACGACGGCCTCGGCCGCACGGGCCGGCGGCACGTCCAGCACCAGCACGCCGGCGCGGCGCATATGCGACAGCGCTTCCTCGCGCGCCCGCAGCAGTTCCTCGGCCGCCGCTTTGCGCCACGCGTCCCGCACCTCGGACGGCCGTTGCGTGGCGATCGCGTCGAGCTCTGGGTTGCGCAGGGTCACGGCGAGCGGCAGGTGCCGCGGCCGTAACGTGACGAGGTTCGCGACCAGCGCCTCCGACGCAAACCGGTCGATCACATCAGTGAACACCACCGTGAGCGCGCGTTTGCGATTGCGCGCCGCGAGATACCGGAACGCACCGGGGTAGTCGGGCTCGACGAGAGTCGGGGTGACCTCGGCCAGCACGTCGAGCACCTGCTTCAGCCCGCGTCGCCCGCGTTGCGGCGTCACGAAATTCCGCACGCCGTCGGCGAACACCATCACGCCGACGTTGTCATCGTGCTGCGCGGCCGCGTACGCGAGCTCCAGCGCCGCCTGCACCACGTAGTCCATCCGTGCCGTACCCGCGACGTCGGCGGTGAGCAGGCGCCCGGCATCGAGTACCAGCAGCACGTGCTGGCGCCGTTCGGCCTCGAACTGCCGCGTGATCACCTTACGGCGCCGCGCCGTCGCCTTCCAGTCGATGTGGCGCGGATCGTCGCCGGGCACGAAATCGCGCAGCGACTCGAACAACCGTCCTTCGCCAAGTCGGCGCAGCGGTTGGCGTCCCTGCTCGCGGCGTCGCAGCGCCTGGGCCACGGCGGCGCGACGCCGCAACGTGGTGAGTGCGGGATACACGCGCACCTCCCACGGCAAGGCATGCGTCGACCGGCGCAACCCCAACCCGAGCGGCCCGATGGTGTCCACCGTCAGCGCACCGCCGGTTTCGTATCCGCGCCGCACCGGTCCCACCGCCAGCCGCTCGCGCCATTCGCCGCCCGGGGGTACGACCAGCGCGCGCGGACGCTGGAGGCCACCCAGCAACTCGGGGCGCACCTCTCGCACGCGCAGGCGCGCCATGCGACGCGACGCGTTTCGCCAGATGTAGGTGACCTCGACGGCATGACCCATCGAAAACGCGGGTGGTGCGTCGCGCACGGGCTGTACTGCGGCAGCAGCGCCGACCGCCGGTGCACGCATCGCGTCGACCAGCACCAGGGTGAGCAGCCCCGCATCCGCCAGGAGCATGACGTCGAGCGCCCAATCGACCCACACGCCGAGGAGACCGAGACCCGCCAGCGCGGCCGCGATCCACAGGAAGCGCCGTGTCGGGAGGATCACGCGGTCGGCACCTCGGTCTTGTCGAGGATCGCCTTCAGGGCCACGTCGGCGCTCACACCTTCGAGCTCGAGCTCGGGAGCGACGTTCACGCGGTGACGCAGCACCGCCGGGGCGAGGGCTTTGACATCATCGGGAACGACATAGTCCCGTCCAGCGAGCAGCGCCGCGGCTCGCGCCGCCTTGAGCAGCGACACGCCGGCCCGCGGGCTGGCGCCGAGGGTGAGGGATGCGGCGTCGCGCGTGGCGCGCACGATGGCCGTGATGTAGGCGGTGATCTGCGTCTCAACCCGCACGCCCTCCACCGCCCCTCGGAGGGCGGCGAGCCCCGCACCGTCCGTCACTTTGGTCACTCCGTAGGTGGCCGGCCGGTCCGCTTCGAAGCCCTCCACGTACCGGGTCAGAATCCCCTGCTCCAGTGCGGCGGCAGGGTAGCCGAACAGCACTTTCATCATGAAGCGGTCCAGCTCCGCCTCCGGCAGAGGGTAGGTGCCCTCGAACTCGATCGGGTTCTGGGTCGCGAAGACCGTGAACACCTCGGACAGGGGATGACTCACGCCGTCCACGGTGACCGTGCGCTCCTGCATCGCCTCGAGCAGCGCGGCTTGCGTCTTGGCGGGAGCACGGTTGATCTCGTCGGCCAGCACCAGGTCCGCGAAGATCGGTCCGGGCCGGAAGGTGAAGTCGTGCGAGGCGGCGAGCATCGAGACGCCGGTGATGTCCGCGGGCATGAGGTCCGGGGTGAACTGGATGCGCTGGAACCGGACATCGAGCGCCAGCGCGAGCGTGCGGACGAGCAGGGTCTTGGCGGTCCCTGGCACCCCCTCGAGCAGCACGTGGCCGCGGGCCAGCAGGGCGACGAGCACCTCCCGGGTCGCGGCTTCCTGGCCGAGCACCACCCGATTCAGGGCGTCTACGATGCTGCGGGCTTCGCCCGCGGACGCAATTCCTCCCACACGTCCTCCACGGCTTGGGCGGCGCCGAGCACGCGCTCGGATCCACCGGGTTTGGTCAGCATGTCCTGCAAGCGGCGCGCGGCGCGACGGCCGCGCGCACCGGGAAGGGCGAGCTCGAGCGCGCCAAGCCATTGGCGGGCGTCGCCACGCGGCAGCTGACCGGTACGCGACAGGCGGCGCCGCAGGCCGGACACCGTGAGCGCGACGGCGGTCTCCACCCCGGCCGCGCCTTCGAGCCCCGCGGCCAGGGCCTCGAGATGCTCCAGCGGCGAGCGGCGCCGCCGGTCAATCACCGATCGGGGCGGGCCGAAGCGTACCGCCGTTACCACGAGCCAGACGAGCGCCACCGCCACGAGCTGCCACAGCACCCACCCGATGGGAGAGCGCGCCATCCACGCCAGCGCTGCGCGCGTGAGCGAGCCCTCCGCGCCATGGCCATGGTGATACTCGTCCCAGCTCACTCGGCCGCGCGTCTCCGGAACGATGAGCGGCACCAACAGCCCGGGTACGTCGGTATCGCGCCAGGCGCGGTTGCGGAAGTAGTCGTCCTCGGAGACCAGCAGCGCGCGACCACCGCCGCGGTAGTGCAACCGGATCACCACCGGATCACCCTGCACCGTCGCGAGCAGCGTATCGGTCGCCACGAGGGTGGTCGAGTCGCACTCGCCTTCCTCGCGTATCAGGCCGCCGGGACGCCCCAGCTTGCGCAGCTCCGCGGCGCGCTTGGTGTCCCCTTCCAGAGTGTCCTGGGCAACGGACTGCATAACCCAGCGCACCCCTGGAAGCCGCGCGAGGCCCGCCGGCACCGCAACGGCCGCGCTGTCCCGCCCTGCGATTCCGGCCGAGTCCGGCGTGGCCGTGTCCCACCCCAGGCATTGGGTGAGGCCGCCGGCATCGCCCACGGCGACGAGGGCGCCGCCTGCGGCAATGTAGTGAGCCACGGCCTCGAGCTCGGCAGAGGCCAGCCAGCGTGACGGCGCCACGACCATCAGCACCGCGGGCCGTCGTCGAGCTTGTCGCGCCAAGTCGAACAGCGTCGTGCGACGACGCTCCACCGGGACGCCGAGCCGGGCCAGTACGTCGTAGGGCCCGCGACCGCCAGTCGGACCGCTGAAGTAGGTCGAGACCGGCTCGTAGGGCTCGGTCGCACGCGGGTGCCTCCGGCCGGCGAGCAGCGCCACCGTGAGCGCCACGGCCAGCAGCAACGCGAGGCCCAGCTCAGTGCGGTGCGACATGCTGCAACACCGTCCCGGCGGTCGCGCCGAAGTCGCGGTAACACCGCTCGTCGCACGGCTCGGCGCCAAAGACGTGATGGTACAGTCGCGCGACCAGCCCAGCGAGCGAGTCGCGGCCCACCGCCCCGAGGCGCGCTTCGTGGACGTACTCGGCGGGCGTCTTCGACGGATGGAAGGTCACGGCGTCGGCGCGATCCAGCTCGAGCAGCAACGCCAGGAAGCGATGCGCCAACGCCTCGGTGTACCGACCGGCGCGGGCCAATGCCTCGGCGTGCTGCAGGTGGCCCCGCGCATCGATCAGCAACGGGGCACCCGGTGCCGACACGGGCGGACGCTCGACGGTGGAGCGGTAGATGCGCCACCCAAGCCACCCGAGGTGCACGAGCAACGCCACGAGCAGCAGGACAGCCCCCCAAAACAACAACCGGAATCCGATGGGATGCGCTGCGCCGAACTGATTCAGCCATTCTACCAACCGGGACCAGAGGTCCCGCAAGAGGTGCAGCTGCTGACCGCCCGGCGCCCACCTGTACTCAGGCCGGGCGAAGACCTCCTGCACGACGCGACGCAACGAATCGGATGGCAGGGCCTGCTGCAGCAGCACGGAGATCACGCCCGGGGCGGCTCGGGCACCGCGCTCACGAGATCCCCAGCTGCTCGCCCAGCAATTGGAGGTCGAAGCCTTCTCGCCGCACCCGGAGGTCGTAGTAGGCGAGTGTGAGGATGCATGGGATCATGGGCGCCAAGAAGATCGGCACCGCCGCCGAAACAACGGTCCACGGCAGCAGGCCGGCGGGAGCCACTTCCTTTACCAGCTCACCCAGGACCGACAGGACGATCGACGGCAGCAGGCTGGCGAGCAGGTAGCCGACGAACACGAGGCCGAACACCTTGCGCTTAGCCTCGCGGGTGAGCTCCCAGGACCGGGCAAACGAGTCGAACGCGGACGGCAGCGATTCGAGCACGACGACCGGCGTCGTCACCATGTAGCCACTCGCCACGAACAGCACGAGCCAGCAGGTGCCGACAAACGATGTCAGGGTGATGAGGATTGCGATGCCGACGCCCAGGACCCTGGCCAACGCCACACTCATCCCGATCACCACCGAACCCAGGATGATCACCAGCATCAGGAGCAGTGATTTCCCAACCCCCACGAGAAACAGGGGGACGATCTTGCTGAACCCGAACGCCAGGGCGTCCGCGAACTTGGGTTCGCGACCGAGGTAGGAATCGGAGATGATGCGGATCGATCCGGCGGTGAGCAGCAACACCCCAAACCCGTAGATGACGGCGAACACCACGATCCACAGCACGAACGGGACGATATCTGCCATGAGCAGAGCCGCCGCCTGCTCGGGGGTTCCCTGTAGGCCCAAGAACCGAATGCGCCAGTAGAGCAAGATGGCGATCGGGAGCCACATCACCGTCAGGCTCAGTTTGAGAAACAGCCGGAAGTGGCGTCGGAACAGCGACAATGCGCCGTCCAGGATTTCCCCGAATTCCATCGGCCGCAAATCCGCCATAGGCCTCGCTCATGAGCGGGGGGTGGCGATAAGATGAGGACGTGAGCGGCCCTGCGCGAGTCCCACGCCACGCCTTCGACCTGCGCCAGCAGCACGGCGTCGAGACGCCCGAACACGTGGTGTTGTCGTTCGAGCTCGCCGGCCTCGGCAGCCGCGCCGCGGCCGCGGCGGTCGACCTCGTGATCTTGTTCTGCGTCTACATGGGCATGGCGCTGCTCTTCGCCGTGGCGCGTGTCGGAGCGGAGTGGTCCTCCGCTCTCGGGAGCTGGGGCACGGCCATCGCCGTCCTCGTCCTCGGGCTGGGCTTCTTCCTTTACTACGCGCTGTTTGAGACGCTGGGGGACGGTCGGACGCCGGGGAAGCGCGCGCTCGGTATCCGCGTCGTGCTCGACACCGGACGGTCCGTCACGGCGAACGCGGCGACCGTGCGGAATCTCATCCGCATCGTCGATTTCCTGGTGCCGCTCGGGCCGCTCCCCGGTAGCCTGTTGGTATTCCTGCACCCCGCCAACAAGCGGCTCGGCGACCTCGCCGCCGGCACGATCGTCGTGCGCGATCGCGTCGCCGCCTGGGGCTTGGCCCCCGCACCTCCCCCGCTGGCGACCGAGCCGCTCGAGCTTGGCCCTCCCGAGCTCACCGATCAGGAGTTCCAGCTGCTCGACCGTTTCCTGGCGCGGGTCCACGAGCTCACCCCGGCGGTGCGCAACCGGCTCACCACCGAGTTGTCGCACCGATTCGAGCCCCGCATCACAAGACGCACCGCGGACGCCGATGCCTACCTGACCGCGGTGTTCGCCGACGAGCAGCAGAAACGTCGCGGCCGCTTCGCGACACGGGCAACGGGCGCCGCCGGGCGCACGACCGTCACCGGCGAGCGGTTCCTGGCCCGCAAACGGGACGCATGGGAGGCGTTCCGTGCCGCCGCGCAGCAGCTTGAGCGAGGCGGGCTCGCACGGCTTCCGGCCGCCGAGATCCCCGGGTTCGCCGCCCGCTACCGCGAAGTCGCGGCGGACCTCGCGCGTGCGCGGACCTATGGCGTCGACCCGCAGGTGGTGGCGTACCTCGAGCGCCTCGTGGGAGCGGGGCACAACGCGCTGTACCAGGCGCGTGCGACACGCCGCGCGCCGTTCTCGAATCATCTGCTGCGCGACTTCCCGGCAGCGGTCGTCGAATCGTGGCGCTACGTGCTGGCGTCGTTCCTGCTGTTCATGGTGCCGGCCGTGATCGGCTATGTGATGCTGCGGGAACGGCCCCAGCTCGCTGAGGAGATTGTGTCACCCGTGATGGTCAGCCGGGCGGAACAGGCGGCGGAACGACAGGCGGAGGGGCTGGGCTACGCTCGAGCGGAAAGCGGGGAGCGGCCCGTGATCGCCGCGGCGATCATCTCGAATAACATTCGTGTGTGTATCATCGCATTCGCGGGCGGTATGCTAGCGGGGGTGTTGACGGTGTGGGCGCTGGTGTTCAACGGACTCGCCATCGGGACGGGGTTCGGCGTGTTCGCCAACTATGACGCGGCGGGATACCTCGCGACGTTCGTCGCCGCCCACGGCGTGTTGGAGCTCACGGCCATTTTCATCTCGGGGGGCGCCGGGTTTCGGCTCGCGCATGCCCTGATCGCCCCCGGCGACCGCACCCGCCTCGATGCGCTCGTCGTGGACGGTCGGGTTGCGATGCGTATGGTCGGCGCGGTGGTGTTCTTGCTTGCCATCGCCGGGGCGATCGAAGGGTTGCTCTCCACCAGTGATGCCCCGGCGGCGCTGAAGTTCGCTGTGAGCGGCGCCTCGGCGGTGCTGCTGGTGCTCTATCTGTTCAGTGGGTACGCCTCGGCCAACACCACGGCTCGATCGTAGTCGTCCGCCGGTGGCGCAACCACCACCGAGATGGATGGCAGAACCGCGAGCGGTGCCGCCGGCTCACAGCCGGTCGGAGACCTCGGGCATGCTAGAGCAGGGAGCGGTACAGATCGCGGAGGTGATGGTCCCGCAGGTCCCGGACCGACAGCCACAGGTCCTGTTCCGAGACGGCGCAGAAGATCTCGGCCGTGGTCCGCTCGTGTTCGGTCTCCTCCGCCCCAAACAGAATCCGGCCGCGCCATACCCCATCCTCGGCGCGTCGTACCGTGAGGCGAACGACGACACTTTGTCCTTCAAATCGTATGGGGGGAAGGTCGTGGACGACGGATTCGCGTACGGCTGGGACTAGGGTTCGTGCCGTTTGGGCTGACATGCCGAGCCGATCGGGCTGGTTTGCGCAAAGATATGGATTTCGGCGACTTACGCAATACTTCCTTCACGTTTCGAAGGGCGCCGGCGCAAAGGTCAGCAGGAACAGGACGGCCGCGACCCAGAGCAGCCAACGGCGGGAGGCCGGGAAGGGACGGTAGGCGTCCAACAGCGGCGGGTGATCGAGCCGCCCGCGCGACAGCACCAAAACGAGACCCGCCCACAAGTACCAGCCAATCCACCAGTGCCCCAGGGCCAGGACGACTAGCCAGAAGGCGAGCGCGGCGCGGCGGTGCAGCCGCGGCTGGGCCGCGTAGAGGATATGCCCGCCGTCGAGCTGCGCCATCGGCATGAGGTTGATCATCGTTACGAACATCCCGAGCGTACCGGCGAAGGCGACAGGATGGAGCGAGATGGCGGCGCCACCGTGCACCAGCCAGCGGAGCGCGAGCGTGACAAGGGAGTCCCCGAGGAGGTAGCCCTCGCCCTGCACCGACAGCACCATCCCCCGCACGCCCTCATGCGCCGACAGCGGCTCCGACAGGACCAGGCCAATCAGCAGCACCGGCACAGCCATGACGAACCCGGCGATCGGCCCGGCCAGACCGACGTCGAACAGCTGGCGTCGATCCGAGAGCACCGTGCGCAGTCGGATGAACGCCCCCATCGTGCCGATGAACGATGGGAACAGCGGCACCGGGATGAAGTAGGGCGGCGAAACGTCGAGCTGGTAGCGGCGCGCGGTGAAATAGTGCCCCATCTCATGCGCCAGCAGGATGGCGAGCAACGGTACCGCGAAGGCCAGCCCCGCCGTGATCGCGGGAACCAGTCCTCCGACGAGCGTCACCCGACCCCGGAGCAGTCCGAAGCTGTCGTCCACGATGACGCTGCCGTTGAGCACCGCCCCGGCCAGGGTGGTGGTTGCGAGCGTGAGCGCGAACAACAGGGTGTGAAGCCACCAACGCTCCGCGGTCTCCGCCCGCCGGCGGGTCAGTACCAGCCAGCGACCGCCAGGCTCGTCGGACCAGTAGTACGTCCCCTCCCACCGCTGCAGTACTTGAGCGAGTGACGTGGAGGGCCCGGCATGTGCTGGATGTATAAGCGCATCAACGACTTCCCGATCGTGCAGGACAGTGGTCCGCCACGCGATCACGAAGGGGGTCAAGTCGACCGGGATGGTACGATCTTGACTAAAAGGCACGGCAAGCCGTATGATAGCCGCTGCACACCGGTACGCTCCCTAAGCTTCCATCGATCAACGCGTTCACGCCCCCTGCCACGGGGTCTGCCGCCCGCCGTAGCCCAATGGAGTCTCTACACACGTGGATATCGCCGAGCTGAAGAAAAAATCCGTCGCCGAACTGCATGCGATGGCCGAGACCCTCAACATTCAAAACTACTCGGGGCTCCGCAAGCAAGACCTCATTTTCCGTATCGAGCAGTCGCTGCTCGATACCGATACGGTGCTGCGCGGCGAGGGAGTCCTGGAGATCCTTCCGGAGGGCTACGGATTCCTGCGCAGCCCCGACTGGAACTATCTCTACGGTCCAGACGACATCTACGTCTCCCCAAGCCAGATCAAGCGCTTCGATCTACGCACCGGCGATACGGTGCTGGGGCAGGTGCGTCCGCCCAAGGAGGGCGAACGCTACCTCGCGCTGCTCAAGGTCGAAACGGTCAACGGCGAAGAACCGGAAAAGGCCAAGCATCGCGTCGCGTTCGACAATCTCCGGCCGCGCTACCCCGAGAAGCGCATCCAGCTGGAACGCAAGGATGCCGACCTGTCGATGCGGGTGATGGACATCCTCTGCCCCATCGGCATGGGACAACGCGGTCTGATCGTGTCGCCGCCCAAAGCGGGCAAAACAATCCTGATGCAGAAGCTCGCCAACTCCATCACCGAAAACCACCCCGACATCTACCTCATCGTGCTGCTGATCGACGAGCGGCCTGAAGAGGTGACGGACATGGAGGAAAACGTGAAGGGGGCGGAAGTGATCTCCTCCACGTTCGATGAGCCGGCCGACCGTCACGTGCAGGTGGCCGACATGGTGATCGAGAAGGCGAAACGGCTGGTGGAGCACGGGAAGGACGTCGTGATCCTGCTCGACTCGATCACGCGCCTGGGGCGCGCTCACAACGTCGTGGTGCCCCACTCCGGCAAGATCCTCTCGGGTGGCGTGGACGCGAACGCGCTCCAGAAGCCGAAGCGGTTCTTCGGCGCCGCCCGCAACATCGAGGGCGGCGGCTCGCTCACGATCGTGGCCACGGCCCTGATAGATACCGGCTCCCGGATGGACGAGGTGATCTTCGAGGAGTTCAAGGGCACGGGCAACATGGAGGTGGTGCTGGACCGGCGCATCGCCGACCGGCGCGTCTATCCCGCCATCGACGTGCAACGCACCTCCACCCGCAAGGAAGAGCTGCTGCTCGCCAAAGAAGAGCTCAACAAGGTCTATCTGCTGCGCAACTTCCTCGCCGACATGCCGCCGGTTGAAGCGATCGAGTTCCTGCTCGAGCGGATGAAGCGCACGAAGTCGAACACGGAATTCTTCTCCACCATGTCCCAGGGGTGACGGCCGAAGCGACCGGACGGCTCCTCGGCGTCGACTGGGGCGAGCGCCGGATCGGTCTCGCCCTCTCCGATGAAACACAGACCCTCGCTCAGCCACTCGCCACCCTGACCCGCCGCAGCGGCAAACGCTTCCCGATGACCAGGTTGCTCACGCACATTGAGGCTCATCAGGTCGTCGGCGTCGTCGTGGGGCTGCCGCTGGACGCGTCGGGCGCGGAAGGTCCCGCCGCGCGGGCTGCCCGCGACCTGGCCGAGGCGATCCAGCGCCGCTCGCGTCGACCTGTAGACTTGTGGGACGAGCGGTTCACCACCGCGCGGGTGCGACAGGCGGTGCACGAGATGGGCGGAAAAACACGGGGACGCGAAGCGGAGGTCGACGCGCTCGCGGCCACGCTGCTGCTGCAACACTTCCTGGATAGCCGTCGGGGGAGCGCCGTGTGAGACGACGTATGGCCTCGGGCCTCTTGTGGGCCGGCCTTGCCGCATGCGGGGGCACCCAAGCCCCCTCCTGCGAAGCCGGCGAGACCGGCTGCGTCGCGGTCACCATTCCGCGTGGCGCCACCCTGAGAACGGCCACGGATTCGCTCGCCGCCCACCAACTCGTGAACCGTCGTGGTGGGTTCATCGTCTACGCGCGGCTGCGCGGGCTGGGAAGCTCTCTCAAGAGCGGCAGTTACGCCTTCCATCGCAACGCCCGCTGGCGCGAAATCGTCGACGCCTTGAAACGCGGGCGCGGCACGCTGGTGCGTTTCACCGTGCGTGAGGGGTTGATGCTGTTTGAGATCGCCGACGAGGCAGCCCGACAGCTAGGGGTGTCGCGGGACTCGTTTCGCGCCGCGGCCCAGGATCCGCTCCTGTTGCGGGACCTGGGTGTGTACGCCGTGGCCAAGAGCGCCGAGGGCTATCTCTACCCCACCACGTATACCGTGAGGCCGCGCCCCAGCGCCCGCGAGCTAGTCCGGCTCATGGCCGACGAATTCAGCTCGCACTGGCCCCACATCTGGCAGGTGCGCGCCGAGGCGCTTCGCATGTCGCGCCATCAGATCGTGACGCTTGCTTCGATCATCGAGGCGGAAGTGCGCTACGCACCCGACCGACACTTTGTGTCCGCGGTGTATCACAATCGGCTCAGGCGCGGGATGCTGTTGCAGGCGGACCCGACAGTCGTGTATGCGCTCGGCCGGCGCCCCCGGCGCGTATACGAAAAGACCCTGCTGACCCCCTCGCCGTACAACACGTACCTCCACCCCGGCCTCCCACCCGGCCCCATCAGCCAACCGGACAGCGCCTCGATCGACGCCGCGTTGTATCCCGCCACGGCGCCGTTTCTGTTTTTTGTCGCCCAGCCCGACGGCAAGCACATCTTCTCGGTCAGCTACGACGAGCACCTGGCGGCGATCCGTCGGGTGCAGGAAATGAGAACCCCGGCGCGCGCCGCTCCCCCGCGACGCGGGAGGTAGAGGTGTCCGGTCAACGGGGCGGAACGTCCCCCTCCCGAGCCGCATCGAAATTATCCCGGATCGCCCGCGTGGCCGACTCGGGGTCCGGCGCGGCGAGAATCGCGCCGATGACCGCAAGACCCGCGGCCCCCGCGCTCGCCAGGAACGCCGCATTCTCGGCGGTGATCCCGCCGATCGCGATGACCGGCACTCCGCCTGGCGCGAGTCGGGCGAGCGCCGCGAAGCCCGCGGCGCCGAGTGGGACCCCCGCGTCAGGTTTGTTGGCAGTTGCGAACGTCGGGCCGACGCTCCAATAGTCGGCACGCCATCCGCGTGCCCGCTCAGCTTCAGCCGGCGAGCCGACGGAGGCGCCGAGCACGAGATCCGGCGGAACGTGCGGGCGTAGCGCGTCGAGCGGCACATCGTCCTGACCGAGGTGAGCGCCGGCGGCGCCGGCGGCGAGCGCTACGTCCACGCGGTCATTAACCAACACGGGCACGGGCAGCGCGGCCACGAGCGCGCGGGCCAGGGCGAGCAGCTCGCTCGGGCGGGCGTCCTTCCACCGGACTTGCACCATCGTGGCGCCGCCTCGCACGGCGGCGCGACAGACCTGCACGGGATCCCGCCCCTGGAGCAGGATCGGATCCGTGATCACCATCAGGCGCAGCTGATCGACGAGGCGCATGGGCACCGACAAAGGTACCGCCGTCATTTCCGCGAAAGGCGCGGCGCGCTGGGCGGCCGGCCATCCCTGGATCTACCGCACCGACGTGGTGCAGGCGCCGCGCGGCGATCCAGGCATCGTCCGGGTCACCGACCGGCGGGGGGCGTTTCTCGGACAGGCGCTGTTTTCTCCCCGCAGCGAGATCCGGCTGCGGTTGCTCGCGACGTCGGAGGCGGCGATCGATCGCGAGTGGTGGCGGGTGAGGATCGCTGACGCGGCCGCGCGGCGCGGTGGGATTCCCGCCACGGCCTGGCGCGTCGTGCATGCCGACGCCGACGGCCTGCCGTCGCTCGTCGTGGACCGGTACGGCCCAAACGTGGTCGCCCAGCTCCTCTCGGCCGGCCTCGAGTCCGTCCGCGATGACGTGGTGGCCGGCATCCGGACGGCGCTCGCCCCGGACGCGATCCTGCTGCGCAACGACGCGGCGGTACGCCGCCACGAGGGCCTGCCGCTCGAGGTCGTCGCGGTGGTGGGTGATGTCCCCGAGGAGGTCGAGGTGATCGAGCACGGGGTCCACTACCTCGCCGCGCCGCACCACGGACAAAAGACCGGGGCGTTTCTCGACCAGCGCGAGAATCGGGTCCTGATCGAGTCGCAGACACGCTCCGGTGGTCGCGCGCTCGACGTCTTCACCTACCATGGCTCGTTCGCACTGCACCTCGCGCGGCGCGCCGCATCGGTCGTCGCGGTGGACCAAAGCGCCGACGCGTTGGCGCGCGGGGCTCGCAACGCCGCCCTGAACGGGCTCGCCAACATCACCTGGCGCGAGGCCAACGCGTTCGAGTTGTTGCGTGGGCTCGAGCGGCAGCGGGAACGCTTCGACACGATCGTCCTCGACCCGCCGGCCTTCGCCAAAACGCGCTCCAGCGTGGGCCGTGCCCTGGCCGGCTACAAAGAGATCAACTTGCGAGCGATGCGGTTGCTCGAGCCCGGCGGCGTGCTGCTGACCTGCTCCTGCTCCTACCACGTTCACCGAGCCGATTTCCTGGAGATGCTGGGGGCCGCGAGCCGGGACAGCGGTCGCCGCCTCGAGCTGGTCCGCGTCACCGGTGCGAGCGCCGACCATCCAGAGATTCTGAACATCCCGGAAACGGGGTACCTCAAAGGTGCGCTTATCAAGGCGGTGGGTTGACTCCGGCACCCCGCTTTAACAACCTTCCTTGCCATGCCTTCCGCCCGGCCCGAGGCGCTCGATCGGACCGCCCTCGTCAGACGAGTGCTCGTCGGTCTCTTCCTCGCCAATCTGGCCGTCGTCGTCGCGAAGCTCACGGTGGGAATCGCCACGGGCTCTCTCGCCGTCTTGGGGGATGCCCTGCACTCCATCGTGGACGCGCTGAACAACGTCCTCGGCTTCGTTGTCATCCGGGTCGCCTCCAAGGCACCCGACGAGGATCACCCCTATGGCCATGGGAAGTTCGAAACCCTGGGGGCGCTGGCGATCGTCGGGTTCATGTCCATCACCTGCTTCGAGTTGGTGCAGGACGCCATCGCCCGGCTGGGCGCGGGACAAGCGCCACCCCAGCTCTCCGACACGCAACTGGCGGTGCTGGTAGGGACACTCGGCGTCAACGTCCTGGTGGCCACATACGAGACGCGTC
>DATBLG010000032.1:0-2620 GCA_036555485.1 Gemmatimonadales bacterium | reverse complement strand
GCCGTGCGCTCGGCGCGCTCGCCTCGGCCGTGGCCGCCCCCGCCACCGGTGCCTGAGTGGCGGTCTGCTGAGCGGTCAGAGGCGCCCAACCCGCGACCAGTGCTGCGACCACCATCATTGCCGCGCGATCCACGGTGCTCGGCCAACGCAGCATACGACCTCCTCGAGTTGGTGATGGCATGCGACCCGGAAACCGGGAACCCTGGCTCGGGCCGCCGAATTATACCCGCAGCTTGGCACCCTCGCCCTTCATGGGCGTGGCGCCGCGGGCCAGCGGGGGCTCTCGAGCTCGATGCGCCACACCGGCCCGGACAGGGAGAGCGGCCCTTCGAAACGCACGAACGCCGGGACCGGATCGGTGACGAACCAGCCATGGTTATCCGGAGGGGCGCGTCCCGCCAGCGTCGCGAACAACCGGAGCACCACCCCTTCCGCAAACCGCACCACGACCGGCGACTCGCCCACGCGGGCCCCCTGGAGCATCGTCACGAGGGCGAGCAACCCGACCAGGGCGCCGCCCCGTGGACCGCCGCGACGACTCATTTCTTGGGTTGCAGTTTGAACAATTTGGCGACCACGATGTACACGACAATCGCGATGATCAGGAAATCGATCGCGTTCCCGAGCAGGTCCCCGATCTTCAGGGGGTCATTCCCTTCCCCCAGCCCGATGCTGAACTCCCGCCAGGCACCACCGGGGAGAATGAGGGAAATGATCGGCATGATCAGATCGGCGACCAGTGCTGCCACCAGCTTCGCCACAGCGCCGCCGATGACCACGCCGATCGCCAGGGAGAACGCATTCGTCTCCAGCATGAACTGCTTGAATTGTTCGAGCACGATGGCACCTCGGGAAGTTGGGAGTTTCATACTGCGAGACCATGTGGCCGCGAGCAACGTCGTTCGCGGCTGAAGCCGCGCCTCGGCTGGCTGTCGCTGAAAGCGACGGCCGTCACTTCACGTGACAGTTCAGCCGAGTCGCGAGTTTACTCGCGATTCCTATCTATAGTCTGCTCTTCAGGAACTCCGGAGTGAGTCCCTGCAGGTACCCCGCCAGCAACGTGAATTTGTCGGTGACGAGCAGTAGTCCCAGCACGATCAACAGGACGCCCGACACCCGCTCGACCCACACGAGATAGGGGCGAAACCGCTGGAACCAGACGAGAAAGCGGTCGAGCACGAGCGCCGTCAATAGGAACGGGACAGCGAGGCCGAGCGCGTACACGCCGAGCAGCGTCGTCCCCTGCCCTACGCTGCCGCGCGTCGCCGCCAGGGTCAGGATGGCGCCCAGGATCGGGCCGATGCACGGCGTCCACGCGGCGCCGAACGCCATCCCGGCGACCGACGAGCCGACGTAGCCGAGCGGCTTCCGGGCGAGGTGGACGCGTCGTTCGCGCATCAGGAACGCCGGCCGCAAGATCCCGAGCAGGTAGAGCCCGAACAGGATCACCAGGACGCCGCCGACCCGCGCGATCCACACCTGGGAGAGGAGGAAGAGCGCCCCCAGGGCCGAGGCCGTCGCGCCCAGCGCCACAAAAATGAGGGTGAACCCGCCCACGAACCACAGGGCGTGCAGCAGGGCCGTGCCGCGCCGCACCTGCATCTCCTCGGCCGAGAGACCGGTGAGAAACCCGACGTAGCTTGGGATCAACGGCAGCACGCACGGGGACAGAAAGCTCAACAGGCCGGCGACGAACGCGACGGCGAAGGAAACGGCGCTAGCGTCGTCGGCTGTCTGCATGGCGGGCGCGCTGGTGATACGCCACCAGCTTGTACACCAGTTTGGCCGCGAGGAAGTCGGGAGCGACGACGCCGGGAATCGGCGCCAGCTCCACGAGATCCACCCCCACGACGTGGCGCTCGGCGAACACGCGGTCGAGCAGGCGCAGCGTGGGATACCACGTGCCGCCCCCCGGCTCCGGGGTCCCGGTGGACGGGACGAGGCTCGGGTCGAAGTAATCGATATCGATGGTCACGTACACATCGGGCCCAAGCGACGCCAGCGCCCGTTCGATCCATTTCCCCTCGGGATCGAGCTCGTGACCGAAGATCGTGGGAATATTCTTGGCCCGCATCAGGGCCCGTTCGTCGCTCGTGATCGCCCGGATCCCGACCGGGACGAGATCCACCTCCTGGTGCACCCGGTACATCACACAGGCATGCGAAAACGACGTCCCCTCGTACTTGGGGCGCAGGTCACCGTGGGCGTCGAGCTGCAGTACGCTGAGCCGCTTGTCGCCGAGCCGTCGGGCATGCGCCTGGATCGGCGGCGCGGAAATGGAATGCTCACCCCCCAGCATGATGACGAACTTGCCCTGCGCCTGCAGCGCGTCGCACGCCTTCCGCAGCTCGCCCAGGGCGACTTCCGGCCCCGCCCCCGACAGCAACAGCTCGGGGAGGGTGTGGACCCCGACGGTATGCGGCTCCGTATCCAGCTCGTGGTCGTACAGCTCGATGTAGCGCGACGCCTCGAGAATGCGTCGCGGTCCGAAGCGGGTGCCACCCATGTACGACACGGTCGCCTCGTAGGGCACCGGCAGAATCACCACCCCCGCGGCATCGAGATCGTGCGCTTCTCCTTCGGGAAGGCCAAGGAAGTTGACGGGCGCGCCCCAGGGGAG
>DATBLG010000014.1:0-3006 GCA_036555485.1 Gemmatimonadales bacterium | reverse complement strand
ACGACACCGCTGACCGCCATGAGGATTTTCTTGCCGACGAGCGAGTGCGTGAGGGCGGTCACGCGGGACATCGCGGCTCCGGGGGTGGAGGTGGGGGGAGGGTGAAAGTCGGACGGATGATACACAACGTCCGGAGAGCAGTAAAGCTGGACGACGCTCGACCGGCACGTGTAGACTACCCGGCGTGCCATGCACCGTGGTCATCATCGGCGCGGGATTCGGCGGCCTTCGGGCAGCGCGCGCGCTGCGGAAGGCGCCGGTGCAGGTCGTACTGGTCGATCAACACAACTACCACTTGTTCCAACCGCTGTTGTACCAGGTCGCGACCGCCGGTCTCGAGCCGGAAGAAATCGCCAAGCCGGTGCGGGCGATCCTGCGCGGCCAAAAGAATCTCGAGTTCCGGCTGGCCTGCGTCACGGGGATCGACCTCGGCGCGCGTCGCGTGCTGACCGACGGCCATCCGATCCCGTACGATTTCCTGGTCGTGGCCGCGGGTGCCCAAACCAACTTCTTCGGACTGGCGGGCGTGGAGCAACACGGGTTCGGCCTGAAGGACGTCGCCGATGCCGTCAAGATTCGCAATCACGTCCTCACGTGCTTCGAGCGGGCGATGCTGGAGCCCAACCCCGAGTGGCGGCGTGCCCTCCTGACCTTTGTGGTGGTGGGCGGTGGACCGACGGGCGTCGAGATGGCCGGCGCGCTCTCCGAGCTGATTCGGCTGGTATTGGTGAAGGACTACCCGCGTCTCAACCTCAAGGACGTCCGAGTGTTGCTGCTCGAGGCCGGCGACCGGCTGCTCGCCGGGATGCCCCCGAAGCTGTCGGAGGCGGCTGCGGCGACGCTCTGGCGGAAGCATGTGGAGGTGCGCCATGGCGCCGCCGTGGCCGATTTCGACGGCAGCAACACGCGTCTCAAAAGCGGGGAGGTGATCCCCGCCCGGACGCTGATCTGGGCGGCCGGGGTCCGGGCGGCGTCGCTCGCCGAGCGGCTCGGCCTGCCCACCGGGCGACTGGGCCGCGTCGTGGTTGGACCCACGCTGCAACTCGCCGGGCATCCGGAGGTGTTCGTGGTGGGCGATGCTGCCAGCCTGGAAACCGATGGCGCCCCGCTCCCCATGATGGCCCCGGTCGCGATGCAGATGGCCGAAACCGCGGCCGAGACGATCGCCCGGCAGCTCCGCGGGGAGCCTGCGGTGGCGTTCCGGTACCGCGACCCCGGCCAGCTCGCGACCATCGGCCGGAATGCCGCTGTCGCCTACATCCGCGGGATCGCCTTCAGGGGGTTCCCGGCGTGGGTCGTTTGGCTGGTGGTGCACCTGATCCAGCTCATCGGGTTCCGCAACAAGCTGTTCGTGTTGATCAACTGGGCCTGGGACTACTTTTTCTACGAGCGAGCCGTGCGGTTGATCACCCGATAGCGGCAACTGGCGCGGCGCCGCGCCGCGCCGTAACGTCTCGCGACACCTGGACGCGTCGTCACGGTTGTTTCCGCCCCATTCGTTTCGAGGAGAATCACCATGATGCGACTTTCCCCGTTCGCCGCGCTCACGCTCGCGGTTCTGGCCTGCAGTCGCGCCGCTTCGTCGCCGGGCGGGCCGGCGCCCGCGCCCGCCGGCGCCCAACCCGCGGCCGGGCAGCAGCCGCCGGCTCGCGCCCGGAGCGATACGACTCGGCCCGCCCAGGGACCACGCCCCTATGCCCAGGTGATCACCAAAGATGCGGTGACCGACTCCGGCGTGTTCATCGTGCATCGCATCGATGAGAAGCTGTTCTACGAAGTGCCGCGGGCGATGTTGGGCCGCGAGTTCCGGCTGGTGGTGGACCGCCGCGGCACGATTCGCGGCGTGGGCTATGCCGGCGAGCAGATCGCCGCACGGGTGGTGCGCTGGGACCGGATCGGGAACCGGGTACTGCTGCGGATGGTGAGCTACGCCATGCGCGCCGACTCGACGCTCCCGGTCAGCCGCGCGGTGAGCCTCTCGAACACCCCGCCGATCATCAAGAGCTTCGACATCGCCGCCTGGAGCGTGAAGGATTCGAACGCCGTCGTCGAAGTGACGAGTCTGTTCACGACCGACGTGTCGGAGCTCAACGTGCGCCAGCTCGGCATGCGCGTGCGTCGGTTCGATCCGTCGCGCTCGCTCGTCGAGCGCGCGCGGAGCTTCCCGCGCAACGTGGAGGTGACGGCGCTGCAGACCTTCGAGGTGGACTCGGTGCCCGGTGCCGCAGGTGGCTTCCCCGATCGGACGCTCAACACCGTCACCATTCCAACGAATTTCTCGATGGTGCTCTTGCCGGAACAGGCGATGCAGCCGCGCCTCTGCGACAACCGGGTTGGGTTCTTCTCGGTGAGCTACGAGGATTTCGGGACGGACGACCCGCGGGTGCCCACGCGATGCTACATCACCCGGTGGCGACTGGAGCCCAAGGATCCGAACGCCGCGGTGAGCGATCCGGTGAAACCCATCATCTTCTACCTCGACCCGGCGACGCCGGAGAAGTGGGTGCCCTGGCTCATCAAGGGCGTCGGGATGTGGGAGCCGGTATTCCGCGCCGCGGGGTTCAGCAACGCCATCATGGCCCGGCGCGCGCCCACACCGCAGGAGGACCCGGAGTTCGATCTCGATGACGCCCGGTACTCCGCGATTCGCTGGCTGCCGTCCACCATCGAAAACGCCTACGGCCCCCACGTCAACGACCCGCGGACCGGTGAGATCCTGCAGTCGAACATCGGGTGGTTTCACAACATCACGAGCCTGCTGCAAGCCTGGTACTGGGCCCAGGCGGGGGCGGTGGACCCGCGTGCCCGCGCCCTGCCGTTCCCCGACTCGGTGATGGGAGAAATGGTGGCCTACGTGGCCACCCATGAGGTGGGACACACGCTCGGCCTGCCGCACAATCAGCTGTCATCGGGCTATTACCCGGTCGACTCGCTACGCAGCCCGACCTATACGCGACAGCACGGCACGTCGTACTCGATCATGGACTACGCGCGCAACAACTACGT
>DATBLG010000088.1:0-10356 GCA_036555485.1 Gemmatimonadales bacterium | reverse complement strand
CGCCCACCCGGTTCGTGAGCGTAATCTCGTCCAGGCTCCCCTGGGGGTTGCCAACGAGAAAATCCTTGCAGCTGTACGCGACGCTGGCGATCAACACCACGAGCGCCGTCGTACCGAGCCGCCGGTACCTTTTTAGCGTTTTCATCGTCTTCCCTTCCTCCCAATGAATAGACGAGTCGCTAGAACGAGGTCGTGATGCCGAAGATGATCGTTCTGTTGCTGGGATACGTTCCCCGGTCGACACCGCGATACTGATCCCGGATGTCGCCTGCCGGTCCGAAGATGTTCGCCGCCGGCAGCGCCGGATCGAGACCCGGGTACCCGGTGATGGTGAACAGGTTCTCCGCCTCGATATAGACTCTCGAGGCTGGGATCCAGCGGATCCAGGCCGGGGGAATGGTATACCCGAGCTGCAGGCTGCGCAGCCTCACGTACGACCCGTCCTCGATATAGAAGCTGCTGAGCGCGTGACTGAAGTTGTCGTTCACATCCAGTCGCGGATACTTGGCGTTCGGGTTCTGCGGCGTCCAGGAATCGGTCAAGAGGTCTTGCCGCACGTTGGTGCTGAAATTCCGGAACACGTAGAACTCTTTCTGCACGTCGAAGATCTGATTCCCGAACGTCCCGAACAGTGTGGCGCTCAGGTCCCAGGCACCCCGGCGCAGGGTCAAATCCAACCCGGCCGTGAAATCCGGATGCGGACTCCCGATCACCGTGCGGTCCGCCAAGGTGATCTGACCGTCCCCATTCACGTCCTTGAACCTGATCCGGCCGGGCGCGGCCCCATCCTGGGTTGCGTGGTTCGCCACTTCGGTCGCATCCAGGAAGAAACCATCCGCCACGAGGCCGTAGAACGAACCGATCGGGAACCCAACCTGGTTGATCACCTGGTTGCCGTACCGGGTCGCGATCGGACCGAAGAAGAAGTTCTGCACGCCGTCGATCTGGACGATCTTGTTCTTGTAGTGGCTGCCGTTGAACGTCACCCCCCAGAGGGTGCCCTCGCCGATGGTACCACGGTAACCGAGCGAGAAATCAATGCCCGTGTTTTTCATCTTCCCGATATTGATGATCGGGGGATCCGCGATGCCTGCCGTTCCGGGCAACGGGGGGTCAAACAGCAGGTTGCTCGTCGCCCGCGAGTAGAGATCGACGACCAGATTGGCCCGGTCGTTGAGGAACGTGACGTCCACGCCCACGTTCGTGGATTTGTTCTCTTCCCACTTCAGGTCCGCATTCCCGAGCGAGGTCTGCCGGAATCCGGGCTGAATCGAGCTGTTACTGCCTCCGATGTCGTAGAACGTGTCACCCCGGTTGCCGCCAAATTGGCTCACGATGCGGCCCTGGGGGATGTTCTCGTTTCCGGTGATCCCGTAGCCGACCCGCAGCATCAGGTTCGAAATGAACGTGCTGCGCGACAGGAAGGACTCCTGGCTCACTCTCCAGCCCAACCCGACGGCCGGGAATGTGCCCCACCGATTCGACGGCCCCAGGCGGGACGACCCGTCTCGGCGCACCGTCGCGCTCACGAAATAGCGGCCGGCATAGTTGTAGTCGATCTTGCCGAAGAACCCGAGCAGCGAGCCGGTCGTCCCGGTGCTGGTCACGTTCTTCGAAGCGGCGTCACCGAGGGCATCCTGAATGTACCGGCTGTCTTCACCAGCGTTGATGAGGTTCGAAATCCCGGAAGCGGAAAACCGCGTGGTGCTCGCGTTCGCTTCCTGCCCCAGCAACACGGCGACATTGTGCTGGTCAAACGCTTTCAGGTAGCTCAGCGTGTTGCTCCAGCTCCACGACGTGGACTGGTTGTAATTCTCGGTGATGCCGTTCACCAACGCGGGCTCGGAGTCCTCAGGCCGGATGGGGGTGAACCCTCTGAACGAGCCTTGACCGAGGTTGAACCCGAAGCGGGTCTTGAACGAGATGTTCGCCGTCGCATCAATGCCCGCAAACACATTCCCGAATATCCGGTCGTTGGTACTCACATCGTCCTTGCGGCCGAAGGCAAAGGCGAGCGGATTGCTCTGATTTCCCAGGCCGACGGCTTTCCCCGAGGCGAAATTCCCGGCGATGTCCCGCACCGGGACGACCGGCTGCATCAGGATGTTCTTGCCCAGGATGCCGTCTTCGGCGTAGCCGGTCGGGTCGTCCGGGAGCCCGCCGTTATGCTGCTCGCGCGACAGCGCGATGTTCTCACCGACGCTCACCTTGCCCACCGTGAAGGCGGTGTTGATCCGCACCGTCCCGCGCGTGAACCGGTTGTACGCCGCCGTGCCGTCCTGATCGAGGACATGGAAGGCGACGTTGTACGCGTTATCCTCGCCCCCGCCGGAGACCGACAGGTTGGCGTCCTTAACCAAGGCCCGCGAAAACACGGCGTCCCACCAATTCGTCCCGGCGCTGCCGGGCATGATCAGGTTGCTGAAATACGCATAGCCGCTGGTGTCGAGCGTGTCGGTCGTCTGATTGACGCCGTCGTTCGGCCAGATGAACGCCGGAACGCTCGGATTGTTCGGATCCCCATAGACGTTTTGGGGCACCGCCAACCCCGCGTTCAAGTAGCTCTGCCTGACCACCTCGAAATACTGCAGAGCGTCCGTAATGAGGAAATCGTCATACCCGCGGGTCGGACTGGAAAAGCCGGTCCGGACATCCAAATTGATCTGGCGCCGTCCCGCACCGCCGCGCTTGGTTTCAATGATGATGACACCATTACCGGCCCGAGAACCGTAAATGGCGGCCGCCGATGCATCCTTCAGCACCTGGATCGACGCGATCTCGTTGGGATTGAGCCAGTTGAGATAGGAATCCTGCACCCCTGACCCGTCGACGATGATCAGCGGATCGTTGTTCTGAAAGGAGCTGATCCCGCGGATCCGCACGGTGCTGCGCGAGCCGGGTGATCCACTGTTCTCCACCGTGACCCCGGCCACGTTGCCGTCCAACCGCTGCAACACGCTCGGGGCGGACCTTCTGTTCGCGGCGTCGACGTCGACCGTCGACACGGCTCCCGTGATGTCAGCTCGACGCTGCGACGTGTAGCCGGTGACGACGACCTCGGGCAACACGGTGACGACGGGTTCCATCACCACGTCGACCGTGGTCCGTCCGGCGACCCCGTGGCCGACTCCGCGATACCCGATCAGCCCGAACACCAGCACCGCATCGGAAGGCACGTCGAGGGTATATCTCCCCTCCGCGTCCGTGGTGGTACTGGTGGTCGTTCCCCGGATGCGGATGGTGACACCCCGCAACGCCCCGCCATCCGGGCTCGTGACCTTTCCGCTGACATTCCTTGTCTCAGCTTGCTGGCCCGACGCCGGTGTGGTCAACACCAGTGCGGCAAGCAAACTCATCCCCACAACACAAAGGATGTGGAGACGACTCGTCGCGAACCCTCGCTGACTTTGCAGCATCCCTTTCATGATGGTCCCCCCCTCATTCTGCGGGTCTGCGCATGGCCTGTAGGCCCTGTCTGCTAATCAAATCGCGAAACGTGATGAGCTCTACGTTCCGGGCCTTGAGGGCCCGGGTGAAGCGGCGTGACGTCAAGGCATCCAGCTCTCCCTGCCGGTTCTTGCTCATATCGGGGAGTGGCTGGGACGTGTTCATGTCGAGCAGCGAGCCGAGCTCCGCGTCGTCGAGCCCCACATGGGTCACCACGACCGTCACACCCGATGGCAGGCGGTCGATCATGGCCACGAGGCTGTCCACCTTCTTTTTTGGCGCGGCCCAGTATTGCGGCGAATCCATCGTCTCGCCGAAGTAGCCCATGATGCCGAGCGAATAGTCCCGCGCCACCCGCTCGGTAATCTCCCGGAACTCCGGGTACGCGGTCGCCGTCCCCATGTGCGGATCGACGAAATCGATCTTGACTCCCGAGCGGAGCGCCCGATCAATCTGGGCGCGCAGCTCTCGTTCGACTTCGGCCAGCACCGGATGATTCTGGTGCAACGCTTCAGCCGATGGGAAGAAGTATCCGTTACTGTCGACGAGCGAGGGGACCGCTTCGCTGCCCGCGACCGGCCCCCACCGGTAGTGCTTCCATTCTGAATTCAGCGTCAGGTGGACCCCGACCGACACTTCGGGATGGCGCTTCAGGATCTCGACCGCCTCCTGATACCAGGGGCAGGCGAACATGACGGTCACGGACATCGGCAATCCGGTTTCCACGAGCCGTTGCATGGCCATGTTGACACTGTGGCTCATGCCCACGTCATCGGTGCGGATGATCAGGGTGGCCGGGGAGGTAGTAACAGCTTGTCCTGTCGCGTCAGCCGGAAACAGGCTGACAAGACTGGCACACAAAACGGCAACGAGGTCACGGCCTAACCTCATACGCCTGCCCTCCTACGGAGGACAACCCAAGGAACTAACTCGGAGGTAGGAAATACACGTTGGCTCGGCACCTCGCAAGAGCAACCTGGCGCCGTCCCCCCCGGGGGGTGTGGGAAGCAGGCAACGGCCCTTACTGCGGGTCGAATCCGGCGTACTCCCCAGACTGGTACACGTTGCCTTTGTATTCCTGGTCCTGGTGGATGCCGATCCCGGACGTGTAGTACCCAAACACGGTCCACCATTTGAGCTCTTTGAAGAAGTGGTCAAGAGGGGTCTTGGGGTCCGCCTCGCCGGCCGCCATCCGTGTCAGGACGAGAACTCGCTGGTCCGGGGTGGCCTCGAGCAGCGGCTTGCCATTCAGCTCCCGGGACAGCGCCTCCACGGCCTGGAGGCCGGCGCGCCACCGGGCCTGCCAGTCGGGCTCGAGCGACTCCGCGAGCCGCGCGTCGATGTAGCCGGCCACCCCGGCTGCGCGAGCCCCGGGCGAGTGCGCATCGGTCGGAATGATCAGCTCGCTCAGCTCGTCCAGCAGCGCGTACTCCGCCGGCGTCAGGAACCGAACCGAGCCGACCGTGTCCCAGGGGACTACCAGCGCCGCCGCGGTGGCCGCGATCATGTCGCGACGCGAGATCATAGAGCCCCCTTCCTGAACTCGTCCGCCAGGTATTCGCAGGAGCGCCACGCCAACGCCATGATGGTCCAGGTGGGGTTTTGGCACGACGCGCTCACGTGGCTCGACCCATCCACGACGAACAGGTTGCGGACGTCGTGGGACTGCTGAAACTGATTCAGCACCGACGTCTTGGGATCCGTGCCCATGCGCGCGGTGCCCAGCTCGTGGATCGACCACCCCTCGGTGAGGATCGTGCTGTCCACGCCGACCACCTCGATGCCCGCTTGCTCGAACATCTCGCGGGCCGACACGGCCATGTCCTCACACATTTTGCGCTCGTTGTCGCCGAACTGGTAATGGAAGCGCAGCACCGGGATCCCCCAACGGTCCTTCATTTCAGGGTCCAGGTCGACGGAGTTCTCGTACCGGGGCAGCACCTCCCCGAAGCCGCCCATGCTGATGAACGCCCCGGCGTGGTCCCGTACGGTCTGCTTGAACCCGGCGCCGAATCCGGGGGCGTCCACCCCCGCGGGGAAGATCGAGTGGCCGCTGCCGCCTTCGAATCCGTACCCACGAATGAACCCCGGCTGCCGGTCCTGCAGGTTGCGGAACCGGGGAATGTAGAACCCGCCCGGCCGGCCGTCGTCGAGGGTATGCGGTTTCCCAACCAGCTCCTTCACCAGGCCGGTCACGCCCGGGCCCATGACGTGCTCGCAGAAGTTATGACCGACATGGTCGCTCGAGTTGCCGATGCCGTTGGGATGCTGGCGCGAGCGCGACAACAACATCAACCTGGCGCTTTCCAACGTGGAAGCCGCCAGGACGACGACCTTGGCTTTCGCCTCATAGGTACGGCGATTCTGGCTGTCGACAAAGGAGACGCCACGCGCCCGCCCCGTGTTCGGGTCCACCAGCACCTGGTGCGCGATGGAGTTGGTCCGGAGCGTGAGCTTCCCGGTGTCCATCGCCGGGTAGATGAGCCCCGTCGGTGAATCGAATGCGGCGTGGATGTCGCAGCCGCCGGGACGCCGGCCGCACGCGCCGCGACCAAAGCATTTGCTGCGGTACGTGTTGTGCTTCAGACCATCGGTCGTGACGCCGGCGCGATAGGGGGTCAACACCCGTCCCATCGCCGCGAGCTTCCGCCGCAGGTTCACCTCGGCGACGTTGAGCTTGGTGGGTCGCTGGAACAGGCTGTCCGGCAGGTGCGGCAGATTCTCCTTGAAGCCGGAGATGCCGAGGTAGAGGTCGACCTTGTCGTAGTATGGCGCCACGTCGGCGTAGGAGATGGGCCAGTCCTCCCCGTACCCGTCGTGGGTCTTGGCCTTGAAGTCGAAGTCCGAGAGGCGGAGCGCCAGGCGGCCCCAGATGTTGGTCTTGCCACCCAGTGCCCGCGCCCGCACCCAGGCGTAGCGGGTCCCGGTGTAGGGGTGATCCTTCTCGTCCACGAGTATGTTCTTGACGTAGTCCCCACCCGACCATCCCCCGACATACGAATAGACGTGTCGGAACGCCGCGGCCTTCGCGTACGGAGGCTGCCGGATGGTGTACTCGTTGAATGACAGGCCGTGTGATCCCGGTGCCAAGCCGCCGCGCCGCGGATGATCGTAGGGCCACTCCATCGAGCGCAGCTCCTGCTCGATGGGAAGCTTCTTCCCGGCCTCGAGCATCAGCACCTGCATCCCCTGGGATGTCAGGACGTGGGCGGCCATGCCGCCGGCGGCGCCGGAGCCCACAACCACCGCATCATAGGTGCGGGACAGGTCGATGTCCTGCTCGCTGGGTGGGGCGACTTGTACCAGCGTCATGGCCGGGCCGAGCGGATGGTCAGAAGTCCAGTCCGTGCAGGTATTGAAAGTTCGCGCGTGCCGCGGCCAGCTCATCGCCGGCATTCTCGTCCTCGACGTAGCAGGGCTTGCTGTTCAGCGCCGGCACGGCCGCGAGAAAGCGCTTGAAGTCGAAGATGCCCGTGCCCAGACGGGTGTCGCTCGAGCGGTCAGGCACGGTGTCCTTGAGATGGAAGCTCCAGAAGCGGTCCTGATACTTCTGGAGGTACTGCATCGGGTCGCCGCCCCCCATCAACATGTTGCCGACGTCGAGCTGGAGTCGCGTGACCGACGGATCGAGGCGGCCGATGAACACGTCCAATGGCACCTTGCCATCAATCGGCTTCTGGTGATACGCCTCGTTGTGAAACGCGAGCCAGATGCCCGCACGGCGCGCGACCGCGCCCGCGGTGTTGAAACGATCGGCCCACTCCAACCAATCGTCGAGCGTGCGCTTGGTCCAGTCCTCGAAATCGGGAACGATCAGATACTCGTGACCGAGTTGCTTCGCGATCTCGAGGCTACGCTCCCACCCCACGAAGATCGTCTCTGCGGACATGTGCGCCGACGGCGCCCGCAGTCCCTCGCTCTTGAGTGCGGCGGCGACCTGTGCGGGCGTGCGCCCAAAGTTGTCGAACGACCAGAGCAGCTCGACGTCGGTGTAGCCGATGGCGCGTATCGCCGCGAGCGTGCGCTCCGGGTCTCGGGCCATCGTGTGGCGCACGGCGTACAACTCCAGCCCGATGCGCTCCAGTCGCTTGGCCGTTCCCCAACGGGGCGCCAGCAGTCCGCCCGCGGCGGCCGCGCCCAGGGTGTGAACAAACGTGCGTCGTTCCATAGGGGCGGTAACCATAGCTCACCGCGCCGGAGCGCGCTATCGTACTGCCCATGCGCCCCTCCCAGTGGATCGTGATCGTCGCCCTCGTCGCCGGCGTAGGCACCGCCGCCGCGCAGACCCTGTCCATCGTTCCCCGACCGGTCCGAGTGACGCCGGGCACCGGCGTGTTCACCCTCGCGCCGGGGACCGTGATCGTGACCGATCGTGCGACTCGCCCGGTGGGATACCAGCTTGCCGATTGGTTGTCGCCGGCCACCGGGTATCGATTGGCGGTAACCGGCACCACCCCAGTGGAAGGCCCCGGCCGGGTGGTTTCAGTGCGTCTCGACCCGTCGCTCGCGCGGCTGGGCGACGAGGGGTACCGACTCACGGTGGCGCCGAGGGGGATTACGATTCGCGCGTTCCGGCCCGCTGGGGCGTTCTACGCCGTACAGACGTTGCGGCAGCTCCTGCCTCCGGAAATCTTCCGCTCGGCGCCGGTCACGGGCGTGGCCTGGACGGTGCCGGCCGTGGAGATCGAGGACATCCCGCGGTTCCCGTGGCGGGGCGCGCATCTCGACGTCTCGCGGTCCTTCATGCCCAAGGAGTTCGTCAAGAAGTTCATCGACCTGCTGGCACTTCATAAGATGAATCGCTTCCACTGGCACCTGACCGATGACCAGGGGTGGCGGATCGAGATCAAGAAGTACCCGCGGCTGACGTCGGTGGGGGCGTGGCGCCGCGAGACGCTCATCGGCATTCAACATGCGTACGCGGACACCATGCAATGGCAGTACGACAAGCGTCCGCACGGCGGGTTCTACACGCAGGATGACGTGCGCGAAATCGTGGCGTACGCGCAAGCGCGCTTCGTGACGATCGTCCCGGAAATCGAGATGCCCGGTCACGCCCAGGCGGCGATCGCCGCTTATCCCGAGCTGGGCAACACCGGGGCCCAGCTCGAAGTCCTGACCCATTGGGGAGTCAACACGCACATCTTCAACCCGGAAGACGCCACCATCCGCTTTCTGCAGGACGTGCTGACCGAGGTGCTGACACTATTCCCGGGGCGCTACATCCACATCGGCGGTGATGAGGCGGCAAAACCCGAATGGCAGGCGAGCCCGCGCGCGCAGGCGAGAATCCGCGAGCTCGGGTTGAAGGACGAACACGAGCTGCAGAGCTGGTTCATTCGCCAAATGGATGCGTTTCTCACGGCACGCGGCCGGTCGCTCGTGGGGTGGGACGAGATTCTCGAAGGCGGCCTCGCGCCCAATGCCACCGTGATGTCGTGGCGCGGGATGGACGGGGGCATCGCTGCCGCGCAGTCCGGGCACGACGTCGTGATGACGCCCACCTCCCACACCTACCTCGATTACTACCAGTCGCAGGACCTGGCGGTCGAACCCCCGGCGATCGGCGGCTTCCTGCCGCTGGACACCGTGTACGCGTTCGAGCCGGTACCGCCGGCGCTCGCGACCGGAGCCGCCCACCACGTGCTCGGCCTCCAGGGGCAGACCTGGACGGAGTACATTCGCCATCCCAAGCACGTCGAGTACATGGCCTACCCGCGGCTCCTGGCGATCGCCGAGGTGGGGTGGACGCCGCGCGAGCAGAAGGATTTCGCCGACTTCCGCGCACGGCTCGGCCCGCACCTGGTGCGGCTGGACATCCTGGACGTCAACTACCGTCGCCCGTAGACTCGCACGTAGTCCACGAGCAGCGTCGCCGGAAAGGTCGCATGCTACGGGATTCGTTCCAGCAGTGTGACGAGAGCGGCCGGTGCCGAACGCTCCGGGATGTGGTCGGCCTCCATCTGGTGCACGGGCCAGCCTCTGGCTGCCGCGCGGTCCGCAAATCGCTGAAATGGGTCGGGTGTCTTCCCCGGCTCGAACGTCAGGATGTAAACGCCCGCGATGCGGGACGACGCGGGATTGCTGAGGCGCAGCGTGTCCGTAAAGGTGCGCAGCGGATGCGGCACGTCCCGAGGGATCACCGTAACGTCCGTCACCCACCCGGGGATGATGAACCCGTCCCGGGCACTGGTACGCAGAAACGTCGCCCCGGCGGAATCCACCAGGTCAAAGGCCGTTTCCCCCGACTGCGGCAGGAACGCGTCGAGGTAGACGACGCGGCGGATGCGTTCGGGAATCCGGTCCGCAACCCCGGTGACTACCATGCCGCCGTAGCTGTGGCCTACCAGGGTGACGTCACGCAGCCCCTCCCACAGGATCACGTTCACCACGTCGTCGATGTGCGTGGTCAGGCCGATGCTTGGCGAGGCGAGGTGCACGCGGTCTCCCAAGCCGGTCAAGGAAGCGCGCACGACCCGATGACCGCGCAGCGTCAAGAGCGAGTCGACCACTCTCCAGTCCCAGCTGCCTCCCCAGGCCCCATGGACGAACACGTAGGTGCGATGGGGGCCGGGCGCCGGTTGCGCGGGCATTTGCTGCGCGCACACGGGGGCGCCGCCGATGCCGACCGCCAGGACGATGTGCGCGAAGACTCTAGGCATAGCGTCGTGCCTCGAACGGCCAGGTTCGCCCCTTCCACGACCACACCACGAAACACACCGCACCAAGCGCCAGCGCGCCCAAGCCAAACGCGATAACCGTGGGCGGCGTCGTGGCAAAAATGAAGATCCATCCCAGTAACGCGACGAGGCTCGGCAAGGGATAGAGCCACATCCGAAACGGCCTCGGCATGTCCGGCGCTCGCCGGCGCAACAGCGTCACCGCCCCGATCTGCCCGATGAACTGCAC
>DATBLG010000079.1:0-6124 GCA_036555485.1 Gemmatimonadales bacterium | reverse complement strand
CCCGTGGGGCTCCGGGGACTCCTTCTCGCGGCCATTCTCGCCGCGGCGATGTCGTCAATTGACTCGGCGCTCAATTCGCTTGCCGCAGTCACCCTCGACGACATCTTCGGCCTCGATCCCAGGGGGCAGTCCGTCTGGCTCGGCCGACTTACCTCGCTCGCCTGGGGAGCGTTTGCAGTTGTATCGGGGATGCTCTTCGCCCGGACCGGAGGAGGCGTGTTGGAACTCGTGAACCAAGTGGGGTCGGCTTTCTACGGCCCCGTGCTCGCGGTCTTCGCCTTGGGCGCGCTCACGCGCGGCGCAACCGGCCGAGGCGCCATCCTCGGCCTCGCCGCTGGGCTCGGCACCAACCTCGTCCTCGCGCGGTTCGCGCCCGGGGTCTCGTGGCTGTGGTGGAATCCCGCAGGCTTCGGCGTGGCCGCGGTCGTTGCGCTGGCCCTGCGCGACGGCGCCGTAGGCTTCCGCTGGCCGAGCTGGCCTCGGAGCGAGACCCAGTGGCTCGTCGGCGCGTTCGTGGCGATGCTGGCGCTACTCGCGGTCCTCCCCGGTCTCTTCTAGCTCCAGTTACAGATGAGTAATCCCCCCAAGCCCCTCGTCTTTCGGGCTCGTCATTTGCCGCTCGAGCACCGTCTTGGCCAAGTCGCGGGCCGCGTGACCGAACGCGAGCGCCGCCGCTAGTCCCACGGCTCCAAACGCGACCGTAAACGTGGCGAGCACGATGTTGCGGCCGATGCCCACCTGCTCGAGCGCCACGGCAACCGTGAAGAGCAGGACCAGGACTTGCACCGCCGTGGCGAGCGCCCGAGCACGGGTGACGCCCGCATTGACCGCAGTGAGCAACGTAGCCCGCTGTAGGAACGCGGCCGCGAGGTAGCCGAGCAACAGGATCAGCAGGGCGGCGAGGACGTTTGGTAGGAACACGAAGAACCGCGACACGAGGTCATTGACCGGCGCAATATTGAGCGCCGCAAGCGACAACATCAAGAACACGAACATCACGAGCCAGTATCCCAGACGCGCCGTCGCCCGCGAAGGGGGGCCTTCGACCCCAGCCGCCCGCAGCGCCGCCGTCACCCCTCGTCGCTCGCAGAAGCGGTCGAACTGCGCGATTCGCAAGATCACGCTGAGCGTCCCACGGACCAGGTACGCCACCACCACCCCCACGAGCAGCACGACCAGCATCGCGAGGAAGTTGTTGAGCAGGAACGCGAGGGCGAGGCCGGCGAACCGGCGCAGTGGCTCGAGGATCGCGTCGTTCCAGAAGTTCGTGTCCATCAGCGGGGTCCTCCCTGGAGAGGCTCTGGGCGCCGGGCGTCCCAGCACTCGAGCAGGTGCGGTTTCATGGACTCAAAAAGCCCGCACAGTGTTTCGATCTCGACCTCTACGTCGTCGGCGCCACTCGCCGCGGTCTGCACCACGAACGCGGCGGTGCGACCGAGATACAGCGGGATCAGGGCCCGCAGCAGGTGCTCTCGGGGCAAGGCGCGCCGATGGTATCCGCTGGCCGCCTCGTAAACGACCCGGGCCCACACCTCGGCCGGGAACCGGAACGCGGCCGCTGGCGCTCCCGCGAGCCCGGCGAGCGCGTGGCACGTCTCGGCTTGCAGGAAGCGGCGCCAAATGGGCATCAAGTCGCCCTGCCCGATGCGGTACATCTCCACCATCCGCTCCACGTTTACCGCCACCGGCTCGACGCCGACCGTGTATTGGAAGCCGAAGCCGGGGACAGGCTCGCTCCCCCGGATCGGCGCCCACACGCCGTGGTAGTGCTCCATCAATTCGAAGACGGTGCCCACGACTTGCGTGAACATCGCCGTGAGGTCGGCGCCGGGGTCTTTCGTGTCGTGGATCTTCGCCCCGAGGTACGCCTGGCACACCTGGCACCCGTCGGCGATGGCGCGGGTGGTCATCCAGACGTCGATCCCGTAGCGGGCCACGTCTGTCTCCCAAGCGTCCGGCTCGCGCAGCAGCCGCGCCGCGAATGATCCCGAAAAGCCGAAGTCGCCGCCGATTGGCTGGCGGACGCGGCGGCCGTACAGCGCTCGCGTGAGGGGATACACAAGCCCGTTTGTGATGGTCCCATCGTACTTGTGGCGCGAGTAGAGAGGGGCGACAAAGTCCATCCCATGCTCGAGGACCGGTCCGACGAGCAGCTCGACCCATTCCGGCGTGATGCTGCGGAGGTCACTGTCCACCACCGCGCACGCCTTTGCCCCTACGAGCTCTGCCACGCGAAAGATGGTGCGCAGCGCGCTTCCCTTGCCCGGAGCGCCAAGGTAGGTGGTGGCGACGCGGTGCAGCGGCTGGCGCCGATGATCCACGAGCAGTGTGGCGTGGTGGCCGGTGTCAGCTTGGATCGCGATGTCAGGCGTGCCATCGGTCGACCCGCCGTCCGAGTTCACCAGGACGCAGTGAAGGTGCGGGTAGTACTTGGCGAGTCCCGCGCTGACGGCGCGGACCACGTGACCCACCGTGCGCGCGTTGTTGAAGCTGGGGATCCCCACAAGCACGTCGGCCTGGCCGATGCGCTCGAGCTCGCGAGCCAACTCAGAGCGGAGGATGCCGTCGCGCGACATCAGATCTCGGGTGGGGATCGAGGACATGGCGTCGGCGGAAGGCGTACTCGCCCCGCTCACATACCCTCGTGGTGGATCCTCATGGTCGGCACGTCGATGCACGGTTCGCGGCTGCGGAATCGTGGGGTGGGTGTGACAGCAGCTGAGGGCATTGAATCCATCACTCCTTTACGAAGGTGACAATGCTGACAGGCGCAAGATGGGCAGCGGCGGCGGCCAATTCAACCCGTAGGAGTTGAGCCCGCCGCACGGTGGCAGAATCGTGGGTTGCCTTGCCCATCGAGGCCGCGAGCGGTAAGTAGGGAACACTCTTTCGACCGAGAGGCCGTTGCTGTGTCGTGTTGCCTGTAGCTCGATCCTGGCCCTCAAAGCCTTCGTGTCCCGAGGCAGGCTCTGGCACCCGGCACCACCCTCTCGCCGCGCCTGTGCCACCGGGCCTCGCGGCTGCGCGGCCAGGGCATCCTGCTGACGAAAGCGTTGGTGTATCGGCCTCACCCTCACGGTGGGCGGCGAGCGCATCATCGATGAGGCAACTTTCTGGCAATCGTCATCATGGTGATCGTGACGACCATGATCACGCCACCTGCTCTCAAGTGGAGCCTGACCCGGGGGAAGCGACGCAGCCGAGGCTCCAAAGCAGAATGATGGTGCCTTCTGTAGATTTCCGTGTGTTGCAGTCGCCTGGAGAGGTGGCCGAGTGGCTGAAGGCAACGGTTTGCTAAACCGTCATAGGGCTTAACACCCTATCGGGGGTTCGAATCCCCCCCTCTCCGTTTGAGCCGTCACTCATGACCGTTCGCGTCCGCTTCGCCCCTTCCCCCACGGGATACCTGCACGTGGGTGGTGCGCGCACCGCCCTGCTCAACTGGCTGTACGCCCGCCACTCGGGCGGCACGTTCCTGCTGCGCATCGAGGACACCGACAAGCAGCGCTCCACTGAGGAGCACACCAAGGTGATCCTCGACGGCCTCACCTGGCTGGGCCTCGATTGGGACGAGGAGCTGGTGTTCCAGGGCGCCCGAATCGCGCGTCATCAGGCGGCGGCCGACCGGCTCCTGGCCGAGGGCAAGGCGTACATGGACGAGGGCGCGATCCGGTTCCGCATGCCACCGGGCGAGATCGCCTGGGACGACGCCGTCCACGAGCGCATCAGTTTTCAGGGCGAGGACCTGAAGGACTTCATCATCCTGCGGACCGACCGAACGCCGATCTACAACCTCGCCGTTGTCGTGGACGACGTGGACATGGCGATCACGCATGTGATGCGCGGCGACGACCACATTTCCAACACGCCGAAACAGATCGCGTTGTACCATGCACTGGGGAGCCCGACACCGGTCTTCGCGCACGTCCCGATGATCAACGGTCCGGACGGCAAGAAGTTGTCCAAACGGCACGGTGCCACGGCGGTGGGCGACTACCAGCACATGGGCATCTTGCCCGCCGCGATGCGCAACTTCCTGGCGCTGCTCGGCTGGAGTCCCGGCGGCGACCGGGAGATCATGACGCAGGATGAGATGGTGCGGTTGTTCTCGTTCGAGGGCGTGCAGAAAAAAGCCGCCGTGTTCGACATGACGAAGCTCGAGTGGATGAATGGGCAGTATCTCTCGGCGGCCACAGCCGAGGAGTTGCTCCCGATCGTGGCGCCCCACCTCGCGACCCTCGGAGTGGACGGCAACGAGGATGCCGTGCGCCGGGCAATCGCCGCGGTGAAGACTCGCTCGCGCACCACGATCGAGGTCGCCCGTCAGGTGGCGGTCCGGCTCGATCCCAAGTTCGTCGCGATGGACGACAAGGCGACCAAGGAGCTGGCCAAGGATCCGTCGGGCTCCGCGAGCGCGCTGCAGGCGGCGATCGCGGCACTGCGCGACGCGGAATGGTCCGCGGAGGCGCTCGAGCAGCGGTTACGCGCGCTCGCGGACGAGCGCGGAGTCCCGGCCGGCAAGATCTTCCAGCCGATTCGCATCGCGCTCACGGGCGGTACGGTAAGCGAGCCGGTCAATGAACTGCTCTGTGTGGTGGGGAAAGAGGCGGCCTTGAAGAGACTGGAGGCTGCCTCTACACGCTGGGGCTAACCTACGGCTGCACCTGCACGGTATCACCGCGCTGCTGCCGTTCCGCTTCGCGTTGGGCCTGCTTGCGCGCCCGCAGCTCCCGCACATAGCGGCGAAACTGTTCGAGGTTCTGCGCCCGCGCGGCGGCCTGCATCAAATCGGAGCGCATGTCGGCCAGGTGACGCTGCCGCACCGCTTCATCGTAGTTCCCCGGTGGAAGCAGGCTCCCCAGTAGCGCCAGCGCCACCGTCGGAATCTTGATCCCCGCCACGTAGAGCCCGCTCGCGTCGAGCCCCCAGGTCGGCTTGCCGTCCTCGCCCCGCACGGTCCACGACGGCGGCCGGTTGTCCCGCTGCTCGGCATCGATGATGACGTTGAGCGAGTCCACCATTGCTCGCAGCCGCCGCACGACCATCGAGTCACGCGGGGCGCGATCCTCGTACAGCGCCGCGGCAATGTCGCCGGGCAGCGCGGGACGCGGGCTCACCCACAAACGGCCGTCGCCCGCGGAGGGCGGCACGATGAACCCCAGCCGGACCCGTGCCGCGGCGGGAGGAGGGCTCGGCGTGGGCGCCGCGCTTGGCAACGTGTCCGGTGGTTCCGTGAGCACGACGGCCCGTCCCCTCGGCTTTCCAAGCTGGGGACGCGTCTCGGGTCCGCGGCCGGCCTGCACGCCGGCGAACGGCGGCAGCTCCGGTTCAGGCGAGAGCTGGACGAAGTTGAGATTGGGAACTCGTTTGAACTCGATCTGGATAACGAGCGCGATCCCGAACGCCGCGACGTGAGCCAGCACGGCGAGGATCCAGGCCGTCGGGAGCCCGGTGCGCTTCATCCGTGTCTCAGACAGCGGCCAACACCCTTCCAAGCCGCTGGGCTGCTTCCACCAGGCGCGGCGTCGCGACAGTGAGCGCGATGCGGAAAAACCCCTCGGCGCCCGCTCCGAACCCCGTGCCCGGCAGCGTCACCACGCCGGCTTCCTCCAACGCACGCCGTTGAAACGCCGCCGACGGCAGTCCGTCCGGCAGCGGGATCCAGAGATACATCGTCGCGCGCGGCGTCTCGGTCTCGAACCCCTCCGCCGCGAGCGCCGCGACCATTGCATCACGCCGCTCGCGGAACTGCTCGACATACCCCTTGGACAACTCCTCGGCGCGGTCCAGCACCGCGGCGCCCGCGGCCTGGACGGCCATGAACGCCCCGGTATCGGCGTAATTCTTGATTTTGGCGAGCGCGACGATCAGCTCGGGGCGCCCCACCGCCCACGCGAGCCGCCAGCCCGTCATGCAGAAGCTCTTCGAGAGCGAATGGAACTCGACCGCGACGTCCCGCGCCCCGGGAATCTCGAGGATGCTGGGCGCCACGTACCCGTCGAACGTGATCTCGCAGTACGGGTTGTCGTACGCGATCACGATGTCGTGCCGGCGGCAAAAGGCGACGGTGCGCTCGAGATACTCGCGCGACGCGATCGCCGCGGTGGGGTTGTTCGGGTAGTTG
>DATBLG010000137.1:0-5050 GCA_036555485.1 Gemmatimonadales bacterium | reverse complement strand
GCACCCACCTGCGCGGTGGCCGAGATGGTCTTCCCCTCGGCGGTGGTCGATCGGAACGTTCCGCTGGTCACGCCGCTCGCGTTGGTGTTCCCGGGCTGGACGAACACGTTGTTCGAGCCGGTGGAGGACAGCACCACCGCGGCACCTTGGATCAGGTTGTCGAACGCATCCCGGACGGTGACGGTAATCGTCGCTGTGCTCGAGCCGTTGCTGGCGGTGATCGTTCCGGGAGCCGCGCTGACCGACGACTGCGCCGCCGAGGGGGCGGCCGGATTCACGGTGACACCAGCAGTCTGTGTAATGGAGACGATGGGCCCGGCCCCGACCTGGGCGGTGGCGGACACCGTCTTCAACTCGGCCTCCGTAGAGCTCAGGGTCCCGGTCGCCACGCCACTCGCGTTGGTCGTGCCACCAGGCTGGGTGAGTGCGTTGCCGGTGATGGGGGTGGCCGACAGCACGACCGTCGCCCCCTGAATCGGGTTGGCGAACGCATCCCGGACGGTGACGGTAATCGTGGAGCTGCTCGAGCCGTTGCTGGCGGTGATCGTCGGGGGAGCCGCGCTCACCGACGACTGCGAGTTCGATACGCCGGCAGGGTTCACCGTGACGCCGGCGGTTTGAATGATGGCAACGACGGGCCCAGCCCCCACTTGTGCGGTGGCGGACACCGTCTTCAACTCGGCCTCGGTGGAACTCAGGGTCCCGGTTGCCACGCCGCTCGCATCGGTCGTGCCGCTCGGTTGCATGAGGGCGTTGCCGGTCGTGGGATTGGCCGACAGGACGACCGTCGCGCCCTGAATCGGGTTGGCGAACGCATCCCGGACGGTGACGGTAATCGTGGACGTACTCGAGCCGGTGCTGGCGGTGATCGTCGTGGGAGCCGCGCCGACTGACGACTGCGACGCCGAGGGGGCGGCCGGGTTCACCGTGACACCGGCGGTCTGCGTGATGGAGACGATGGGCCCGGCCCCCACTTGGGCCGTGGCGGACACCGTCTTCAACTCGGCCTCGGTGGAACTCAGGGTCCCGGTCGCCACGCCACTGGCGTTGGTCGTGCCGCTGGGCTGGGTGAGCGCGTTGCCGGTAATGGGGGACGCCGACAGCACGACGGTCGCGCCCTGGATCGGGTTGCCGAGCGCATCCCGGACGGTCACGGTGATGGTCGACGCGCTCGATCCAGTGCTTGCCGTGATGGTGGTCGGCGCCGCGCTCACCGTAGACTGCGCGGCCGAAGGCCCGCCGCTCGTGACCGTGACGGCAGCGGTCTGCGTGATCGCCACGATTGGCCCGGCGCCCACCTGGGCCGTGGCAGAGACGGTCTTCCCTTCAGCCTGGGTGGAGCTGAAAGTCCCGGTCGCCACGCCACTCGCGTTCGTTGTGCCGGCGGGCTGGTTGATTGTGTTGCCGGTAATGGGAGTGGCGGATAGCACGACCGTCGCGCCCGGGATCGGGTTGGCGAAGGCATCGCGAACGGTCACGGTGATCGTCGAGGTGCTCGACCCACTGCTGGCCGGGATGGAGGTCGGCGCGGCGCTCACCGACGACTGTGAGTTCGACACGCCGGCCGGGTTCACCGTGACGCTGGCGGTTTGAGTAATGGAGACGATGGGCCCAGCCCCCACTTGGGCGGTGGCGGATACCGTCTTCAACTCGGCCTTTGTGGAGCTCAGGGTCCCGGTGACCACACCGCTCGCATTCGTTGTGCCGACAGGCTGGGTGAGCGTGTTGCCGGTAATGGGAGTGGCCGACAGCACCACGGTCGCGCCCTGAACCGGGTTACCGAGTCCATCTCTAACGGTCACGGTGATAGTCGAGGTGCTCGACCCCGTGCTGGCCGTAATAGTGGTCGGTGCGGCGCTCACCGTCGACTGAGATGCCGACACGCCACCCGCTGTGATTGGGAACTCTGCGCTCGTGTCAGCTGTGAGGCCAGCCGACGATGAGAGCAGCGTGTAGTTAGTGCCCGTCTTGTCGATGCTCAGGTCGTTGAAGGTCGCAACGCCGCCGGCCAGGCGTCCGTTGGGGATGGTCGCCGTCGTGGTTCCGGAAAGGATGCCGCCGGGACCCGCGTTGAAAAGGATCCCGATGTTGACGGGGTTCGACGCAGTCGTCACGCGGTTGTTGAATGTGTCGCGTACTTCGACCGTCACACCGGTGCCTGGCCGGATGATCGCACCCGCTGCCGTGGCGTTCGGCTGGACGATGAACTGGAGCAGCTTCGGGGCCGCTGCGAAAACCGTGATGTTCACGGTCGGGGTAATCGTCGTGCCGTTGACCGTCGCCGATCCCACCTTCAGCTCGGAAACCGTGGAGCTGAGCGTCCCGGTTGCAACGCCGCTGATGTTGGTCAGCGCGCCCGCCGGCGGATTGGGATTGAGTGTGTTGCCGGAGCCGGTGGCGCCGAACACGACATTCGCGTTCGGGATCACGTTGCTGAACTGATCTCTGGCTGTCACCGTCATCGTCGACGTCGCCGAGCCCGTACTGGCGGCGATCGTCGTCGGTAGTCGGGTCATGGTCGATGTCGTGGGGGACACGACATCCGGCGTCACGGTCACCGGTTGCGTCTGCGTGATGGCGACCCCGCCGATCGTGACGGAGACGGTCTTTGTGCCGGTCGCGGTCGAGCTGAGGGTCCCGGTGGCGACACCGACGCCGTCGGTGATGTCCGATGGGGTGATGGTGTTGCCGAGCCCGGTTGCCGAGAACACGACGTTGGCGTTCGGGATCAGGTTGCCCAGCGTGTCGCGGGCGGTCACCGTGATCGTCGATTGGCTCGCCCCGTTGCTCGCTGTCACGCTTCCCGGAGAAACGCTCACTGTCGAGAGGGAGCTCGACACGCCCCCCGGTGCAACGCTGAACCCGGTACTCGTCGTCGAGAGGGCCCCGGACGTGGCCTGCAGCGTGTAGGGGGTACCGGTCTTGTTGAGCCGCAAGTTCGTGAAATTCGCCACTCCGCCGACTGCGTTGACGGCTGGAGTACTGCTGGGAGTGAGCCCACCACCGACGGGGCCGCTGGCGATCGTGATCGTTACCGTCCCGCTGAACGAGGCCGTATTCCCGAGCGCGTCCCGCGCCGTCACCTGGACCGCCGGGTTGATCGGGATGCCGGCGGTGCTGTTCGCCGGTTGGATCGTGAAGATGAGCTGCGTGGCCATCCCGCCCGTAATGCTGAAGGCATTGCTATTGAACGCGCCCACCACGCCGGCCGAGGTCGCCTGGAGTTGATAGCCATTCCCGGCGAGGTTGATGCTCAGGTCGTTGAAATCCGCCACGCCGCTGGTGACCAAACGCGACAGGGTGCCCGAAAGGACCGCGCCCGCAGTCCCCGTGCCGGGCGTGATCGCCAGCTCCACCGTGCCGGAGAAGCCGGTGACGGTGTTGCCCTGGTTGTCCTTCACCGTGACTCGCACCGGCGGCGCAATCACCGAGCCCGCCGGCGTGTTGCTGGGCTGAACCGTGAAGGCCAAGACCGACGGCGGGCCGGGAATGATGTTGAACGGGGTGCTCTCGTCCGGTGACAGGGCACCCGAGGTGGTCAGGAACGTGTAGCCGACGCCGACGGTGTCGACCAGGAGATTGCTGAACGTGGCGACGCCGGCGATCGCGTTCACCTGTGTCGTACCAGACAGGATGGCGCCGTTCGGGTTGTTGCTGAAGAGGACCCGGACCAAGCCCGTGAAGCCGGGCGCCGTGTTCCCCAGCGAATCCTGCCCTCGCACCTCGACGGTCGGCATCGCGATGCCCGCCTGCGAGGTGACCGGCTGCACGGTGAACGCGAGCTGGGTGGCGGTGGAAGTGACGGTGAACGCCGCGGTGGTGTCCGGTGTCAGGGCGCCAGAGCTTGCTTGGAGGGTGTAGCTCCCTGGCCTGTTGAGGCGCAGGTTCGAGAACGTCGCCACCCCGGCGACCGCGTTCACATTGGGGGTGGCGCTGATCGTGAACGCGCCACCCACGGGGCCGCTGGCGATGGTGGTCGACACGAGGCCGGTGAAGGACGTGGCGGTGTTGCCCAACGCATCCCGGGCGGTCACCACCACGGCCGGTGCGATCTGGGCTCCCGCGGCGGTGGTACTGGGCTGGCCGGTATAGTGCAGACTCACCGCCGGCCCGGGCGTGATGTTGAACGTCGCACTGGCCCCTGCAACGGTACTCGGCGCCGTGGCGGTCAGCGTGTAGCCCGTCCCGGCCTCGTTGATGGAGAGGGTAGTGAACGTCGCCACGCCGCTAACGGCCGCGACAGTCTTCGTGCCGTTGAGGATGGCGCCCGGCGCTCCCGTGCCCGCCGTGATTGCAACGGTCACGTTCCCTGTAAAGGACGTCACCGTATTCCCAAGACTGTCCTGCGCCGTGACCCGGACTCCGGTCGGATTGTTGATGACTTGCCCGGCCTGGGTGTTCGTCGGTTGAGTGGTGAAGATCAGGCGCGTATTCCCGACCGACGTGATGTTGAACGGAACGCTCGCAACTTGGCCGAGACCTGTGGCGGAGGCGGTGAGGGTGTAGCCCGTCCCGACCAGATTGATGCTGAGGTTCGCGAATTGCGCCTGACCGCTTGCCGCAGCGACCGCGGTATTGCCGCCGAGTAAGGCCCCAGTGGTCCCCGTGCCTGGGGTGATCGCCATTGACACGACGCCGGTGAAACTCGTGGCGATGTTATCGTTTGCGTCCAGGCCGGCGACCACGATCGGTGGCGAGATGGCAACGGTCGCACCTTCGTCGCTTGGCTGGGCGGTGAAGCCGAGGTGCGTCGCGGGGCCCGAAGTGATGTTGAACGCCGTGCTCGTGTCCGGCCTCAGGCTGGGCTGGCTCGGCGAATTCGCCCGGAGCGTGTAGCCGATCCCCGTCTTGTTGATGCTCACCGCGCTGAACGTCGCTATGCCGTTCACGGCAGTTACCGCACCGCCGCCGCTCAATGTCCCGAGCGGATTCCCGGGGTTGTTGGCAATGGTGAGCGCGACCGTACCACTGAAGGTCGTCTGGTTGAGGAAGTTGTCTCTCGCCGAAACCACCAACCGCGGAGTCATGTTGGCACCGGCCTGTGTGCTGG
>DATBLG010000082.1:0-1972 GCA_036555485.1 Gemmatimonadales bacterium | reverse complement strand
GGACACAGCGCCGCACAGGAGCAGGCCCACAACCATTGCCGACGCCAACGCAGATCTCCGCATGTTCCCGCCTTCCGCGGTCGGCGCGCTCGGTGTCGGGTGGCACCGTAGACATTCCCCGCGGTTCTGGGGGTCCGACCCCGGCGGTGAGGTCGTCCGGAGCCTCCTCCCAACGGTCGTTTGTGCTTCGTGAGTATAAGCCGGAGATCGAGGTCCGGCCGCGTCGCGGTCGTCAAGGGCCGGGCCGGCGATTTCTGGTCGACCTATGCCGGTCCGCCACAGGTTCCCGCGCACGCCTCGCCAGATGTGCGGGGTTACTCGATCACCTGATCCGCGCGCAGCAAGACCGAGGTCGGAATGGTCAATCCGAGCGCCTTCGCGGTCTTCAGGTTGATCACCAGGCTGAACGTGGTCGGGCGCTCGACGGGAATTTCGCCCGGCGGCGCGCCCTTCAAGATGCGGTCGATGAGCGTTGCGATGCGCTGATACAGGCCGAACAGGTTGGTGCTGTAGGTCATCAGGCCGCCGTCGACCACCTGCTCACGCCACTCGTACATCGCGGGGAGCCGGTGCTCAGCGGCGAGTTGGATGATCTGCTGGCGGTCGCGCAAAAAGTACTGGTGCGAACCCACGACCAGAGCGCCGACGCGCTGGCGCGCGATCGCGGCGAATGCGCCTTTGTAGTCGGCGCCCCGCGCCAGGACGACCGGCAGTTCGACGCCCAGCGCCCGTGCCGCCGCCTGCGTCTCTTGCACCTGCGGGCGCGCTGAGTCATCGTCCGGAACGAGGAGCGCGATCCGTGTCGCGCTCGGCACCGCTGCCTTGAGCAGCTCCAGCCGCTTGCCCGCCAACGTACCGTCAGGCGCGATCAGCACGCCCGTCACGTTCCGGCCGGGGCGCGCGAGGCTGTTGACGAACCCGAGCGCCAGCGGATCGAAGTTCCCGAACATGATGATCGGGACGGTCGACGAGGCCTCCTTCATTGTCCGCACGGCGAAAAACCCGACTGCCACGACGACGTCGACCTGCGCCTGCAGGAGTTCGTCGGCCAACGCCGGCAGTCGCCTGGGATCGCCATCGGCGTATCGGGGCAAGATGACCAGGTTGCGGCCATCGACATAACCCAACTCGCGCAGAGCCGCCGGGAGATTCGCGACCTGCGGATCTGCCGGCGACACCGGCGCTACGCCTGGACGCAGGACACCGACGCGGAACGTGCGTTCGTTCGATTGGGCTATCGCCCTCGAGACCCGCGATGCCACCGCGCCGGCCACGATGACGAGGCACGCGCGCCGGTTCACGCGCACGCGGCCGGGCAGGCGGTCCGTCGGGCCTGGACTGGCATCACGTCGCTGACCCGGCATGGAGTGAAGCTACCACGAGGTGCCACAGGCGGGCGCCGCGGTGTTCATGTCTTTTCGAGCGCCGGGAGGCGCAGGTCTGAGGCTCCCTCGACGCTCCAGGATCTGGCCCCGCCATCACCATCCTGCCCTGGCCCTTGCGAATTTCGGAAGGCGCCACTTTCGACGCGGTCTATCATTCCCCGGCGAAAGGTCCATGACAGAACCCGAGAAGTCCGCGCAGCCCCGACGGGCCCGCGAGTCGCCGACGCCTGAGGGGCTCCGCCAGAGTTCCGCGTTCGGGTGCTGTTCGAATGACGTCCCAGTCGATCTCGTCGTCGCGCCGGAGCGTGTGGTCCCCGCCCAGGGCCGGCGCGCGAAGCCGCGCGGGATCCAGTGGGCAGAGCTGAGCGGGGAGCAGCTCGCCGCGATGCCGCCCCTCGTGCGATTGGCGCCCGCACGCGCACGCTAAGCGGCACCGCCGCAACGGGGTACAACAGGACATGGCCTACGACCACCTCGAGATCGAGGCCCGTTGGCAGCGCTACTGGGACGAGCACGGGACGTTCCGCGCCACGCGCCGGAGCGGCCGGCCCAAGCGCTACGTCCTCGACATGTTCCCCTACCCGTCC
>DATBLG010000097.1:0-14714 GCA_036555485.1 Gemmatimonadales bacterium | reverse complement strand
TCCAACGAATGAGGTTGGAACTAGACAGACGGCGTCCCATGACGGCACCCCCTGTTCAAAAGGAAGTAAGAACTCCGACGGGCCTTCCTCACCGCTCCTGGGGTCCAGAAGTGGCTTCCACCTTCAGTTTGGTCCTAACCTGCCCACAGCCAGAATCTTGTCAAGAGGTGACGACCCTTCGCCGAGCGGGGGCGCTCGACCGCGGAGACGCGGCCCGTTTCCGAGTCAAGCCGGTTATTGTAGAGGATGCCGTTCCCCACCTACCGATTGCTTCTCACACTGCTTGGCCTAGGCAGCGTGCCGCTCCAGGACCCGCTTACGGCCCGTTCCAAGGGCCGCCCGAACGCCCCGATTACCGTCTACGAAATGGCTGATTTCCAGTGTCCGGCGTGCCGCGACTTCGCGCTCTCCACGCTGCCGGCGATCGAGCGGGATTTCATCCACACCGGCAAGGTCCGTTGGGTGTTCGTGAACTTCCCGTTGACGCACATCCACAAGAACGCAGTCGCCGCCGCTCAGGTGGCCATGTGCGCCGCACGCCAGGACAAGTTCTGGGCGATGCACGACGCCCTGTACCAGCGGCAACCGCAGTGGGCAGGACTCGACCAGGCCTGGCCGGCACTCATCGCGCTGGCGGATTCCGTGGGTGTACGGCACGATGCGCTCGTGGCGTGCCTCAACACCCGCGCGACGGTGGACGAAATCACTCGAGACGCTCAGGGCTCCACGCGCGCCGGCGCGAACGCCACACCGAGTTTCTACATCGAGGGCGGGCTGGCGGATGGGGCCATCCCCGCAGCGGCCTTTTCCCGGATTCTCGACTCGATTTACCGCGTGAAGACCGGCGCCCCGCGCTAATGGCCGATCTCCGGCCGTCGCGGTGGTACCGCGTTGCGGTGGCCACGGCCGCCCGCGCGGCGCGACTCGGCGCCCGCTTCGATGGGAAGATCGCCCGCGGGCTCGCCGCACGGCACGGACTCGCCGACCGGTACAGCACATGGGCGGCGGCGCATCGCGACCCGAGACGCCCGCTGGTCTGGTTTCACGCCCCGTCGGTGGGAGAAGGGTTGCAGGCAAAACCGGTCCTCGAAGCGTTACGGGCAGCGCGGCCCGAGTGGCAGCTCGCGTATTCCTTCTTCTCGCCATCCGCCGAGCGCCTGGCGAAGGCGCTCCCGGTCGACTTCACCGATTATCTCCCGCTCGACCGCCTCCCCGATGTCCGCGCGGGCCTCGAGACGCTCGCTCCCACCGCGCTGGTCTACGCGAAGCTCGACGTCTGGCCCGAATTGACCCTAGCAGCCGCCGCTCGTGGCACGCGGCTCGGACTCATCTCGGCGACCGTCGCGCCGAGCAGCTCGCGGCTCGCCTGGCCGGTCCGGGTGTGGGCGAGTCCGGCCTACGCGGCACTCGACCGGATCGGGGCGATCAGCGCCGAAGACGCCGCCCGGCTCGAGCGCCTGGGCGCGCGCCGCGCGACGATCACGATCACCGGCGACACCCGCTACGACAGTGTGGCCGAACGGGCCGAGCGGCTCGACCGCTCGAGTGAACCGCTGGCGTCGCTGACGCCAGAAGAACCAGACACGTTCACGATTGTCGCCGGCTCGACCTGGCCCGCGGACGAGGCGGTGGTGCTCCCCGCCTTCGCCGAGTTCGCCTCGCGCGGCGTAACGCGGGGGACGCGCCTGATCCTCGCGCCGCACGAGCCCAGTGCGTCCCACCTCGCCGCTGTCGATACGGCGGCAGAGCGCTGCGGGCTCCCTCGACCACTGCGCCTCTCGCAGATCGGCACGGCCTCTCCTGGGCGGACGACGGTGATCCTCGTGGATCGCGTGGGCGTGCTGGCGGACCTTTACGCGCTGGGTCAGGCGGCGTACGTGGGCGGTGGGTATCACCGCGCGGGATTGCATTCCGCGCTCGAGCCGGCTGCGTTCGGCGTGCCGATGTGCGTCGGCCCGGGTTGGACGATGAGCCGCGACGCGGGAGTCCTGCTGCACCGCGGCGGCGCGGTGGCACTTCCGGAGGATGGACGCCAAGCGCTCGTGAACCAGTGGCTGACCTGGCTGGGGGACCCTGTCGTGCGCGCGCGCGCGGGTGCGGCGGCGGCGGCGGTGGTGCGTGAGGGGCGTGGCGCCGCTGCCCGGACAGCGGCGTTGGTGCAGGAGTTGGTGGATCGCGACTGAAGGGATCGCGACCGGTTGGGAGGTTAGTCGCGCTGCGGAACGACCACGCCCTCGAATGTCACCGTGCGGGGAGAAAACAGTCCGGCAGTGAGCGCCGTAATGAGCAAATCGGTCCAGCGCGCGCGTACCTTGATACGCAGCTGGGCCACGCTCGCGCCGGTACCCACCTGTCCGGCGACCACGTCTTCGAGGCGCGGCGCGCCCACCGTGAACGCGCCCCAGCCGAGGAAGACGGGATGCCGGTTCACCCGGAATGCCGTCCCCTCCACGGGGGTCTGTGCCGCGCCGGCCATGCTGACCGGAACGCCGAGATGGGTCGAGTCGAAGCTCAGGGCGCAGCCGCCGGCGGCGAGGCCGAGCGCGACGGCGACCACGCATACACGGAATCGATTCACGGGTCTCCCGGGAAACAAATGGGGCGCGCCGGAGGACGGCGCGCCCCAAAAGGTAGCGGCTCGGCGCAGACTTGTGAACCGGGCCCTTATAGACCGGGAACGCCGATTCCCAAGTGGACGCCGAGGCCGATCACTGATCCGGTGCCGCCACCGGGAAGCTTCTGCGAGTCGTACGCGATGTGGGCACCCATCATCCCGAGGCCGAGGTTGGCCCCGATGGTCCACCCGATGTTCGACTCGGTGCCGGAAACGCCCGACAGCTTTTGCCAGCGATTAGTCAGCGAGAAATACGGCTCGATCGACAGACCGGGTGTGGGCACGCTGACGCTGACGCCGCCGCCGGCGACGAGCGTCGTCAGGTTCGGCACGCCGTCGGCAGTGGTGCGGGCCCCGCCGGCCAGGAGGTTCACATTGACCGGCAGGAGACTGCCGCCAATCACCCGAAACGCCGCGGTGCCGCCAAGGGACGTCGCGCTCGAGGGGGCGCCGCTGGGCTTGTACGACGACAGTCCGGCCGTGATGCTGAGGCTGCCGAGCCCCACGGTGCCGCGCGCGCCAAAGGCGCTCCCGCTGCCGTAGTCGGAGTTCGGCTTGCCGTAATCGCCGCTGATCTCGATCCCAGTGCCACCCTTGGGACTATTCCACACCGGCATCCCGGCCCACTGCGCAGCGGCCGGAGCGACGGCACCAGCGACCAGCGCCACGACGAGAATGACTCGCTTCATTGCAATCCTCCGCACGCTAATGACGGGGGCCGGCCGAGCGCCGACCCCATAGGTGCACCTTGGCCAACGGTAGAAAGCCGCGGCCGGCGCGTCAACGGTGTGTCGCTTCAGTGCACCCACACGGCGCCGATCGACACACCCTCGACGTCACCCAGCCCGGCGCTCAGACGAGCGTCGAAGCGGGCGGTGAATCGGAAATCGACTCCCAAACCCAGGGTGAATTGCGTGTGAGATTGTGTGTCGCCAGCCACGATGAACAGCGTCGGCTGCACATAGGGCACGATGCTGACGTTGGTCTCCGTGTCGATGCGCCGGCCCAGCGAGAGACCCACGGGGAGGATCAGGACCGAGCTGCCGGACACGAGCCGGGTGCCGGCGCCGAGTACGAGCGCCCCGTCAAGCGGGAAATCCGTCGAGTGGGTGAGTACGCGTTGGCGCGCTTCCGCGCCCAACAGCAGCACCGCATCACCGGCGCCGCTCGGATTGAACATCCCGCCTTTGAAGCCGATGTCGAACCGGCCGCTCGCCAGCCGGTACGCGGCCTCGAACGCAGTGCCTCCGCCGTCGGGGAAGCTCAACAGCACGCCGAACTCCGAGCCACTGAACGCGCGGTACGGTGCGTTGAACGTCGTCGTGCCGGTCGCCTGTGCCCCGAGAGCGCCCACACCGCCAGCGAGCAGGACCAGCGTGCCCAGCAGCAATCGTCTCCGTATCATTGCACATCTCCCAGATGACGCGCCGGCGACCCCCGCCGGCGTCGACTCGGGTTACCCGAGGGGTCCCGATCCGTTCCGGCTGCTCCGCCAATTGAGCCGTGGTTGTGTGACCCCACTCACACGGCTCCTGGCGGTGATGCAGTCGAACGAAAAAACGTGGCCCGCCCGGCATCGCCGGACGGGCCACCGTTGTTGCTACAGGCGTTTCACACTCGGTCGAAACTTACTTTCCCCCGAAGCTGACGCCGACGATGATGGGGAGGTACGTCGTCGAGGGGTCCGTCGAAATGTTCATGTAGCGCACTTCGGCGAACAGAGCGGCCGAGCCCATCGGGAACCGGATGCCACCACCGCCGCCAAAACCAACCTTCGAATCCGACTCATCGATGTTCAACGACGGAACTGTCACCTTGCCATTGTAATAGCCGACGCCGGCCAGCACGTACGGCGTCACAGACCCACCCGCCGAAAACAGGTAGACGAGACTCGCCATGCCACCGATGATCTTGGTGTTCCCGTCAATCCCGTCATGGCTCGTCTGCGAGTACGTGCCTTCGAGGCGCACGCTGACGGGTGCCGTCCCGATCGGGAAGAGGACGCCGACACCACCAATGAACCCCATCTTGTCGACATCGCCGTAGTCACCCATCGGCATGAGCAATCCGCCACCGACACCAAACGACACTTGTGCCTGGGCCGGCATTGCCGCCACTGCAAGCAGCACCAACGCGCAACCGAGCAGTTTCCGCATTTTCCCCCCTGAGATGAGTGAGTCTCCTGCTACTATCACTGGTTTTCCGCCGCACGACAGTTACACGACAAGTCCGGACGCGTCAAGGGACCGGGCATTTTGCAAAACCACACCTACTCCGCCCGCTCAACTACAACGCGGACCGTATCTTCCAGGACCTGAAGGAATCCTCCAGCGACCTGGAACTGGCTGACCTCTCCTCCCGGTTTCCGAACCGTCAACACGCCCTCCCCGAGCAGCGTCATGAACGGAGCGTGGTGGGGCAGGATCCCCACCAACCCATCGAACGCCGGTGCCACCACCGATTCCGCCGCCCCATCGAAGACGGCGCGCTCGGGGGAAATGAGCGTCACGTGCATCAGGCTGCCGCCAGCTGCTTCGCCTGCGCCACGACGTCGTCGATCCCACCAACAAGGTAGAACGCCTGCTCGGGCAGATGGTCGAACTCTCCGGCCACCACTCGCTCGAACGCGGCGATGGTATCCTCGAGTTTCACGTATTTGCCCTCGCGGCCGGTGAACTGCGACGCCACGAAGAACGGTTGCGACAGGAACCGTTGTACCCGCCGCGCCCGGCCGACCAGGATCTTGTCCTCCTCCGACAGCTCATCCATCCCGAGAATCGCGATGATGTCTTGCAAATCCTTGTAGCGCTGCAGGATGCGCTGCACCTCGACGGCTACCTTGTAGTGCCGTTCGCCCAGGTATTGCGCATCGAGGATGCGGCTCGAGGAAGCGAGCGGATCGACCGCCGGATAGATCCCGAGCTCGACGATCGCCCGCGACAGCACCACGGTCGCGTCGAGGTGCGAGAAGGCGGTGGCCGGGGCCGGATCGGTCAGGTCGTCGGCCGGAACGTAAATCGCCTGCACCGATGTGATCGAGCCCTTGCGAGTGGAGGTGATGCGCTCCTGCAGCTCACCCATTTCCGTGGCGAGCGTCGGCTGATACCCCACCGCCGAGGGCATACGACCCAACAGCGCCGACACCTCTGAGCCCGCCTGGGTGAACCGGAAGATGTTGTCGATGAACACCAGCACGTCCTGGCCCTCGACGTCACGGAAGTATTCCGCGACGGTCAGACCAGAGAGGCCGACGCGCAGGCGCGCGCCGGGCGGCTCGTTCATCTGCCCGTAAATGAGCGAGCACGATTCGAGCACGCCGCTTTCCTTCATTTCGAGGAAGAGATCGTTCCCCTCGCGGGTGCGCTCGCCCACGCCGCAGAACACCGAGCGGCCGCCGTGGCCCATGGCGACGTTGTGAATCAGCTCTTGAATGATGACCGTCTTTCCGACGCCGGCGCCGCCGAACAGGCCGATCTTGCCCCCCTTCACGAATGGCGCGATCAGGTCGACGACCTTGATGCCGGTCTCGAAGATCTCGGTCTTCGGCTCGAGATCCACGAATTTCGGCGTCTCACGATGGATCGGCCAGCGCTCGGCGTCAGCCGGGATCGGCGGTCCCTCGTCCACCGGCTCACCCAGCACGTTGAGGATGCGGCCCAGCGCCGCCTTGCCCACCGGCACCGTGATCGGACCGCCCGTATCGACCGCGGCCATGCCACGGACCACGCCGTCGGTCGTGCTCATCGCCACCGCACGCACCTGGTTGCGGCCGATGTGCTGCTGGACCTCCGCGACGACGCGCACCGCCGTCGCGCCCCCGCCGCCCGGGCGCTCCACGAGGAGTGCGTTGTACAGCTCGGGGAGGTGCTCCGGCTCGAACTCCACGTCGAGTACCGGGCCGATGACTTGGATGACCTTGCCCACGTTCTGCTTTTTCTCGCCCGATTTGGTCGCCGCGTGTTGAGTCTTCGTCGCCATGAGAGTTCCTTGAGCTGTCAGTCGTCAGTCATCAGTCGTCAGCCAGCTATAGCGCTTCTGCTCCGCCCACGATCTCCGCAATCTCCTGCGTAATCTGCGCCTGGCGCGCGCGGTTGAACGTGCGCTTCAACAGGTCTAGCATGTCGCCCGCCGAGTCGGTCGCGTTCTTCATCGCCGTGCGGCGCGCGCCATGTTCGGCGGCCGCCGTTTCGACCAGCGCCCGATACACCTGGTTGCGCACATACAACGGCAGCAAGTGTTCGAGAATCGCCTCGGCGGTTGGCCTGAGGATGAAAAAGGGACTGCGCCTGCCGGCGCCCGACTCGGGCGGCGTGACGGGCAGGATGCGCAACGTGGTCGGCGGAGTGCTCACCGCACTATTGAATTTCGCGAACACGATCTCCACCGCATCGAGCGTCCCATCCTCGAATTGGGCGATCAGGGGCTCGACGAGCTGGGCCGCATGCTGCGCCGTCGGCTTGTCGCCGATGTCGATCCGGGTCGACGCGGCGGCCCGCTTGGCGAACCGGAAGAAGTTCACGCCCTTGCGGCCGACGAGGTGGAGGTCCACCCGCGCCCCCTGTTCTTCGAGTGTTTGGACGCGGCGGCGGGCTTCGCGAATCAGATTGGCGTTGAACGCGCCGCACAGTCCGCGGTTCGAGGTGACGAGCAACAGGGCCGCCGAGCGGATGACCCCGGCTTCGGGCCGGCGCAACAGCGGGAACCGCTCCGCGAATTCCGGCGCGTACAGCTCACCCAACACCTCCCCCAGGGCGACAGCATAGGGTCGGGCCCCGACCACGCGATCCTGGGCGCGCTTCAGCTTGGACGTGGAGACCATCTCCATCGTCCGCGTGATTTGCCGCGTGCTCTGAACCGACTTGATGCGTCGGCGAAGCTCGCGCGCCTGCGCCATCAGCGACCGCTCAGCGCCTTGTACTCCTCGATGGCCTTGCGCAGCCGGGCGGTGAGATCGTCAGCGAGCGCTTTCTTGGTGCGGATCTCGTCGCCGATCGCGCGGTGCTGGGCCGCCATGAACTCGTGGAAGCCCTTCTCCCACGCTCGGATCGCCGGGACGTCCACGTCGTCGAGGAAGCCGTTGGTGACGGCGTAAATGATCATCACCTGCTGCTCGACCGGCACTGGCTGGTATTGTGGTTGCTTAAGCACTTCGACGATCCGGGCTCCGCGGGAGAGCTGCCGCTGCGTCGCGGAGTCGAGCTCCGAGCCGAACTGCGCGAACGCCTCGAGCTCGCGGTACTGCGCCAGGTCGAGTCGCAGCCGGCCGGCGACCTGCTTCATCGCCTTGATCTGCGCGTTACCGCCCACGCGAGACACCGATATGCCCGCGTTCACCGCGGGTCGGATGTTGGAGAAAAACAGGTCAGTCTCGAGAAAGATCTGCCCATCGGTGATCGAGATGACGTTGGTCGGAATGTACGCCGACACGTCGCCCGCCTGGGTCTCGATGATCGGGAGCGCCGTGAGCGACCCGCCGCCTTTTTCGTCGGAAAGCTTGGCCGCGCGCTCGAGCAGCCGGCTATGGAGGTAGAAGACGTCTCCCGGGTACGCCTCGCGCCCGGGCGGACGGCGCAGCACGAGCGACAGCTGGCGGTAGGCCGCCGCCTGCTTTGACAGATCGTCGTAGATGCAAAGCGTCGCCTTCTTCTCGTCGTACATGAAATACTCGGCCATCGTACAGCCAGCGTACGGGGCGATGTACTGCATCGGCGCGGGCTCCGACGCCGAAGCCACGACGACGATGGAATATTCCATCGCGCCGTGCTCTTTCAGGCGCTCCACCACCGCGGCGACGGTCGAGTTCTTCTGTCCAATCGCCACGTAGACGCAGACGACGCCCTGCCCCTTCTGGTTGATGATCGTGTCGACCGCGATGGCGGTCTTCCCGGTGCCGCGGTCGCCGATGATGAGCTCACGCTGGCCCCGGCCGATCGGGATCATCGAATCGATCGCCTTGATGCCCGTTTGGAGCGGCTCCTTCACCGGTTGCCGCTGGATGATCCCCGGGGCCACGATCTCGACTTTGCGTGAGGTCGCCGACGCGATCGGGCCCAGCCCGTCCACGGGCCGTCCCAATGCGTCGACCACCCGGCCCATCAGCGCAGGACCGACGGGCACTTCCAGCACGCGCGCGGTCCGGCGCACCTCGTCGCTCTCGCGGAGCTGGAGGTAGTCACCGAAAATCACCGCGCCGATGTTGTCCTCTTCCAGGTTCAACGCCAGACCCGTGATCTTCTCGCCGGTCTGCGACACGTTGAACTCGAGCATCTCACCCGCCATCGCCGAGGTCAGCCCGTAGATGCGCGCAATACCGTCCTTTACCTCGAGGACGGTCCCCACTTCGCGCACGTCGATCGCGTCCAGGTCGGCTGCCTGGATCTCCTTGAGGAGAATGTCCTTGAGCTCGCCGGGTCGGAGGATGGAATCGGTCGCCATAGAGTCGGGGTCGAGAGATTGTGAAAAATATCACATGGAACGCCGGGCAGCAACCACGCCAAATCTAGGGGACGACACACCCGGACTACACGCGCGACCTGGTCCGGCCCTTCAAAAACGCCACCAACACCCCTCTCGGGCCGAGGCCGCGCAGCTCCTGCGGCGACACACCGGTCACACGCCGCGCTGCGCCGGCGAGGTGGCTCGGTGACGCGTACGCCAGGATCCGGGACACCGCCCCGACGCTGTACGCCGGGTTACCGAGCAGGTCCGCGGCGCAGGCCGTCCGGACGAGGTCGATCACCCTTTTCAGATTCGGCGCCCCGCCCGCGGCGAATACGCGCGACAAGTGCTCCCGGGTCACCCGCAGCGCCTGCGCCAGGTCGGCCGTCCGCGTGGGCGCGGCGACCCGGCGCCACACTTCCTCCCACGCCTCCAGCTGTAACGCGTCGGTCAGCCGAAGCAGCCGCGGCGCGTCGGCGAAGGCGCGGCGCCGCGCGGCCTGCGCGGTGCGCCGGGCGATCCATTCACCCGCCACGGCGTGGTCCACCGGCTCGACCAGCACTCCCGCGAACCCCGCGCGCTGGCAGTCGGCCACGAGCTTGCCATCTTCCGGACGGAACGCCGAGAACGCGAATACGGGGATGCGCGGGAACCGGGCCGGCATAGCCAGCCAGAACTCGGGCGCGGCCTTCACGTCCACCACGACCGCGTCGACCAGCCGTGCCCCAAGCAGGCGCTCGACCGCCTGCGGCGTCCCGCAACAGCGTACCGCGCCAAGACGGCGGGGATAGCCGCGCTGCAGCGCGCGCCGCGCCTCGCGGCGCGGATGGCACACAGGCACGAGCGGCGTCACGCGGCGCCATCCGGGCCGCTCACCGACGCCAGCGCGCGGACCATTTCCGCGGCGCGCCGCAACACGCCGCGGGCGTTGTCGTAGGAGATCGTCTCGAGCGCCTCGTCGATCGGGCGCCACGCGCACTCGGTGATCCCTTCATCTCCTTGCGGCACGGGGTCGCCGGCGCGCGACTCGAACAGGAAGAAGTGGCAGTATTTGTGGATCGTCTTGCCGCGGAAGCGGAAGTACCAATCGATGACCCGGATCGGCCCGTGGAGGACGAGGTCCGCGAGGCCGGTCTCCTCGGTCACCTCGCGTCGCGCGGCGTCGGCGGGCGGCTCTGCCACCTCGAGGTGCCCTTTGGGGAAGCCCCAGTTACGGTAGGAGTCGCGGATGAGGAGGTAGCGGAGCTGGCCGTCGGGCCCGCGCCGAAACACGACCCCGCCGGCGCTCGTCTCGCGCTGGGCCCGTTGGGCCCGTCGCTGCACCATCGCCGCTACTCCGTTAGAAGACGCTGAAGGTAAAGTATTTGCGCGGGTTCGCCTGGATGTCCGAGAGCAGCTGCCGCAGCTGGATCATGGTGAGCGTCGTCTCGCGATACAGTCCGGAGTCGGCGACGAGCAGCCCGAGCGTTCCGCTGCGGTTCGAGATGCGCGACATCACCGTGTCGGCGGCGACGAGGACGCGCACCAGGCTTTCCTGGTTGCGGTGCGCGGCATTGAGCAGCTCGCGCACGTCTTGCGACGTGGCGCGCACGTCCTGGCTCGCGGCCGCGGCGTTGTTGAGGATGGTCGCGAGCTGGCCCTGGTTGGTCGCCGTGTCCACTCGGCCGAGTGTGGATTCGAGGGTCGTCGCGGCACGGGCCAAGGCGTCGGTCCCGCGGCCGAGGTTCCCGCCCACGCGACCGAGCACGTCAGCCTGCTCATTGGTGACCTGCACGAGGCGATCGGCAATCTGGCCGAAGTCGCGAATCGAGCGCCGCAGCTCCCCCACGGCTTCGGAATCGAACGCCGTCTGCACCCGGTTCGCGACGGCGGCGATGTCCCCCGCGATGCGGCTCGCCTGCGCGGTGAGCTGACCGATGTCGGGCAGCGTCGCGCCCGGCCAGCGATTCCCGCCAGCCGCCAACGCCTCGGCCAGGGCCTGGCGCACATTGGGATCGTTCAACGGCTGGTCGAGCGATACCAGTGTCGCGGCCCACTCTCCGAACAGCGACGCCGACGCTGCGATGACCGCGGGCTTTTGCGGCACCACGACGCCGGCGTACATCTTGAGGTCGGCTTCGACCCAGTTGCCCGACGCGAGCCGAATCGCTTCGACCCGGCCGACGCGCACGCCGCGCAGCACCACCGGGTTGCCGACACCCATCCCGCCGACGGTGCGGAAGCGGGCGGTGTACGTCGCCTCGCTTCCCCCGAGATGCGTCCCCGAGAGCCACAACGCTCCGCCGACGACCGCGGCGAAGGCGGCGATCACCATCAGCCCGACGGCGAATTCATTCTCCCGCTTCACTCGGGGCGTCCTTCGATGAACTGTCGCACCACCGGGTCGCCGGTGGCCTGGATTTCCGCCACGGTACCGACCTGCCGCACGCGACCCTCATACAACATGGCGATGCGGTCGCCCACGGTGTAGGCGCTCCGCATGTCGTGCGTCACCACCAGGCCGGTGACTCCCAGGTGCTCGCGCGTGCGCACCATCAACCGGTCCATGACGGCGGAGGTAACGGGATCGAGCCCCGTCGTCGGCTCGTCGTACAGGATGTAGCGCGGCTTGAGGGCGATCGCCCGGGCAATCCCAACCCGTTTCCGCATGCCCCCCGACAGCTCGGCGGGAAACTGGGCATCGGTCCCCGTTAGGTCGACCAGGGCGAGCGCCTCCGCGACCCGCCGGTCGACCTCCTCGTCCGCCAAGCCGCGGCGGCGGAGGCCCAGCGCTACGTTGTCGGCAACGGTCAACGAGTCGAACAGTGCCGCGAACTGAAACACATAGCCGATGTCGCGCCGCAACGTGGTGAGCGCCGCCCGGTCGAGCGTCGAGACAGGCCGCCCGTCAACGATGACGTCCCCGGCATCAGGGTGCAACAGTCCGACCACGTGCTTGAGCGCGACGCTCTTTCCGGCGCCAGAGAAGCCGATGATGACCATCGTCTCCCCGTCGACGACATCGAGTGTAAAACCATCCAGGACGGTGCGTTCGTCGAACGCTTTGCGCAGGTCGCGGAACTGGATCACAAGAGCACCACCGCCCAGAAGGCATCCAGCACCAGGATCAGCATCGCCGAGTAGACCACGGCGCGCGTGGTGCTGCGGCCTACGCCTTCCGCCCCACCCCGTGTCCCCAGTCCCAGCCGGCAACCCACCAGGGTAATGATGAGCCCGAAACTCGCGCTCTTTGCGAGCCCGAACCAGGTGTCTTTGAACCGGTACAGCAGTTTCAGCCCCTTCACGAATTCGGCGGTCGAGAGGTCGAGCAATCCGAGACTCGTGAGCCAGCCGGTGAGAATGCCGGTCCCGATGCCCAGCGCCACTACCAGCGGCACCATCACGGTACCAGCAAACACCCGCGGTAGGACGAGGTAGGCATGCGGGTCGTAAGCGAGAGTCTCGAGCGCGTCCACCTGTTCGGTGACCTTCATCGTTCCGAGCTCGGCGGCGAGACTCGCTCCCACCCGGCCTGACAGGGCGAGGCCGGTGAGCACCGGGCCAAGCTCGAGCATCATCGTCTTGCCGACGACAGTGCCAACGATATAGAGGGGGACCGTGCCGGTGAATGTATAGGACGCCTGGAGGGCGAGGACGATACCGGTGAATGCGGAGATGAACAACGCGACGGGCAGCGAGTCCACGCCGATGCGGCGCATCTGCACGATGGTCGGGCGGCCCCAGGTCGCGACGTCGGGGACAGCGCGCGCCAGGTCGCCGAGAAAATGACCGAAACGTCCCGCTGCCCGGACGGCGGCGGCTGCTCGACGGCCGATCCGTTCGATCACGGGCTGTATAGTACGTTGCCCACCGCGACGACGCCACGGAGGCAGAAACACCGAGGGTGGCCGGCGAGCTGCTGCCGACCACCCTCATTTGCATCGGGAACGTCGCCGAGCCCCGACTACGCGGCGAAGCTCGCGAGCGCCTTCCCCACGTCCCCCTCCCGCAACCGTTTCAGGGCCCGGTCGCGCAACTGACGCACCCGTTCACGCGTAACCCCGAGCATGCCGCCGATTTCCTCGAGCGTGTGCTCCCGCCCGCCGTCGAGCCCGAAGTACAACCGCAAGACCTTGGCGTCGCGGCGTTGCAGCGTGTTCAACGCCGTCTCGATCTCGTCCGACAGGAAGCGATCCATCGCTTGATCTTCCGTGTCGGGCAGGTCCTCCGCGATGAACCGCTCGATCAACGAGCGGTCTCCGTCGGGATCGAGCGGCGCATCGAGCCGCACGTCGCCGGTGTTGAGGGCGGCGAGCGACTGGACCACCTCGAGCGACAGCTTCGTCGCGTCGGCGATCTCTTCGGGTGTCGGTTCCCTTCGCAGCGTCTGCCGCAAATACTCCGCCGTCCGCACAATGCGCGACAGATCGGCGGTCCGGTTCAGCGGCACGCGAACCGTACGGCCCTGGCGCGCCAAGGCGGCCAGAATCGCCTGGCGGATCCACCACACGGCATAAGAGATGAACTTCACGCCCTGATCCGGATCGAACTTCCGGGCCGCTGTGAGCAGCCCGACGTTCCCTTCACCGATCAGGTCGGTCAGCGGCAGCCCGCGGTTCTGGTACTTCTTGGCGACGGAAATCACGAAGCGCAGGTTGCGCTTGACGAGCTCCTGCATCGATTCCTGGTCGCCGGCGCGCACCTTGCGGGCGAGGGCGATCTCTTCCTTTTGGGTGAGCAGCGGGGTCTTGCTCACCTCGTGCAGGTACTGATCGAGGATATCGCGCTCGTGCTCGTGCCCCAGGCCGGACATGAGCCCGCGCCGCCGGCCGCGCTTCCGCCCGGGCTTCGCCTTGGCCGCCGCGGCGGGCGGCGCCGCCTTGGCCGGGGCGGACTTCACCGGCTTGGCGGGCACCACGCGACCGGGCCGCTTGGCGTGAGCCTTGGCCTTGGTGTTGGCCTTGGCGGAAGCGGTTTTGGTGCGGCGCCTGGACTTGGGCATGTGACACTCGATTTGATCGCCCCGTGATACCAAACACGGCGCGAAAAGTTCACAATTTCGCTTGACACCGTTAGAACGCCCCGATAAGATGCCGTGTTCCCGTCGGGGGTCTTAAGGGGGCGGCTAATATAGCGGGGGCGTAGCTCAGTTGGGAGAGCGCGTGAATGGCATTCACGAGGTCAGGGGTTCGATCCCCCTCGCCTCCATTTCGTGATGACGGCCGGGCTGCGGTAGAAGTCGCGCCACTGGGCGGTTAGATTTGGCAGCGCGCGGGAATAGCTCAGTTGGTAGAGCACAACCTTGCCAAGGTTGGGGTCGCGGGTTCGAGTCCCGTTTCCCGCTCTCCACGGTAGGGTAGTAAAGCGGTAAATTGGTACGACCAGCGTCGCGGGGTGGAGCAGTCTGGTAGCTCGCCGGGCTCATAACCCGGAGGTCGTGGGTTCAAATCCCACCCCCGCTATTTGAAGGGCGGTAAAGACGGTACGACGGTAAGGGCGGTAAAGACGGGAAGGGCGGGACGGGCCGCGTCTGCGGGCATCTGCAGGCACAGCGTCCCACCCGCTTTTCCGACCTTACCGCCCTTCCCGTCCTTACCACCCTCTGAAGGGGCGGTTAGCTCAGTTGGTTAGAGCGCCACGTTGACATCGTGGAGGTCACAAGTTCGAGTCTTGTACCGCCCAT
>DATBLG010000051.1:0-54410 GCA_036555485.1 Gemmatimonadales bacterium | reverse complement strand
GCGTGTCGATGCCCATCTTGCGTGGGAGACTCCCGTGGCGTTTCGCAAAGCCCAGACAACCATTGCCCGGCGGATCAGCAAATATAAGGAAGGTTACTGCTCGCCGCACTCGAACTTCGCGCGCTTCATCGACTTGGAGGTCGACCCCATGATGAGGAAAGTCAGCGCCCGCGTCGCCGCCCGCTAGACCAGGAAGGAACGTTGATCTCCTCATACATGCGTTCGTAGGAGACCAGGCGATCGGCGTCGACGTCACCCGCCGCGACCGCCGCCCGCACCGCGCACCCGGGCTCCGCCAGGTGCCGGCAGTTGTCGAACCGGCAGCGGTCGAGATAGGGCCGGAAATCCGGAAAGCACGCGCCCAGCTCGTCGGGCGCGATCCCCCAGGCGCTCACTTCCCGCATCCCCGGTGTGTCCACCACGTAGCCCCCCAGGGCCAGGGGAACGAGCTCCGCCGCGCGGGTCGTGTGCTTGCCGGTGCGCCACTTCTCGCTGACCGCACCGATGCGCAGCTTCAACCCCGGTTCGAGCGCGTTCAACAGGCTCGACTTCCCCACCCCGGACGCGCCGGTGAACACCGATTCCCGGCCGCGCAGCAGATCTCGCAGCGCGACCAGACCCTCGGGGGACTTCACCGACGTGCTGAGCACCTGGTAGCCAGCGGGAGCGTAGCGGCGCGCCAGGGTCTCCGCGACGGCGCGGTCGAGCTCCACCTTGTTCACGACGACCGCGGCTGGGAGCCCGTTCGCCGCGGCGATGACGAGAAATCGGTCGAGCATCCTGGGGTTCGGCTCAGGGTCCCGCGTGGCGGCGACCACCACTACCTGGTCCACGTTCGCGGCGATCGGTTGGGAGCGCCGGGCGCCTCCGCCGGTGCTGCCGGCCGCCGCGCGACGAGCCAGGACGCCGTTCCGCTCGCGCACGCGACTGATGGTCGCAGGGCCGTCACCATGCTGTTCAAGCTCGACGTGGTCGCCTGCCACGACGCGACTGTCGTCGGCGTGCTTCATCTTGCCGCGCAATACCGCGGTCACCTCACCCGCGGCGGTGTGCACCCGATACGTCCCGCCGCTGCGGGCCAGGATCACCCCGGTGATCACGTTTCGCCTTGATCGGCGATGCAGTGTTCCAGGTGTTGTTGCACCTGGTGCAACGTCATAGCAAGCAGCGGCGCGAGCGCTTCGTCGGGGGTGAAGCCATGCGCGAGATAGGGAGTTTCCAGGTGGCCGTCGGGACGGTCACCACCCTCGGCCCAGCGCACGAACAGCAGCGCCGCGCCGTACCGACCGGTAGCATCCGGGTCGTCGTCCGCCAGTGGTGACACCGAGTAGGCCCGTCCGTCGCCGCCCCCGAACGCCGGCGGCCGTCCGTGGATGCGCTGGTAACCGCCCAGGGTAGCGTCATCGTCGCTCAGCGCCGGCGTAGCGACTCCTTCACGACGTTGGCAAGGATGAAACCGATATTGGCGGGGCGCTCGGCAAGGCGACGCATGAGGTAGGGGTACCAGTGACCGCCGAACGGGACGTAGACGCGCATCTGGTGGCCTGCTTCGCGCAGCTCGTGCTGCAGGTCGCGTCGCACGCCGTACAACATCTGGAATTCGTAGCGCGACGGATCGATGCGCTTGAGTTTCGCGAACGCCTGCGCGATCGCGATGATCCGCTCGTCGTGCGTCGCGAGTCCTGGATAGTTGCCCCGGTCCATCAGTCGTTCCATGCATGCGACGTAGTTCGCGTCCACGTCCCGCTTCGCGGGGAACGCCACGCTCGTGGGCTCCTTGTAGGCGCCCTTGCAAAGTCGTACCCGTGCGCCGAGTGCAATCATCGCCTCGGTGTCCTCGGCGGTGCGTCGCAGGTAGGATTGCAATACCACGCCGACCGTGTTGCCGAACTCCGGGTAGAACGTGCGTCCGAAGAGCTCGAGCGTCTTCGCGGTGTACGCGGACCCCTCCATGTCGATGCGCACGAACGAGCCATGCTGCTTGGCGCACGCGAGGATGGCCCGTATGTTGTCGACGCACAACGACTCGTCGATGTCGAGCCCCATCTGGGTGAGCTTGACCGAGACGTTCGCGTCCGCGCCGGCGGCGTGGATGCGGTCGAGCAGCTGCACGTAGATATCCCGCGCCGCCCGCGCCTCGGCCGCGTTGGCCACCGACTCGCCCAGGAGATCCAGGCTCGCGGAAATCCGCGCCGCATTCAGGTCGCGCAGCGCCGCCAGCGCCGAATCGACCGTTTCGCCGGCCACGAAGCGTGACGCGAACCGGCGGGCGAGACCGTTGGAGCGAACGAATCGGAATATCCGGGGCTGCTCGCTGAGCCAGAGCAGACTGGCGCGCAGCATCAGGGATAGAACCGGGTCCGGGCGCGGGCCTGCTCCACGATCACCTCGCACGGCGCGAAGCGGGGACCGAGACGATCTGCCAGCCGCTGCAAGTCGGCGTAAATCCGGTCGGCACCCAGGTCGTCCAGGTACCGGAGCGGACCGCCGCGGAATGGCGGGAAGCCGAACCCGAAGATGGCACCCATGTCGCCGTCCCGGGGCGAGCGCACGACGCCCTCCCCCAAGGCGCGGGCCGCTTCATTCAGCATGGCGTACGTCAGCCGCTGGGCCACTTCGGCCATCGGGATCCCGCCGTTCGGCTGTACGCCGAGCAGGCGATACACCGCCGGATCGCTGCCACCTTTCTTGCCGTTTCGATACGTGAAGAAGCCCTTGCCCGCCTTGCGACCGAGCCGACCGTCCTGCACCAGTGCACCGAGCGCATCGGGCGGGGCGAGACGCTCCCCGAATGCTGCCTGCAGCACACCGCCCGCGTGCTGCGCGACGTCGAGGCCCACCTCGTCCAACAACGTGATCGGCCCCACGGGGAAGCCGAACTGCACCATCGTGCGATCGATCTCCTCCACGGAGACTCCCGCGAGCAACAGGTGTGCCGCCTCGTTCATGTAGGGCCCGAGGATACGGTTCACCCAGAACCCCGGCGCGTCCTGCACCACGATCACCGTCTTCCCCATACGGCGACCGAACGCCACGGTGGTACTCACCGTCGCGGGGGCGGTGCGCGCGCTGGGAATCACCTCCAGCAGGGGCATGCGGGCGACCGGCGAGAAAAAGTGCATCCCGATCACCTGCTCTGGCCGGGTTGCGCCCGCGGCGATTTGCGCGATCGGAATCGTCGACGTGTTGGAGGCGAAGACGGCGTGCGCGGGCACGACGGCCTCACACTCCCGGAGGACCGTCTGCTTGACAGCGAGGTCTTCGAACACCGCTTCGATCACGAGGCCGGCGCCGCCGAAACCGGCGTAGCCGTCGCCACCGGACAGGAGCGCGATGAGCCGGGCGTGTTCGGACGGGGTGATGCGGCGTCGCTTGAGCCGCTCGTCCACGATCTCGCGCGCGACCGCGAGGCCTTTGGCCACGCGCGGCAGATCGGCATCCCTGAGGCGCACATCGACCCCGGCTTGCACGACGGCCGTCCCGGCAATCCCCGAGCCCATGAACCCCGACCCGACCACGGCGAGCCGCTTCACCTCGGCGGGTTTCGGGGGGTTCGGCATCCCGAAGTCCTTCTTCAAGGCGGTCGTCGCGAAGAAAATCCGGACGAGATTGCGCGACACATCGCTGACGGCCAGTTGGCCGAACAGCTGTGATTCGCGCGCCAGCCCGGCGCGCAGCCCGTGGCGCAGCCCGTAGGCGACGGCGTCGAGGGCAGCCAGCGGCGCCGGGTAGTTGCCCTTCGTATGTTCCAGGACGCGCTTGCGCGCCTGGCGAAACACGAGCAGGCGGCCGAGCGGGTTGCCGTCGAGCAGCCAGCCGGTGAATCCACCGCGTCGTTTGCGGCGCGGCGCGCCGCGGTCTGCCATCCGGCGCGCCGCGGTGATCGTGATGTCCTTGAGGATTGATAGCGGAACGAGCTCGTCCACGATCCCCAGCCGTAGCGCTTTCGGCGCCCGTTCACTCTTGCCCCCAAGAATGATGTCGAGCGCCGCGCGTGCGCCGATCAATCGGGGGAGTCGCTGGCACCCACCCGCACCGGGGAGGATGCCGAGCTGGATCTCGGGGAGGCCGAGCTGGGTCTTGGGGTGATCCGTGGCGACGCGATAGTGACAGGCGAGCGCGAACTCGAGTCCACCTCCCAAACACGCCCCATGGATCCCGATCGCGACAGGTTTCGGGAAGGCCGCCACGCGGTCCAGCATCGCCTGGCCGTCACGCGACAGTTGTTCGGCGTCGGTCGCCGTCTCGAGCTTGACAAACTCCTCGATGTCGGCGCCGGCGATGAAATTGTCGGGCTTGCCCGAGAAAAACGCGACCGCACGAACGCGGGCGTCGCGCTCCAGGGCGACAAGCATCGCGTACACCTCGTCCTTCACCGCTTGCGAGATCACATTGACGGGGGATTCCGGCTTGTCGAGGGTGACGACGGCGATGCCGTCCTGCACGTCCCAGGTGAGCGCCGGCATCAGCGTCGTTCCAGCACGATGGCGGACGCCATGCCGCCCTGCGCGCACACCGAGATCAATCCGAACTGGACGTCCCGGCGTTTCATTTCATTGGCAAGCGTGGTGACGAGCCGGCCGCCCGTCGCGCCGAAGGGATGGCCAATGGCGATCGACCCGCCCATGACGTTGATGATGTCCTCGTTGATGTCCCATCCCTTCTGGGCAAATCCCTGGAGATTGGACAGGACCTGCGACGCGAACGCTTCATGGATCTCGATCAGGCCAAGATCTTTCCATTCGAGCCTGGCGCGCTCCAACGCCTTCGGCACGGCCCAGACCGGCGCCTGCAGCAGCTGCCAGCCGGGATCCACAGCGGCAACCGCGTAGGAGCGGAGGTAGGCGAGCGGCTCGTAGCCAAGGGTCCGGGCAGCGGTGTCCGACATCACCAGCACTGCCGAGGCCCCATCGGTGAGCGGAGACGAGTTGGCCGCGGTGACACTCCCGTAGCGCCGGTCGAACACCGGCCGGAGCGTCGCCATTTGCTCGAGCGACGTATCGGCGCGAATGCCGTTGTCCTGGGTGATCACGTCGCCGCCGGCCCGGGCCGGGAACCAGGGCGCGATCTCCGCCGTGAGCCGGCCGTCGGCCGTGGCCTTGGCGGCGAGCTGATGGCTGCGCAGCGCCCAACGGTCCTGGGCCTCGCGCGCGATGCGATTCTCTTTGGCCATCTTCTCGGCCGATTGTCCCATCGACTCGCCCGTGGACGGCTCGGCGATCGCTGGGGCCACGGGAATGAGGTCACGCGGACGGATCTGCGCGAACGTGGCGATTCGAGCCCCGAGGGTGCGCGCTTTGCTCGCCGTCACCAGGATGTCGGCCAAGCGTCGGGACGCGAGGATCGGGACGTCTGATAGCGATTCCGCTCCGCCGGCGAGTATGACGTCCGCGTGGCCCATCATGATCTGGTCGTACGCCGCCGTGACCGCCTGATTGGAGGAGGCACAGGCACGATTCAGTGAGTACGCGGGTATCTCCTTGGGGAGCTGCGGCAGGAGGCTTACCTCGCGGGCGACGTTGGGCACGAGCGCCGACGGCACGACCTGGCCGAAGATCACTTCGTCGACTTCGTCGGGGGCGATGTTGGTGCGCTCGAGCAGCTCGCGCGCCGCGTAGCGCGCGAGGTCCACCGCCCGCGCCGATTTCAGCGCAGTGCCAGCTTTGCAGAACGGGGTGCGGCACCCGGCGACGATCGCGACGCGCCGGCTGTCGGCAAACGACATTACATTTTCCTCCGGGTCTCCTGCCCCCGTGCTGCAACGGGGGATCGGCAACGAGGAAACCTACACCGACCCCCAACGTGCGGGGAGTTGGCGATCGGACTACTCATGCGCCCATACAAACGGCTGACCGCGATGTTCGTGTTGCCGCTCACACTCGCGTGTGGTGGCACGGGTGGAACGACGCCGCCAATCGGCTCGCCCTCGCCGGGGATCTATGGCGTCGACAGCGCCAACACGCTCATCGTGTTCCGCGCCACCAGACCCGACCTCGTAACCCGCACCGTCGCCGTAACCGGCCTCCAGGCCGGCGAGCGAGTCGCCGGGATCGACTTCCGTCCGACCGACGGCAAATTGTACGCGGTGGGGACCAGCAGTCGCCTGTACGTGGTCGATACCATCAGCGGCGCCGCCACCGCGGTCGGAGCGGGCGCATTCACCCCGGTACTCGCCGGCACCGCCTTCGGGCTCGACGTCAACCCGGTGGTCGATCTGGTGCGCGTCGTGAGCGACTCCAACCAAAACCTCCGTCTCAGTCCCGTGACGGGCGCCGTGGTCGGCGTCGACTCCGCCCTCGCCTTTCTCCCAGGCGACGTGCATGCGGGCGCCGACCCGACGCTCGCCGCCGCGGCGTACACCAACAGTATCGTTGGGGCGACCAGCACGATCCTGTACGCGATCGACGCGTCCTTCGGGGCGATCGTCACGCTCCCCACTCCGAACAGCGGCCGGCTCCTGACCCTGGGGGCTTCTGGTGTCGCCACTTCCAAGCTCGTGGGTTTCGATATCGATGGGGCCACGGGAGTCGCGTACGCGACGTTCAACCCGGTCGCGACCGCCACCTCGCAGCTCTATACAGTCAATCTGGGCACTGGGGCGGTCATCCTGACCGGAACCGTCGGTCACGGCCTGCCGCTCGTCGGCATCGCCGTCCACCCCTGACGGAGCGGCGTCCGCCGCAATCGGGCCGGGAGGTTTACATTTTCCCGGCCGGTTGATCCCACCCTGGGGCCTCCATCACGCTTTGATGCCGGAGGGGAGTTGGCGGGCGAAGCACCGTTCTCATTCCGCACGCGCGCCACGGCGCTCGAGTCGATGCAGGCACAGCCGGTGGACCTGCTCGTTATCGGCGGGGGCATCACTGGTGCCGGTGTCGCGCGCGATGCGGCGTTGCGCGGCTTCCGCACGGCCCTCGTGGATTCGGGGGACTTCGGCGGCGGAACGAGCTCGCGCTCTTCGCGGTTGGTCCACGGGGGCCTGCGCTACCTCGAGCAGTACAATTTCCGACTGGTGCGCGAGGCGAGCCGCGAGCGCCGGGTGCTGCTCACCATCGCGCCGCATCTCGTGCGGCCGCTGCGCTTTGTGTTCCCCGTGTACGGCGGCGCACGCGTTCCGCCCTGGAGGCTACGCGCCGGGATGTGGCTGTACGACCTGTTGGCGGGGTTCCGGAACGTCCATGTCCATCGGTGGCTCTCGTCCGCCAAAGCACGCGAAGCCGAGCCCGGCTTGCGCGACAAGGACCTGCGCGGCGCCGCGCTCTACTGGGATGCCCAGACCGACGACGCCCGGCTGGTAGTCGCCACGCTGCGTGGGGCCGCTCAGGCGGGGGCTCTGGTGGCGAACTACAGCGCCGTCACGAGCTTCATTCACGCCGAGGGTCGCGTGGTCGGCGTGGTGGTGAAAGACAGCCTCTCGGGCGAGGAGCGCATCGTCCGCGCGCTGGTAGTGGTCAACGCCGCGGGCCCCTGGGTCGACCGGGTGCGCCGTCTCGACGCACCTGCCGCCCCGGCGCTCGTCCACCCCTCCAAAGGCGCGCACGCCATCGTGCGGCGCGACCGGCTCGGGCTGCGCGACGCCGTCACCCTCACTTCACCCTTGGATGGCCGGGTGATGTTCCTGCTGCCGTGGAACGACCTGGCCTACATCGGGACCACGGAGACGGAGAACGTCTCGCTGGACGATGTGCGGGCCACCGGGGAGGACGTGACGTACCTGCTGCGCTCAGCTAACGCGATCTTCCCGCAGGCGCGCCTGGCGCCGAACGACGTCATCGCCACGTGGGCGGGGCTGCGGCCGCTCCTCGCGCGAGACAAGCACGTCTCGGCGGGCCAGGCGCCGCGTGAGCATCGCATCGTGACGAGCCCGAGTGGACTGATCACGATCGCCGGCGGGAAACTGACGACCTTTCGTGTGATGGGGCGCGACGTAGTCGATCTCGTGGCGCAGCGGTTGAAGCGACTCGACAAGCGCGCGATCCCGCCGCGCGCGGCGACCGACCTCGTTCCGCTCCCCGGTGGAGAAATCGCGGCGCTGGACGTCATGATGCAATCAGTTCGGATGAAAGAGTTGCCGCCGGCCACCGCGCGTCATCTGGTCGCGAGCTACGGCACCGAATCCGCCGCAATCCTGAACCTGGTCGCCAAAAACAAAGTGCTGGGAGGCCCGCTCGTGCCGGGGCGTCCCGAGATCCGGGCTGAGGTAGTGTACGCGGTGGAGCGCGAGATGGCGCTCCGCTTGACGGACGTGTTGATCCGGCGCCTGCATTTGTTTTACGAGGACCCGCAGCACGGCGCCGGCGTCGCGGCGAACGTCGCCCGCAAGATGACCGAGCTGCTCAACTGGGATTCCACCCGCGAGGACGACGAGATCGGCGACTACCTGGAGGAAGTCCGGAAGTCGCGAGAGTTCCTCAGGGAGGTCGGACGGCCGAGCCAAGTGGCTCGGTCCAGCTTTGGCGGCTGACCCGCTGCCCAGCGACCATCAACGCGCCGTTCGTAGGAAATCCACCGCCAGGTGCGCCATGGCGCGCACGCCCACCGGCAGTGCCCGCTCGTCCGCGAAGAACCGCGGCGAGTGGTTGACGGCGACGGTATCGAGGTCCTGGCCCGTCGGCGTCACACCGAGATAGAAGTAGAACCCCGGCGCCTGCTGCGCGAAGAACGAGAAGTCCTCGGCGCCGGTGCGCAGGAGCGACGACCCCAGCCGACCCGCCCCGGCGACGCGCGCCAGGGTGGGCAACATCCGGGCCACCAGCGCGGAGTCGTTCACCGTGACCGGGTAGCTCTTCTGGATCGTGACGTCGGCGCTCGCCCCGGCGCTCTGCGCGATGTGCGACGCCGTGCGACGGATGCGCGCGTGGATGTCGTCCTGCATCGCGGCGTCAAACGTCCGCACCGTCCCCAGCAGCACCACCGAGTCCGGGATGATGTTGTTGCGCACCCCACCCTGGATGCTCCCGATCGTCACTAGCGCAGGCGCGACCGTGATATCGGTCTGCCGGCTCGGGATCGTCTGCAGGCCGAGCACAATCTGCGCGGCGACGGTGATCGGATCCACGCCCTTCCACGGCTGGGCACCGTGTGTCTGACGCCCACGTACCACGATGCGCAACGGATCGCTCGCGGCGAGCGCCGGCCCGGAGCGGTACTTGATATGGCCGACTGTGTCGGCGAAGACGTGCAACGCGAAGATCGCACCTGGCCGGAGCGGCTCGAACACCCCTTCCTGGAGCATCATTTTCGCCCCACCCTCTTCCCCCGTAGGCGCACCTTCCTCGGCCGGCTGGAAGACGAAGAGCACGGTACCCGGCAACTCCGCCTTCATCCCGGCGAGCACCTGCGCCACCCCCATCAGGATGGCCGTATGGTTGTCGTGTCCGCAGGCGTGCATCACACCCACATCCTGGCCATTGTAGATCGCACGCGCCGTGGACTTGAAGGGCAGGTCCACCTGCTCGGTCACCGGCAGGGCGTCCATATCGGCCCGCAGCGCCACCACCGGCCCCGGCTCGCCGCCGCGCAGGGTGCCGACGACCCCGGTGTGCGCGACACCGGTGCGCACTTCCATGCCCAATCGCCGCAAGTGATCGGCCACGAGCTGCGCCGTGCGGACTTCGCGATTGCCCAGCTCAGGATGCTGATGAATGTCGCGCCGCCAGAGCACGACGAGGCTCTCGACTGCGACGGCCCGGCGGTCGATGTCGGCCGACAGGCGATCTGGGCGCGGCCCCTGACCCGACAACGGGGCGGCGATCGCGCACGACAGCGCGCACAGGATGCGACGAATCATGACGGCTCCTTTCCTGGTCACTCCTTTGCGTCAAACAGCCGTTCCAACCATCGGACAACCGTCGGCTTGCCACAGATGATGCCGTACGTTACCGGCTCCGGGCCGCTCGAGCGGTACGCGCAAACATAGCGCCCACCCGCCTCCTCGATCAGGAGCTGCGTGGCTGCCAGGTCCCAGAGCTTCAAACCGTAGTCCACGACCGCGCCTATCAGCCCCTCAGCGGCGAAGGCGTGCGCGATGCAGTCGATGTACCCTCGCACGTTCGCGTGCTCGCGCATCAGCCGGTCGAACGCGGTGCCCGCACGGCACTGCACGAAACGCGGGCGATCTCCCGCGGAAACAACTTCGCGCGCCCGGTCGCGGCGCGGCACGTCACGTAGTCGCAACCGCCGCCCATCACGCCATGCCCCCAAGCCGAGCCCGGCACTGTAGCACCGATCCAGGCCGGGGAGATCGATCACGCCGATTACCGGGCGGCCGCGATGGTGCAACGCGATGATGGTCCCGTAGAACGGGATCCCGTTCGTGAGGCTCGTGGTGCCGTCAATCGGGTCGAGAATCCACTGGAAATCGGCGTCCGGACAAGTCGTCGGCAGCTCCTCGCCTACGATTCCGTGTCCGGGAAACGCACGCCCGATCGCGGTGCGCAGCGCCCGCTCCACCGCGACGTCGACGTCAGTCACGAAACTCGCGTCGGCCTTGAGCCGCGTGCGAAACCCGCGGGCGATCCGGCGCTGGCTCACCCGACGCGCCATCTGAGCGAGTCTCAATGCAGCTCGATACAGGCGCCGGCGCTCTGGGAGCGATGGAAGGCGCACCCCACTCTGAGGGCTCACGGCCGCCGCATGGCAAGCGTACCGTCCTCCGGTTCCGCTCCGCTGCACTCGCCGGACACGTGGAAACCGCCCACCAGGAGACGACCTTCGTTGGCAAGCTCGGCAGTCCCCTCGATCGTCCCCGAGCACGACTGCGCCGGAATGCCAAAGGCGATCCTATAGGTCAGGGTGCCGCCAGCGCGGGTTCCGGTAAGCGTGCCGGTAATCGCCGGATCGTGCGTGGTCATCGCGCCGGTCACGGTCCCCGCGGAGTCCTCGTGGAGCGTGAGTGACGCCGCAATCCGGCGTCGTTCAGGGATGATCTCGCCGGCATAGGTCCCGGTAAACGATGCTGGCGCGGGCGGAGCGGTCGTTACGCCGGGGCGCGGCAACGCAAAGGCGATCACGTAGTCGCCGAGCGTGGTACCGAGCTGGGCGTACCCGCCGGCGGAGATCACCACGTACTGGCGGCCGGTGTCGCTCAACTGGTAGGTCATCGGTAGCGCGTGGCCGCCCGCCGGCAGCGGAGCCGCCCACAGCTCGGTGCCGGTCTCGATGTCGAAGGCGCGTAGCCGCTGATCCAGGGTCGCCGCGATGAACACGAGTCCCCCGGCGGTCACGATCGCCCCGCCCAGGTTGATCGATCCCCACCCGGCCGATCCCGGTACCCGGGTCAGAGGCGGGATGGCGCCGAGCGGAACCCGCCAGCGCTCCGCGCCGGAGGCGAGGTTCACGGCGATGAGCTGGCCCCACGGCGGTGGCGAGCACGGCGCGCCGTCGGGGCCGCGCGGCCACTGGCGCATCATTCCGTACGCCGTGCCGCGCTGGTCGGAGATCTCGGCGCCGGGATGCGCGCGGCGGGCAGCCGAGAGACTGTCCCGCGGAATGAGCGTCACGAGTGTGGCGAAACGGTTGATCGGTGTGACGAGCAGCCCGCGCATGGGGTCCACGGCGACGCCGCTCCAATTCCCGCCTCCGATGTTACCGGGATAGATGATCGTGCCGCGGACGCTTGGCGGGGTAAAGATTCCTTCGGCGCGAGCGCCGACGAGCTGTCCCCGACACGACGCGCGGCCGTCCGGCGTGACGCCCCAGGCGCTGTCCGGGATAAAGGTCGACGACTCGAGCGGGAGCGGCGCGGTTGGGAAGGGCTGGGTGGGCCACGCCTCCTCACCGGACACGTCGCTCTTTGGGACGGCGCGCTCCACGACGGGGAACAGCGGCGTCCCCGTCCGACGGTCCAGCACGTGAACAAATCCCATTTTCGTCTGCTGCACCACCGCGGGGATGCTTTTGCCCTCACGACGTAGCGTCACCAGCGTCGGCTGGGCGGGGACATCATAGTCCCACAGGTCGTGATGCACGGCTTGAAAGTGCCACACGAGGTGTCCGTCGGAAGCGCGCAGTGCGACGAGCGAGTTCGCGAACAGGTTCTGGCCGAGCCGTTCTCCGCCGTAGAAGTCCGGGCTCGCGCTGCCGATCGGCACGAACACCAGCCCGAGCGCCGTGTCGACCGACATCACCGACCACGCGTTCGCGGCCCCGGTGCGTTCCGCGGCAGGGAACTTCCACGTGTCGTACCCAGGGAGTCCAGCGGCGCGCGGAATCGGATCCCAGCTCCACAGCAGTGTGCCGTTCCGCGCGTCGAAGGCCCGCACTTTGCCGCTCGGCGCATTGACCCGTTGGTTGTCCGCGATCGCCGAGCCGATGATCACCACATCACCCGCGACCGCAGGGGGCGACGTGACTTGATACTCACCCTGGTATGTCGGCGCGTGCATGAGGTCGCGGTTGAGATCCACCTGACCGGCGGTACCGAAGCCGCCGCACGGTTTCCCCGACGCCGCGTCGAGCGCAATCAACCGCGCGTCGATCGGAGCCACGAAAATGCGCCGGCGACAGACGGCTCCCGCCGGGGCGCGGCGGTCGAGCCACGCGGCCACGCCGCGGTTGGCGAAATCGCCGAAGTCGCCGCTCAAGTCGATGCGAGGATCGTAGCTCCACCGCTCGACGCCCGTTTCGGGGGCGAGCGCGATCACACGGCCGAACGGAGTGCTCACGTAGAGCGTTCCGTCCACGAGAATCGGCGTCGATTCAGACCTGATGTCGCGGTCGCCGAACAGGTAGTCACCCGTGCGATAAATCCAGGCGACCGAGAGTCCGGCCACATTGTCGCGTGTGATCTGGCGCGCTGAGGAGTAGCGGGATCCGCCCGCGTCTCCTCCGTAGGCCGGCCAACCGGCCGCCGGCGCTTGTGTCGCGGCCGACCCCGGTGCGAGCAGAAGCGCCAATGCCGCCGTCGCCACACCACCGCGCCACCAGATGAATGCCATCAGACTCCCCCGATTTCGATAGTCCGAACATAACGCCGCACAGCCCGATGGTGATCCAGCGCACAACGCGTGAAACGACAGGTCAGGCCATCGGAACCTCGAGAGACTGTGTGGGGTCAATGGTGTCGGATGCCCGCCGTTTTGCGGCAGGTTGCTGCCGTGGGTGTCCGAGCGTATTGCAAACTCCTACTTGGAGGACTCGATGAAATCGTGGCTCGCTGCTCCGCTCCTGGTCGGCCTGTTGCTCGGGAGTGCTGCCGTGCCAGCGCAGGCGCAATATCGTTCTCACATTGGATTTCACGGTGGCTACAATTTCGACCTGGAGGACGGACTCATTGGCGCCCAGTTCCATCTGCCTCTCGGGCGGCAGCTCGAGTTCTACCCTTCGTTCGACTATTACTTCTCCGATCCTGGATCGCTGGTCGGCTTCAACATCGACCTGAAGCTCCGCTACCCCAGTCGCGACCTCGAGCTGTACCTGGGAGGCGGTCTGAATATCCTGCGGGCCAGCGGTGGGGGGGTGAGTAACACGGACACCGGCGGCAACGTGTTCGCCGGTCTCGAGACTCGCGTCGGGGTTGCGCATCCCTACTTCGAGGTGCGCGGACTGCTTCACGGCGGGTCTTCGGTCCAATTGAACGCAGGCATCAACTTCACGCTGTACTAAATCTGTTGGCGTGGGGCATGCGGGGGTCGGCGAACGAGTTCAGGTTCACTGCCACCCCCGCAGGCTCCGCACGTAGTCGTGCAGCACCAGGAATTTCTCGAACACGGGAACACCCTTCCGCTTCCGCCCAAACTCCCCGAACAGCTCGCGCAGCCGCCCCCGTCGCGTCACATAGAACCGGAACGTTTCCGCGAAATCCTCCTGCGGGTGTGTCCCCGCGTAGCGGCTGACGTAGTCCACCAGTGTCGTCGCCACCCGGCGCCGCTCGAAATCCACCCAGTGCTCGTCCGATACGCGGTACGCTTTGCGCACTTCTCCGAAGGCGCGGCGGAAGCGACCGGTGCGGGTCCAGGCCCAGTTGTGGTACAGGAACGAATGGCCCAGCTCGTGGAGAATCAGCCCAGTCAGCATGTTCCACGAGATATCGTCGCGGCGGCGCTTCCTGGTCACGAAACGGCGATCGATCTCGATCACCTTGGGCCCTGCCGGGGAGACGCCGGACACCCCGGGCCGCAGGAGAACCCGATAGTCCCAGTCCTTGACGCGCGACACAATCAGGAGCCGACGGACCCGCCGCAGCGCTTGGCGCACGAGGTCCCGTCCGGTCGCGTCCTTCCCGCACCAGGGACACGTCTCCATCCAGTCGTCCACGCCGCGGTCGCAGTGCGGGCAGTCGTTCTGGAACCGCTCGTACTTCCACGCCTGCGCCTTCCCGCACCACGGACACCATTGCATCGGGTACTGCACCCCGCCGTGGCAGCGGCGGCAGCGGCGCTCGTACTTGAAGCCCTTGGGTTTCTTCAGGGGCTCGGGGCTCGAGTCTCGATCGGCGATGTCGCGCCCACACCAGGGGCAGACCGAGAAGCTGTCCGAAACCACCCAGCGACAATAGCGGCACTCCGCGCCGGTCTCTCGTTGGAGATCCTCCCACACCAGCTGTTTGCCGCAGTTCGGGCAGTAGTACCAGAACCGCTCCAACTCATCGTTACAGCGTGGGCAGCGCAGCTCAGGTCGCGGGTAATCGCGCCGGGCCATCAGCGTCCGCATGACCGACCAGGCGCGACGGAGCGTCGGTCTCTTCATCGAGCCATCGCCTCATCGACGATCCGCTGGACGAACGCGCGATAGCTCATTCCGGCCTTCTCGGCCGCGTTGGCCAGCTCGTGTCCCTGTGCGATGAACGGATTCGGGTTCGCTTCCAGCACATACACCTCATGGTCGTGGGTCAGTCGCAGATCGAGACGACCGTAGTCCTGCAACCATAGGGCGTGGAACGCCGTCTCGCACAACTCGCGAATCTTCGCCCGAACGGCCTCGGACAGCCGGGCAAAACCAGAACGGATGTTGTGGCGCTCGCGGTATTCGTCGTCCCACTTCGCCTTGTACGTGACGATGCGCTGCTCGGCCGTGGGAAGCGTGCCGAAGTGCAGTTCCACGACCGGCAGCATCTCGATCTCGTTGTTGCCGATCAAGCCCACGTACAGCTCCCGCCCCTCGATCAATTCTTCGGCGATAGCCGCCTGTTTGAACTTGTCGTGGATGAATCCCACGCGCTCCGCCAGGCCTTCATCGTCGCTCACCACTGAGGCCTGTGCGATCCCGACCGACGCATCCTCGAACAGCGGCTTCACGATCAACGGAAACCGTAGCGTGGACGGCCGCAGGAACGCATCACCGGGGTGAAACGTCGCGAACTCCGGCACCCGGATCCCATGGTGCTTGAGGATCTTTTTGCTCATCGACTTGTTGCGCGCCACGAGCAACGCGGTCGGCGTGGACCCGGTGTGCCGCCACCCGTGCATCTCGAGTACAGCCGCCACCGCGTATTCGTATTGCGCGCTGCCACGAAATCCCTCGCAACAGTTGAATACCAGCTGCGGGTCGAAGGCCGACAGTCGATCGACGAGAAGTCGAACGTCGTCCACGATCCCCACCAGTCGTACCTCGTGATCGTTCTGCATCAACGCCCGCGCGACGTCGTACTCCGCCTCCTGTACTTTCCCGTCCGCGATCTCGCGCTTGTAGTCCGCGTCCTCCCAGTCGGGATGCGGCGTGTCGAAAACCACCGCGACCTTCACGCCCGCACCCGATCCATGTCGTGTTCCACCGTCCGCAAAGCCACGAGCAAGACCAGCCCCCCGACCAGCCCGGCCGCCGGCAGCAGCAGCATTGCCAGTCGGAGCCCGAAGCGATCGGACAAGTACCCGATGAGCGGCGGCGCGATCGCGTCACCCGCGAGATGCGAGAAGAGCAGGAACGCGCCCATCACCGAGGACCGGACTGCCTGAGGCACCACGTCGAAGATGACCGCCGCCAGCGGCCCATTGTAAAACGTGTAGAAAAAATACGTCCCGAAGACCAAAGGGACGAAGAAGCGCACATCGTTCGCGAGGATCAGCGCGACACACACCGGGGCGCCCAAGATGAAGCCGGCGCCGGAAACCGCCACGCGCGCGCCGCGCCACCGCTCGAACCCGCGGTCGGCCAGCCGCCCGCCAACCAAGGCTCCCAGCGCGCCCCCCAGCAGGCCCCAAACCCCGAATGACCGGCCCACCTCGCTGACTGTGAAGCCGTGCACGCGGTGCATGAAGCTCGCGGCCCAGGCAATCAACCCGTTCACGGCGAAGGTCACGAGGGCACCGCCCAGAAAGACCCAGATCAGGGTCGGCACGCGCAGCACGGTGGTCGCGGCCTCGCCGAACTCCTCGATGGCGGTCGCCGCGACCTGCCCCGCCTTGGCGGTCCGTTGCATGGCGAGCGGCACGAGACGCTTGACGGTCCAGATCACGCCCGCACCGACGAAGACCGCGAACACCGCCGTGGTCGCCTCGGACGGGATGGCCTTGATCAGTGCGAGCAACCCGCTCAGCGCCGCGCCAATGGCGGCCAATCCGAGCAGTGGCAGGGCGAGCCAGGTCAGGCGGCGCAGGCCGGTGGTCGTGAGACGGTGCAGCGCGGTGCCGATCGACGTCGGGGGCCTGCGCCGCGGCTCGCGCAGCTGGGAAGCGAGCAGCGCGAGCACAAAGCCCGGTACGCCGAACCACAGGAACGCGAGCCGCCACCCGTAGGTCTCGGCGAGCAAGCCGCCGAGCCATATACCCAGCACGCCACCAAGCGCCATGCCCACCGAGTAGATGCCGAACGCCAGCGCTCGGCGCTTTCCCTCGAAGTACTCGGCGATCAGGGCCTGCGATACCGGGCCATAGCCCGCCTCGCCCACTCCCACCATGGCGCGACACAGGAACAGCTGCCAGAAACTGCGCACCGCGCCGCCCAGCGACGTGAACAGACTCCACAGACCGACGCCGAACGCGATCACGGCGCGGCGCGAGCGCAGGTCGCCCAGCACGCCCAGCGGCAGCGCGAGCAGCGACAGGACCACGATGTACGCCGAGCCGATCCAGCCGAGCTGCTGGTCGGTGAGCTGGAGATCGCGCTTCAGGGGCTCGAAGACCGCGAAGACGACGTTTCGGTCGGCGTAGTTGAAGAAATTGATCAGCGTGAGCAGTCCCAGGGCGTAGGCGGCGTACGCCCGGGAGCCTCCGACCGGCCGGCCGACCCTAGGGGGCGCGGTCGCCGGTCGCTCGTCGGGCGCGGGTGTCACGGGCCGCCTTGGCCTCGAGGTAGGCCTCCATGAGCTGCGCCATCATCGCCTCGCGCCGCTCGTAGAGTCGCTTGAGCGGTCGCGGCGCGTGGCGGGAGAGGGCGTACGCCGCGAGCAGCGGGAACGCCACCGAGTTGTCGAGATAGCACACGACGGTGCCCGGCAACTGGTCGGGATCCACCTTGCCCCAGCTCACCGCTTCCGCCGGCGTAGCCCCGGAGAGTCCACCGGTATCTGGGCGCGCGTCAGTCATCTGCAGAAAGTAGTCGTGCCCCTTCTCGCTGATGCCCAGGACTTCCTGAATCTGTGGCTCGGTCTGCAGCACGAAGTTCTTGGGACTGCCGCCACCAATCAGCAGCACCCCGCTTTGTCCTTTCAACTTCGCCTCATGCACGATCGCCGCCGTCTCGTTCACGTCGGCACTCACGTCGAAGCGCAACGCCGAGCCCGCGAGCGCCTGCTCGGCGACGTTCATCCCGATGGAGGAGTCCCCGGGCGAGGAGGTGTAGATCGGCACCGCGCACGCATGCGCCACCGACAACACCGACCGACGCACCAGCCCGAGCGCCTTCTCGCGCTCCCGTACGTAGCCGCCGAGCCGGTAATGGTACTCGGCCGAGCTCATGGGCCGCTGGAATTCGGGTCGCGCCGACACCTCCCGGATGTACGCGTCCGTCGAGAGCAGCACGTCATAATCGAAGAAGATGTCATAGATGCGCACGACCCCCTGCTCGCGCAGCTCCACGTCATCGGCGAAGGGCGTGCCGCGGTGCATCGCCAGCCCGAGACCGAAGTGCGCATCGTGGTAGAGATTGGCACCGGTGGAGACGATCCAATCGATGAATCCCGCTTCGATGAGTGGGATAATCGTGCTCATGCCGAGCCCCGCCGGCGTCATCGCCCCGGTGAGACTCATCCCGACCGTCGCGTCCGGCGCCAGCATCCGCTCGGTGAACAGCCGGCACCCTTCCGCCAGGCGGCCGGCGTTGTAGGCGAGAAACGCGTTGTCGACCAACTCCGCGACCGTCTCGCGACCAGTGATGCCGCGGGGGTCGATCCGGTTGCCGCGCAGGAATTCCGAGGGTGCCATGGTCAGCGACGCCGCCGGCGCGATTGCTCGCGCAGCTCGCGCGCCTTCAGGACCCACCCGACGGCCTCCGCCGGATGGTCCGTCACGTGCAGCAGCTCCAGGTCTTTCGCATCGACCTTGCCCTCTCCCACCACCCGATCCTCCAGCCATTGGATCATGCCTTGCCAGTAATCCCGCCCGAACAGCACGACCGGGAACATCGTGACCTTCCCGGTCTGGATCAGGGTCAGCGCCTCGAACAACTCATCCATGGTTCCAAAGCCACCCGGAAACACGATGAACGCCGTCGAATATTTTACGAACATCGTTTTGCGGACGAAGAAGTATCGGAAGTTGATGGACCGCTCCACGTATGGATTAGTGCCCTGCTCGAACGGCAGCTCGATATTGCAGCCGATCGAGAGCCCATTCCCTTCCTGCGCGCCGCGGTTCGCCGCTTCCATGATGCCTGGCCCGCCGCCGGTGATGATCGGCACCCCTTGCCGGGCCAGCAGTCGCGCGGTTTCGACGGCCTTTTCATAGTACGGATCGTCGGCCTTGGTGCGTGCCGAGCCGAAGATCGAGACGGCGTTGCGCACGTCGGACAGGGTGTCGAACCCCTCGACAAACTCCCCCATGATCCGGAGCACGCGCCACGGATCGGTGTGCACGAACGCCCGCCGTTCCTGTGGCGGGACCTGGAGTAATCGTTCGTCTTCAGTGACCGCGGTGCGATGCGATCCGCTCGAGGGCTGCGACATGGTCGTCCTGGACGTTATAGAAGAAGGGTGAGAGTCGGACATGCCCCGGCCGAGCGTCCGCCACAATACCGCCCGCCGCGAGATGCCGCACGGCGCCCGCCGGATCGATCGCCGGCAGCATCACAATCGCGGAGCGCGTCTCGGGCGTCGGCGCAACCTTGGGCTCGAGTCCCGCTGACCGCGCGCGCGCCACCAGGTCCTCAGCCAGGTCGGCGGTGACGCGCCGGATCGCCGGCACGCCGAGCTCCTCGATGTACTCGAGGCCGCCGAGCTGGGTGTAGACCGCTGCGAGCGCCGGCGTGCCGAGCTCGAAGCGGCGCGCGTCGTCGTGGAGCTCCAGCTTCCGTGGATCAAATGCGAACTGGTCGCGATGGCCGAACCAACCGGCCACCGTCGGTACCAGCTGTCGCACGAGTCCCTCGCGTACATAGAGGAACACGATCCCCGTTCCACCCAGCAGCCATTTCAAGCCGCCCGCGATGAAGAAGTCTACCCCCGCCGCGGGTGCGTCCACCGGCACCTGGCCGACCGCCTGGTACGCGTCGACCAGGCACAGCGCGCCCTTCCGATGCGCGATCTCGGCGATCGCCGCGATGTCTTGGATGGCGCCGCTCGTGAAATACACCTGCGATGTCGCCACCAGCGCCGTCCGGTCGTCTACCGCGCGGGCAAAGGCCTCGACGGGGACGCTCACCCCATCCGGACTCTCGAGCACGACGACGTCCACGCCGTGCGGCCGCTTGGCGAGCCACTGGTAGACGACGGTCGGGAAGTCGAGCGCTGTGACGACGACGCGGGGCCGCTTCGCGTAGTCGAGAGCGCTCGCCGCCGCGGCCACCGCGACCGAGACGCTGGGCGCGAGCGCGATCTCGGCCGGCCGGGCACCGATGAGTCGCCCGTAACGCGTCCGCAATTCATCCAAGGCCTCCCACCACACGTCGTACCACGCGGCGGCACCGCGCGCCTGCCAGACGTCGAAAAACTCGGCTACCTTGCGGCGGGACCGGTCCCCCAGCGCGCCTAACGAGCAGGTGTTGAGGTAGATCCGGTCTCGGAAGATCGGGAATTCGCTCCGGTACCGTGCCAGCGGATGCGCGCTGGCGCCGGCGGCGACGCCGCTTGCAAGCGTCATAGGCGCTGAATATACAGAAGCCATGGAGACTCAGGCGAGTTGGACATCGTTGTATGCCCGCTTGGCGTTGCGCGCGACGGTGCGCCCGCGTCTCGCGGTGGATCTCGCGCGACTTGCGTGGAGCTTCCGCGCGCGCGATTGGTATCGCCGGCCGCCGTTTCTGCCGCTGCCGCCTCGCGGGTACATGCGCTGGCGCATGCTGACCGCTTACGGCGATGAAGACGCCGTGCCACCCGTCGAGGACGTTGTGCGGTTCGCTCGCTGGCGACGGGAGACGATGCACCTCTAAAGACCGAAAGCGCATGGAAAAGGCGTAGGTAGGAAGACGTATGGAAAAAGTCGCAGGGCCAAGCCCGATGCAAGCAAGCGCGGAGCTCAAGCGCCGAGCGGTGACGCTAGGCTTCGATGCGGTTGGCATCGCGCCGCTCGAGCCGAATCCGCACGCCGCCGAGCTCGACCACTGGCTCGAAGCCGGCTACGCCGGCACCATGACCTACCTGCACCGTCAGGCCGACAAACGAAAGGACCCGAGGCGGATCATGCCGGAAGCAACCGCCGCGGTCGTAACGCTGGTCAACTACTTCCATGGTCCGGGGACGTCGCCCGCTCGCGTCGCGCAATACGCCTGGTCGACCGACTACCACCGCATGCTGGGCACGAGACTCGAGCGCCTGGACAGCGCGATCCGCGACATCGCCCCCGCGGCCCGCACCCGTGCGTACGTGGACGCCGGGCCGGTCCCCGAGCGTGAGCTGGCACAGCGCGCCGGCCTCGGTTGGATCGGCAAGAACACCATGCTGATCAGCCCGGACAAGGGCTCGTTCACCTTTATCGGCGTCGTGCTCACGGATGCCGACCTTGCGCCTGACCTCCCGTTCGAAGCGGATCGCTGCGGCAGTTGTCGCGCGTGCCTCGACGCCTGCCCCACCGACGCGTTTGTCGCGCCCCATACACTCGATGCGCGGCGCTGCATCTCCTACCTCACGATCGAGCAGCGCGGCGCATTTACGCCGGCGGAGCGCGCGTCGGTCGGTGACTGGCTGTTCGGCTGCGATGTATGCCAGGACGTCTGTCCCTGGAACGTGCGTTTCGCACATCCAACCGACGACCCCGAGCTTGCGCCGCGTGCGGACATCACCGCGCCCGATCTCCCCGAACTGCTCGCACTCGACAACGATGCCTTCCTCGCCCGCTACGGCGACACACCGTTTGCGCGCCCCGGCGCCACCGGGATACGCCGCAACGCGGCGGCGGTGCGCGCCAACGAGAGCGGGACGTGACCGCCGGGCGCATCGATGGCATCCAGCGCCAGCTCGCCCTTGGCCTCGCCCGCATCGACCCACACCACCGCCTGCTGGGTCGTCCGGTGAGCTACCGGGTCATCGACGGCCAGACTCTCGAGATCACCTATCGCGACGTCGCCGGCATCGCGGAAGCGGAAGTGCTGGGCGTCAAGCGGATCCTCGGCAAGGACTGCTATTGCACGGTGGCACCACAGACGGCCGAGAGTGTGACGGTGCGGTTTGTGGTTCCGCTCAAGTAGAGCGCTATCGGATTTCGGCTGTCGGCAATCGGCTAACCCGAACGGTGTGACTGCAGCCGAGGGCCGACAGCCGACAGCCGACAGCGCTTCTCAAATCACCAGCGTCTCCCCATGCGCCAGCACGCAGTAGTGCTCCGCTGAGAGTCCCGCTAGCTCCCACGCCCGTTGCGCTCGTTCCGGAGGCTCGTCCAGCGGCTCGTCGGTCAGCTTGAACGTCCCCCAATGCATTGGGACCATGCGGGTCGGGCGCCCGTCGTTCGCTCCGCGAACCACGTCTTGTAGCGCCTGCACCGCTTCTTCCGGGTTCATATGCACCGGCTGCATGAACCAGCGCGGGTCGTAGGCGCCGATAGGCACGAGCGCGACGTCGAATGGGCCGAATCGTATTCCGATGTTGCTGAATTCGGGGTGATACCCGGTGTCTCCCGCGAAGAACAGCCGTCGTCCGCCCGCCGCCACGCTCCAGCCGCACCACAGAGTCTTGTTGCGCCCCCAGGGCGTGCGCCCGCTGAAATGCTGCGCCGGCGTGCATCCGATCGTGAGCGGCCCGAGTGTCGTTTCCTGCCACCAGTCAAGCTCGCGGATCTCGTGGACGCCGCGCCGCCGCAGAAACGTTCCGAGGCCGAGCGGGACGAGCCACTGAGCGCCGGGATAACGCGCTTCGAGTCGACACACGGTGAAGTCGTCCAGGTGATCGTAGTGGTCGTGCGACTGGAGCACGGCATCAATCTCCGGCAGATCGTCGAAGGGAATGCCGGGCTCGACCAGTCGCCTTGGACCGATCCCCGGCACCGGGGTCGCCCGCTCGCTCCACATCGGGTCGGTGAGGACGTTCCACTCTCCGATTTGCACCAGAAACGTCGCGTGACCGACCCACGTGATCGTGAGACGGTCGGCCGCGCCCCGGGGCACGGCGAAGGTGGGCGTCGCCAGCCGAAACGTGGCGGGATCGGGATCGGCCGGCGGCGGACGCAGTCGGCGGTCGAGCTGCCACCGCAGGAACCCGCCGGCACCTCCCGGCAAGGCGCCGTCGCCCCAGGGATTGGTGAAGCCGCCGCGTGGCAGGTGGTGCTCCAGCAAGACGCCCTCCGAAGGATCGCGCGGAACAGTCGCGCGAAAACTACTTCGGAGGGCGCCGGGATGGCGCTACTGGACCGTGACGATCGCGCTGCCGGTCTTCCCCTCACTCACAGCCCGGATGATGGTCGAGCCTGGGAGCCGGGCCTTGAGCACCGCGGTCGACCCGACCGTGACGAGCAGGTCGACCACACCGGACGAGTCCGCCGGGTACCAGGAAATCGGTCGATCGGTGAGAATGCTGCCGGCGGAGTCGCGCAGCTCGGCGTGAAGGAACGTGCTGTCCCCTACCACGAGGTTCAGGCTCGGGGGTGAGACCGTGACGCTGGCGACCGGATTGCCGCTCGACTGAGCGACCACCTGGATCAACGCGGAATCGAGCAGCGCCCCGCTCTGTGCCACGATCCACACGCTGCCTTCCTGCCTCCCCAAGACGAACTGCAGGGTGTCGGAGTAGCTCGAGTCCAGGAGCATGGCGATCGCCGTGTCCCGGCTGAACCAGTTGATCGTCGGGCTCGGGAGCGGGTCCCCATTCGAGTCGCCGACCGCTGCCCGGAGTACGATGGTGCCGCCGACGCCGACACTCGGTGGCCCGGTCACCCGCAGGAACTCCCCGCCGGCGCCGGCGAGCTGCAACACCGCCGACAAGGGCGTGACGGCCCCGGCGGTGACTGTCACGATCGGCACCATGATTGGCGCCAGCGCCGGGATGACCGGCTCCTCAAAGATCACGAAGTAGGTACCGGCCCGCAGGAAGGCGATCTTGTAATGACCCTGCGCATCGGTCCGCCCGGTCGCGACGACATAGGGGGAGAACGACGCTCCGTCATAGACGGTGACGTTCGCATTCTGCACGGGCTGCGGAACCGAGCCATCACCGCGGGTGACGTTGCCTTCGATCGCTCCCGTGGCGGCGACGTTGACAGCACGCAACCATGTCTGGAACACAAAATCCCGGTTGCCAAACTGCCGGTACAGAAAGCTGCGTCCCACGTCGAAATCGATCACGATCTCCGTTCCGGCAGGGGAGACCGCGAGCGGCTCCTCGACCAGTGCGTACAGCGTGAGCTCCCCCTGCCCAGTCCCTGGCCAGTGGACCACGGCGTCGGATCCGTCGAGGTACTTGATGGAGGAATTGTCGACGTCGATCGTCATGCGGATCGCGGCGTACTGGCCCGCGTTGATCGTCCCCTGCCCCACGAAGGCCGTAGTGCCCTGCTGGAGCGTGAGCAAATCGAAGGTTCTGTTCGGAGCGGCAATCTCGACCCATGAGGCGGCGCCGATTGTATCGAATTGCGCGCTGGCCTCAATGCGCGTGACGTAGATGTTGACGCTCGAGACGCTGTCGAACGGGAACGGAGCGTCTGTCAGCAGCACCCTGGTCGGCGCGATTTGGAGCGAGTCCAGTATGTCGTCCTGGTAGCAGGCGACTCCGATGGCTCCCAGCGCGGCGGTCACGGCGATCAACAAGCGTTTCATTCGCTCTCCAGCGTGGTGTGATGGTCCAGAAGCGAATACCCCGATCCCGCTCGCCCGCGTCACAATCGGACGGAACGTGACCCGGCAGGGCTGCGGTGGGTATACCAGAGGGTGGGGACGAGCGACAGGGTGGGGACGAGCGACGCGGAGATCGTGCGCCGGGTGCGGGATGGTGACACGGCGGCCTTCGCCGTGCTGGTCGCGCGCTATCGCGATCGGCTCGGTCGCTACGCCATGCAGATGTTGGGCGACCGGGAAGATGCCGAGGAGGCGTTGCAGGATGCGTTCGTCCGCGCCTACCGCTCGCTGGCGCGTTTCGACGACCGGGAGCGATTCGGACCGTGGCTGTTCGCCATCCTCGTCAATCGCTGCCGCACGACAGGTCGCCGGACGACGCGCCGCCACCAGATTTTCGTCCGAGACGAAGCTTCGCTGGAACGGGCGCCTGCCCCGGCGGCCCCGGAGTGGGATGACACCGTCCGGTGGGCGCTGGAACGCCTCGCGCCTGGGATGCGGGAAGCGTTTTTGTTGAAGCACGTGGAGGACTTGGACTACGACGAGATTTCGCGCCTGACGGGTGCAGGGGTGTCAGCCTTGAAGATGCGAGTGAAGCGCGCCTGCGAGCAGTTGCGAGTTCTCCTGACCGAGGTCGAACGTGTTTGAACGCGACGACGACGTGTTGGAGCGAATGATCGAGCGGCTGCGCGAGCCCGTCGAGATGGATCCGACGCTCGACGCCCGCGTGATGACGCGAGTGTCCGCCCCCCCGATCAGGGACAGCCGGCTCGCGGCGGCGTGGGACTGGCTGCGACGCCCGCGGGACTTCTCACTGACCCCGCTGTCGGCCCTCGCGGCCGCGGCTGTCCTGGCAGGCCTCGCGCTGTGGCTGGGTAGCCGGGTGGCCAATCGCGCGTCCACCCTCGCACGTCCCGACACGGCGGTGGTGCAATTCGTGTTTGTCGCCCAGGGCGCGACGTCGGTCGCGTTGGTCGGCGACTTCAACGACTGGGATGCGACGACGACCCCGATGCACCCCGCGAGGCAGGGCGGGCTCTGGAGCGTGGCGCTTCCCCTGCCCCCAGGTCGCCACCGCTACGCCTTCCTCATCAATGGATGGCTGTGGCTCTCGGACCCCACGGCGCCGCGCGCGCTGGACGACTTCGGTACCCCGAGCTCCGTCGTTACGGTAGGAGGCTAGACCCGATGCGAATGTCCATGTGGATCGTCGGCGCGTCACTCGCCGCAGGCCTGGTGGCACCGCGCGCCGTCGCCGCTCAGGATCCCCGGCTCGAGCGGCGGCTCGACCCCGACACTCGGGCGGCCGTCGACGCCGTCATCGATTCGGCCCGCGTCGCGGGACTCCCGGTCGAATCGCTCGTGGACCGGGCCCTGGAGGGCGCATCGAAGCACGCCGTGCCGGCGCGCATTGTCGCCGCGGTTCGCCGGCTCGCCGCCGAGCTCGGTAGCGCACGCACCGCCCTCGGCGCGGCTTCGTCGTCCGCCGAACTGGAGGCAGGCGCGAGCGCGCTCCGTGCCGGCGTCCGACCAGCGGATCTGACGCTGCTGCGTCAACGCCGGCCCCGATCCCTCACCGTAGCACTCGCCGCGCTCACCGACCTGGTGGCCAGCGGTGTGCCGGCGGACTCTGCAACCGACGCCGTCCTCGCCCTTGCCCCCTCCGCTCGCGACGACCAAATCGTGGAGTTTCGTCGCGCCGTAGAGCGCGACATCGCCCTTGGCGCCCCGCCGGCAGCCGCCGCGGCGATCCGCGTCAACTCCGCCCTGCGAGAAACGGGCGGAGGCCAACACCGGAAACCGTAGCCCTTGCACCCATGAAGTCCGGTTGGTCCTTGTGGGCGGCCACCGCCGTCGTGGGCGCCTCGCTGACGCTCGCGCCCGACCTTGTGGCCCAAGTCGAGGGCGCGATTGATGTCGGTTTCAGCGACGTGCGCTACGACGGCTTTCTCCCGAGCACGGCCGGTTCCGTTTCCCCCACGTTTCGCCTCGAGCGCCCTTGGGCGCTCTTCTCCGTTCGAGGTACCTACCTGCGTTTCGAAAGCGGCCGCCACAGCCTCCAGGGGAACCTCGCGGCATCGCTCTTCACTCGTTCGGCCGGCCGCTGGCGCGGCGAGGTGACGGGGAGGGTGGGCGCGAGTCGCTACGCCGCGTTTGCGAGCTTCTCGCATCTCCTGCTTGGTCCGAGGGTGCACCTGGCGGCCGAGCGAGAAGGTGCCTGGGTCGGCGGCACGGCCGGGAATGCGTCATTCGGGGAGACCCCGCGACCGGTAACGGGCTTCTCGGTCGGCGCGTGGGCCGAACGATTCGCCGCCACCTGGCTGGTCAGCACCACGGTGACCCACATCGGCGACACGGTTTACACGGACATCGAGGGAACGACGCGTTGGGAGCGCGGGAGGGTTGAGTTTGATGGGGTGTTGGGATTGCGCGCCTGGAGCCGGGGCGCAGGGCACGGCGTCTACGGAGAGGCGACCGCAGCCTACGCCGTGAATGCCTGGCTCGCCGTGGTGTTGAGCGGCGGTCGCTATCCAACGGATCCCACGCGCGGCAGCGTTTCGGGCCGCTATCTCGGCGCAACGCTTCGCATGTCCGCCCTGCCGCGGCGGTCTGCGCGACCGCAATCCAGGACGCATCTAGTCCCGCGCTGGCACTCTCCAGCAAACGGCAGCGACGCCAGCCACGTGACGATCGAAGTGCGAGATTGCCGTTGCGGGGAGCAGGAACACATCCTCCTGGTCCGTGCCGACGGTGCATCGAGTGTGGAAGTTGCCGGTGATTTCACCGATTGGGAGCCGGTTTCATTCTCCCCCGGCGAGGAATCGAGCTGGATCGTGACCCTGCCATTGCCGCCCGGGACGTATCGATTCAACATCCGCGTCAACGGAGGCGTGTGGCTCGTTCCCGCAGGTTTGATCCGTCTCACGGATGAGTTCGGCGGCGTGGTCGGGTTGTTGACCGTGCGGTAAGTCGGCTAGCGCAGCCCTCCCGCCAGGCGTTCCGCTTCTGGACGCCGTCGCAATGCCTGCATCGCCCAGACACCCAACGCGGGTCCGATCGCCAACACGCTCATGCTCCAGCGCCACCCAATCGTGGCCGCGGCGACCGGGAGCAATGAGATCGTCACTGCCGTCAGAAGAAACCCGAAACTCGTCTGCAGTGTCAACGCCGTGCCGACGTACTGCTTCGGCGCGAGCTCGCTGATCGCGGTCGAGAACTGAGCGGAGTCGGCGACCACGGAGATCCCCCAGATCGCCAGCAGCGGCACCAGCACCCACAGCGGCTTGCCGAACAGGAACCCGACGAGAAGACAGCAACAGCCGGACACCGCCATAGCGGCGCTGGTGACGAGCGTGCGGCCCCGCCGGTCGGCGTACTTCCCGCCAAGCCAACATCCCACCGCTCCAATCCCCACGACTCCGAACGTCACCAGGGCTGCGACGGCCTGCACGTCCCCGCCGCTCCCCTGGCGCGATATCTCGCTCGCCGTGACGAACGCGGCCATCCAGGTCCACATGGCATACAGTTCCCACATGTGGCCCAAATAGCCCAGGTTCGCGAGCAACACCGCGCGATCGCGAAGCAGCTGCGGCGCCGCGGACCACGAAAACGGCGGTGAGGGAGCCGCGAACGGGCCGTCGTGCGGGACGCGCAGCACAAGTGCCCCGCCGAGCAGTGCGAACGCGGCGGCCACCGCGAGGACTGTTCGCCAGGCGTCGGCGGGGGCCACCCAACGGACCAAGTGCGGCGCTGCCGAGCCGAGGGTCAACGCCCCCACGAGGATGCCGATCGCCCAGCCGCGAGCCTCCTGGAACCAGCCGGCCGCGATCTTCATCCCGGGCGGGTACACCCCCGCGAGAGCCGCGCCGGTGAGGAAGCGAAGGCCGAACCCGATCGCCGGGCCGGGCGAGAGCGCAACACCGATGGTGGCGAGGCCGGCAGCGACGGCCGAACCGGCAACCAAGCGCCGCGCCGACCAAATGTCCGCAAGTGTCAGAATAGAGGAAACCAGCGCGCCGGCCACGAACCCGAGCTGAACCGAGATCGTGAGCCCGGCGCTACCGCTCGGCCCGAGGTGCCACGCGGCGGCGAGCGCCGGGGCCACCGCTGAGGCGCTGAACCACGGCGCCATGGCACACAGCTCCGCGATCGCGAGGATCGCGAGGACCCGGCCAGCGCTCACATGCCAGTGGGGTGATCGAGAAACCCCCACGGCAGCGCGAACCTCGCCGCGAGGTGCTCGGCCAATGCCCTGACGCCGAAGATCTCTGTGGCGTAGTGGCCGCCAAAATAGACGTTGAGGTGGAGCTCTTCAGCCTCGAAATACGAGTGATGCGTGCCCTCTCCGGTGACGTAGGTGTCGAGGCCGGCAGCCGAAGCCTGGGATATCATCGATCCGCCCGCTCCGGTCGCGATGCCCACGCGTCGCACCACCGGTGGACCGAACAGCAACGCCCTTGGTGCCGCACCCAGCACCTCGCTCAAACGCCCCGCCCATTGCTCTCGACTCGTCTCGACTTCGCCCCACACGCCGCAGGTCTGCCCGTGCCAGGTACCGAACCCGCCTCGGATCGTGACGCCGAGCTTGCGGGCGAACACGGCGGCGTTCCCGACGTCGGCGTGGCAGTCGAGGGGGATGTGGGCACTGTACAGGGCGATGTTGTTGCGGATCAGCCCGGCAACTCGATCGAACTGCGGGCCGACGATTGGCTGCGGCCCACCCCAAAACAGCCCATGGTGCACCAGCAGAAGGTCGGCCTGTTGCTCAGCGGCCAGTTGTATGGTGGCCGCACACAAATCGACTGCCGCGGCGATGCGTGTCACCTCGCCGCGGTTGGCGATTTGGAGTCCGTTCAGCGCTTCCGGAGCATCGCCCACATCTCGGATGTGGAGGTATGCGTCACAATAGCGGACGAGGTCCTCGAGTCGCATCGAGATGTCGGAATTGAGGGATCTGGGGCCTAGACAGTATTACAACAATATCAAGACATCATCGAGGCATTCCGGTATTGGCGATGCCCGCTTGTGGATGCCTAAACACCAATGCGACATGGGTTTAGGTAATCCACACTGCTACGTAGACAAGCTGTGGGAAACCCTGCACCGTCAGTGCGCTGCCACCGATCGTGCACTTTCGAGCGAAGCCTCCCCCATGCGCAACACCCCGTTGATTTCGCCACCCTCCTGCACCAGCAGGCGTTGCGTCACGAGGTCTCCGTGCACGACGCTGGTCGTTTGGAGCTCAACCCGTTCGGATGCCTGAATCCCGCCACGCACCTCCCCGCCGATGATGGCCTCGCGCGTGACGACGTCTCCTTCAACCAAGCCACCTTTCGCCACCAGCACCTGCCGGCCGGCCTGAACCGTCCCGACCACCGTCCCCTCGATCTTGACGACGCCTTCGGCGCTGATATCGCCAACCACGCGCATCCCCGACCCGATGATCGACAACCCTGCTTCCGCGGTCGCAGCGCCGGTTTTCTCGGTGAATATGGCCATCGCTAGTTCCCCTCCTTGACGAACGCGCGGGGGTCCAAGGATTGCCCCTGTCGCCGAATCTCGAAATGCAGATGCGGCGCGGTGGAGCGACCCGAGTTCCCCGTGAGTGCGATTACCTGCCCCGCCGACACTTGCTCGCCTTCCTGCACGAGGAGTCGGGAGGCGTGCCCGTACATGCTTTCATACCCATCGGGATGCCGCAAGAGGGCAAACAGGCCGTAGTCGGAATCGGTGCGTGCGGCCTCGACGGTCCCGCCGCCTGACGCTCGAACCGGGGTGCCGATCGGCACGGCAATGTCGATCCCTTCGTGGGTTTCCGCCCCCTCGCCCCCTGCCCCATTCCCTACCCGGCCGCGGGTCACGAAGCCCTGCACGTCGAGCGGCCAATGACTCGGCACTGAGGCGCCGTCCTCGTACCGTCGAGCCCCACCCGGAGCGCCGGCGCGCACCGGAGCGGCTCGCATCAGCTCGGCCGATCCCCGGGCGACACTCGAATCGCGTGGCGCCCGGCCACCCAGCATCTGGCGCAGCGCCTGGTAGTTGGCTTCGGCGCGATTGAGAGCGGCCGCGAGCCGTTGTACACGACTATTATCTTCACGCAGCCGCGCGACCTCGCGCTCGAGCCCCGGCACTCGGGCCGCGGCGCGGAAGATCGGTCCCGCGAACGCGAAGAACAACACGACCAGCAAGCCCACCACGAGCGCGCCCCACTTCCCTGCCGTCACCGCCAGCAACGGAAAGCGGTACTGCTTCGAATCGACGTCGCCGTCGGTGTGGACGACGATGGTGACGCCGCGCGGCTTCATCCGTCGAACGGCGCGCCCAGGACGAGCTCCAGGACCCGTGCGAGATCTTCGTTCGAATAGAACGCGATGTGAATCTGCCCTTTGCCTTTTGCCCGCAGCGATACACGCACGTCGGTGCCCAGGCGTCGCCGCAGCGTGTCTTCGACGCGTCGCACTTCTGGAGCCGGCGCGAGGCCACGTTTCATGCGAGGGCGGCGTTCCGGCGCGCGCCCGCCCCGGACTCGGTCCTCCACATCGCGCACCGAGAGCCCTTGGGCTACCGCTTCGCGCGCGAGCGTGGTGACGGTCCGGGCGTCGTCGAGCGCCAACAAGGCGCGAGCGTGACCCACGCTCAACTGCGCATCGTGCAGCATGAGCAACACGGCATCCGGAAGTTTGAGGAGACGGAGGGCGTTCGCCACGGTCGAGCGATCACGCCCCACTGCGTCCGCCACATCCTGTTGCGTGAGCTGAAACTCCGCGATGAGCCGTTCGTAGCCTCGGGCCTCGTCCACCGGCGACAGATCATCCCGTTGCAGATTCTCAATCAGCGCGAGCGTCAGCACAGTGCGATCGTCGACGACGCGCTTGACGGCCGGGATCTTCTCCCATCCGAGCGCTTCGCAGGCGCGCAGCCGGCGCTCACCGGCGATCAGCTCGTACCCGCCGCGGTCCCCCGGCTCTGGACGCACCACCACAGGCTGGAGGAGACCCGCTTGCTTGATGGAGGATTTCAACTCCTCGAGCGCCGCCGGGTCCACGTCGCGACGCGGCTGAAACGGATTGGGGCGGATGTCCCGGATCGGCAGCTCGACGAGGCTCCCTTCGCGCTCGGCCTCCTCCCGAGTGGGGCCGAGCAGGGCTTCGAGCCCTCGACCGAGGCGGCGGCGTCCAGCGGCGGTTTCCGTCATGCGGGCACCTCCGGTTCAGCGGTGGGTTCGGGGAGAGCGGGGAAGGGGGATGCGCCGCGCTCCACTCGTCGGATCAACTCTTGGGCGACCGCGAGATAGCTCTTGGCACCGACCGACTGCACATCGTAAAGGAGGATCGGTTTCCCGAAACTCGGCGCCTCCGCCAGGCGGACATTGCGCGGAATGGTCACGGTGAACATCCGGGGGCCGAAATACTCCTTCGCTTCCTCGGCGACCTGGCGGGAGAGATTGAGCCGGGCGTCGTACATCGTCAGCAGGACGCCATCGATCGCGAGCGCCGGGTTGAAGTTGCGCTGGACCAACTTGATGGTGTTCAACAGCTGTGACAGCCCCTCGAGCGCGTAGTACTCGCACTGGATCGGGATCAGGACACCGTCGGCAGCGGTGAGGACGTTGAGGGTCAGAAGACCGAGCGAGGGCGGACAATCGACCACGACGAATTGGTATTCGTCGCGGAGCTCGCGCAGCGAGCCACGCAAGACGGTTTCACGGCCTTTGCGATTTACCAGCTCGAGCTCGGCGCCCACGAGGTCCTGGGTCGCGGGCACGACGTCGAGGTAAGGGAAATGCACTGCTCGAACACGGGTGTCGCCCAGTGGCCGGCCATCGAGCAGGGCATCGTAGAGCGAGTTTGCTAGACTGGCGCGATCGATTCCGACGCCGCTCGTCGCGTTGCCCTGAGGATCGGCATCGACGAGGAGCGTCTTGCGCTCCGCCGTCGCCAATGACGCGGCGAGGTTCACCGCGGTGGTAGTCTTGCCGACGCCACCCTTCTGGTTGGCAACCGCTATGATCCGAGATGGCATGTTAACTCGTTGTGTGGTAATCTATTACGCGATTCGCCTGTAACGTGTTGCCGCCTAATCTAATACGCTGATGGCTGTCGCGAAAGCAATGCGTTTCACGTGAAACAGTGGCGGTTTCACGTGAAACATCCTGGGTGTTCCTTCGAATGAGCTGCCTTACTTTGACTTACGCGATGCGGCGGCGCCAGCGAACCGTCTCCATTACGAGGTTGTGAAGGTCGCTGGGAGAGATACCGGGGACCCGGGACGCCTGTGAAAGGGAAACCGGGCGTATCCTGTCGAGCTTCTGGCGGGCCTCCGTCGAGATGCTCGCCAGGTCTAGATAGGGAATGTCCAACGGCAGGGCAAACGTCGCGAGCTCCGCGAGGCGTTCTGCCGCCTCCCGCTCGCGTGTCAGGTAGCCGTCGTACTTGAGCTCGATCTCGGCGGTGACGATTGCGGCCTCGCTCGTGCCAGCCAGAACGCCGGCCGCCTCGAGCAGCGAACGCAATGACACGCCCGGACGCTTCGCGACCGCCGCAATGCGCTCGGGCGCGGTGAGTCCGGTACCGGAATCTGCGAGGGCTGCCGCAGCGTCCAGCGGCGTGATGATCGTGGCTCGTGCGAGCCCGAGCACCCGTTCTTCCGCTTCGAGCCGGCGTTCCGCGATGCGGCATTCCGGCTCGGCAAGCAAGCCGAGCCGCTGCGCCAGCGGAAAGAGCCGCCGCAGGGCATTGTCCTGCCGCAGCAGCAGCCGGAACTCGGCTCGCGAGGTGAATAGCCGGTATGGCTCGTCCACCCCCCGGGTGACCAAGTCATCAACGAGCACGCCGATGTAGGCATCGTCTCGACCGAACACCACTGGCTCCTGACCTCGCAACCGGCGCACGGCGTTCATGCCCGCGACCACACCCTGGCCCGCGGCCTCTTCGTAGCCCGTCGTCCCGTTGATCTGTCCAGCAAAGAACAGCCGCTCGATAGTCTTCGTCTCGAGCCAAGGGGTGAGCTGGTCCGGTGGGTAGTAGTCGTACTCGATCGCGTACCCGGGTCGCGTCATTTTCACCGCTTCAAGTCCCGGGACGGCTCGTAGGAACTGGAGCTGGACGTGGACGGGCAGGGAAGTGGATAGCCCGTTCACATACAGCTCGTGAGTGTCCAATCCCTCCGGCTCGAGGAACACCTGGTGTCGGGTGGCATTGGGGAACTTGACGATCTTGTCTTCGACCGACGGGCAGTAACGCGGTCCCCGGCCGCTGATCGCGCCACCGTACAAGGCCGATTCCTGAAGATGCGAGCAGATAATCTCCTTCACTTCCGTCCCGGCCCAGGTAATCCAACATGGCACCTGGCGGGGCAGGGCGACCGCCTCGTAGAAGGAGAATCGATAGCCGTTGTCCTCCCCATCCTGCCGCTCCACCTTGGACCAATTCACGCTTCGGCCATCAACCCGGGGCGGGGTGCCGGTCTTGAAGCGTGCTGTCGTAAGTCCAAGAGCTGCAATTGCTTGCGCCATTTCTATCGACGGCTGATCTCCGGCACGACCAGCCGGAATCTGCGTATCGGTTCCGAGGTGGATTTTCCCACGCAGGAACGTTCCAGCGGTGATCACGACGGCGCGCGCGGTGAAACGCCGCCCATCGGTCGTTTCCACTCCGCTGACCTGGTTGCCTGCGATCAGCAAGTTCGCGACCATGCCCTGGGTCAGCTCCAGGTTCGGCAGCTCCTCCAGTAGCCCACGCACGGCACGCTTGTACAGGGTGCGGTCGCACTGGGCGCGCGGCGCCCAAACAGCGGGGCCCTTGGACCGATTCAGCATGCGGAATTGGATCGTCGCGCGATCGGCGGCACGTCCCATGACACCGCCGAGCGCGTCTACCTCCCGGACGACGGTCCCCTTGGCGATGCCCCCGATGGCAGGATTGCAGGACATTTGGCCGATCGTATCGAGATTGGCCGTGAGCAGTAGGGTGCGGGCGCCGAGACGAGCGGACGACGAGGCGGCTTCGGTACCGGCGTGGCCCCCGCCGATGACGATGACGTCGAAGTCGAACGACATGGTGGGAAAGATAGGGGGAAACAGACGTTCAGGCAGACGCCTAGACGCCCAGACGCCTAGCGGCGGCTAGGGTCTAGGGAACAGGTTGCTATGAAGCGCTAGCGCTGATTTTTCTGAGCAACCCGAACAATGTTTTTCCAGTTTCGGTTGCCAGGGCTTCGAGTCGGCCGAATTCTGCGGGCTGGATGTATTCGAGTCCCCGAGCGATGTCCAATGCGGTCTCTACCTCCGCCAGCGAACTATTTGCGGTGTCCAGGAACTTTCGATACTCGCGCGACCCGCGTCTCGTACTTCCCTCCGCAATGTTGAGCGCAACTGCGTAGCCGGCCCGCCGCAATTGATCCGCGAGTGCACCCTGCTCGTAGTCCGGAAAGTGCTTCGCCACCCTGGCGCACTCGACTGCCAGTCGCTGGGCATGTTGCCAGGCCTTGAGAGTTCTATAGGGAGCCATGCAGCAAGTATGGGAAGGGATGGAGAGACATGCGGTACCAGAATCACCCACACCGTGCCATTCCTCCGCACTACCCCCTCACCACCGCTTGGCGTCTGGGCGTCTAGGCGTCTGACGGGTCTGCTGCTGTTGTGCGCCTACCTTTACCCGGCCCTCACCCATCTCACCAGCTCCCTAATACTCGGCCGCTTCCCTGTCATCAGAATGCCGACCCGATAGATCCGGGACGCAATCCAGGTGACGCCGATGATCGCCGCGACCAGAATCGCCAGCGACACGGCGAGATCCGAGGCGGGGAGACTCCCCGCCGTCCAGCGCACGGTCATCGCGATCGGCGACGTGAAGGGGATGAAAGAGAGTGTCGTCGACAGGGTCGAGTTCGGGTCGTTGGTCAAACCGAAGATCGACAGATACGAGATCATCAGCGTGTACATCACGGGTTGTTGCGCCTGCCGCGCCTCTTGCTCGTTGGAAGACATCGCGCCGACGGCGGCAAACATCGAAGAATAGAGAAGAAACCCACCGAGGAAAAACGCCAGGAACACCGCGATCGTCGTCCCCGGAATGGCCGGCAGTTGAAGCCCCGGACCTGAACTCACTTCGCCCGCCATCCGACTGACCAGCGCCTGTCGCTGGGTCAGGAGCAGGCGCGCCGAAACGCCCCAGATCAGAAACTGAAAAATCGACACCGCGCCGACGCCCAGCACCTTCCCGAGCAACAACTGGAACGGCTTCAACGACGAGACCAACACTTCCACGATTCTCGTGGTCTTCTCCTCCAACACGGAGCTCATCACGTTGGCGCCGTACGCGAAAATCGTGAGAAACAGGAGCAGGGCCATGATGTATGCAAGAAAGAAGGACTGGCCCGCACTCTCCCCGGTGGTTCGGCCTCTGGAGATCTTCTTCGTATCCAATCGGATACGGATCTGCGCTCGATCCACGACAGCCGCGTTCACGCCATCTCGCTCGAGGCGGGCCTTCACGACCAGGCGGCTCAGCGTCCGTTCCAGCTCTTCCATGGCCTGGATCGACGACACGTTCGAGGCGCGATATTCAGCCTGGCCGGTTTCGAACACGCTGTCGGTGAGGATGAGAAACCCGTCCAGCCGCTTGGCACCCACTTCACCGGTGAGCGAGTCGACAACCGCCGACCCGGTGGCAATCCGCGAAGCGCGGAACGACCGTCCGGTCGCCAGGCCCTCGACCACCCGTGTCCCGAAGTCGGACGTAGTCCCGTCCACCACCACGATGTGCCGCACCGCACCGCCACGAGCGAGCAGTATCGGGAGAAAAAACAGTCCCGCAAAGAACACCGGACCGAGGAGCGCCATCACCCAAAACCATTTCTGGCGAACCCGCTCCACGAATTCGCGCCGGATCACGGCCCAAACCTTACGCACGGGCCACCTCCGTCTCGGGCTGTGCGGCGGCGGTAGCCGCCTCAGGACCCACCAGGTCGATAAAGATCTTGTGCAGTGACGGTTCCGCGATCTCGAAACGCGACAACCGGGCTCCCGAGCTCACCAATGCCTGGAGGATTTCCTGTGCGTCGGCCCCTGGTGCGAGCTCGAGCTCGGCGTACTGTGCCGAGCCGTCGTGTTTGGCCACGAGCCGCCGGTCGGCAAACACGCGTTGCGCATCTCCGCTCGCCCCGTCGAAGGCGATCAATACGTGTCGGCCACCGTGAGTGCGCTTTACCTCGGCCAGGGTGCCGTCCACGAGCTTGCGGCCTCGTGCAATGATGCACACGGAGTCGCAGATTTTCTCGGCCTGTTCCATGATGTGCGTGGACAACAGGATGGTCTTGCCGCGGCGGCGCAGGTCGAGGACCGTGTCCTTCAGCACCTGTGAGTTGACCGGGTCGAGGCCGGAGAACGGTTCGTCCATCACCAGGAGATCTGGCTCGTGGAGAATGGTGGATATGAATTGCACCTTCTGCTGCATGCCTTTGGACAACTCGTTCACTTTGCGCAGTCGCCAGTCGGCCAGGCCCAACCGCGCCAGCCACTCCACTGCCTTGGGGCCGGCGGCACGCCGGTCCATCCCTTTCATCTCCGCCAGGAACAGCAGCACATCGAGCACCCGCATTTTTGCGTAGAGCCCACGCTCCTCCGGCAGGTAGCCGATTCGTGCCGAGTGGTCTTGTCCGGTGCCGGCGGTGCCGAAGAGTCGGACCGTTCCGCTGTCCGGCACGTAGATGTTCATGATCATGCGGATCGTCGTACTCTTGCCCGCGCCGTTCGGGCCCAACAGCCCGTAGATGACGCCCGGCGGCACGCTGAGCGAGAGCGCATCGACGGCGGTGTGGCCCGAGAACCGCTTGGTCACGCGATCGACGTCGAGAATGGACGTGGTCATAGTTCCCGTTGGAAAACGGTTGTCGACAACCGACGTTTCAGGGAAGAAAAACTACTCCGTCGAGACCGGCTGCGCCGCCGCCTGCAGGGCCGCGTGGAGGGTGTGCCAGGAGAGGCTCGCGCACTTCACGCGCATCGGGAATTGCCGCACCCCGGCCAGCGCCGCGAGCTTGCCCACGGACGCGGGGTCAACCGGGGCAGTCGTCGCCGACGTCAGCATCTCGTGAACCCGGCGAAATAACGACTCGGCCTCCGGCGCGGTCTTGCCCTGCACGGCCGAGGTCATCAGGGAAGCCGAGGCCTGGGATATGGCGCACCCCGAGCCCTGGAACCCGATGTCCGTGATCACGTCGCCGTCGAGTTGGACTTCGAGCGTGATCTTGTCCCCACACAGCGGGTTGTCCCCTTCGGCCCGTCGATTCGGCGCGCTGAGTTTCTTGAAGTTCCGCGGACTGCGGTTGTGCTCGATGATGGTTTGCTGATACAGCTCGGCGAGGTCGGCCATCAGCCGAACACCTTCCGGACTCGGTGAATGGCCGCGACCAGGGCATCGACATCCGCACGCGTATTGTAGAACGCAAGCGACGCTCGCGCCGTCGCGGGAACGCCGAAGAAATCCATCACCGGCTGGGTGCAATGGTGGCCGGTGCGGATCGCCACCCCTTCCTGGTCGGCAATGGTGCCGACGTCGTGGGCATGCACCCCCTCCACCACGAACGACACTACGCTCGCCTTGTGGACCGCCGTGCCGATCAACTGCACCCCGGGGATCTCGCCAAGGCGGGCGTTGGCGTACTCGAGCAGATCGTGCTCGTGAGCCGCCACGAGGCTCCAGTCGAGCCCGCCGAGGTATTCGATCGCTGCGCCGAGGCCGACGCCGCCCGCAATGTTCGGCGTCCCGGCCTCGAACTTGGCGGGGAGGTCCGCGTAGGTCGTCTTGGCGAACGTCACCGATTTGATCATGTCACCGCCGCCCTGGTAGGGCGGCATCGCGTCGAGGTGTTCGGCCCGGCCATACAGGAGCCCCACGCCCGTGGGCCCGAACATCTTGTGGCTCGAGATCGTGTAGAAATCGCACCCCAGCGCCTGTACATCGATCTTCACGTGTGGCGCGGCTTGGGCGCCGTCCACGAGAACGGGGATCCCGCGCGCGTGAGCCAGGCGGACCATCTCAGCGACCGGATTGATCGTCCCGAGCGAGTTCGACACGTGGGCGATTGCGACGATCTTGGTACGATCCCCCAAGAGTCGCGCGTACTCGTCGAGCAGCAGCTCACCACGTCGGTTCATGGGGATCACGCGCAGCGTGGCCCCACGTTCCTCGCAGATCAACTGCCAGGGCACGATGTTCGAGTGGTGCTCCATCGCCGAGATCAGGACCTCGTCGCCCGGCCCGAGATTGCGCCGGCCCCAACTCGACGCGACCAGATTGATGCCCTCGGTCGTCCCGCGCACGAAGATCATCTCGCGCGCCTCACGTGCATTGATGAATGTGCGCGCCTGCGCGCGCACGCCCTCATAGGCCGCGGTGGCGCGCTCGCTCAGGTAATAGACGCCCCGGTGGATGTTGGCGTTTTCTTCCGCGTAGTATCGCTCGAGCCGCTCGATCACCGACCGGGGTTTCTGGCTGGTCGCGGCATTATCGAGGTACACGAGCGGCTTGCCGCGAACCGAAGTCTGGAGAATGGGGAAGTCGGCGCGCAGCTTCGCGACGTCGAGACTGGCCCGAGCCGCCGGGGCAGGCGCCCGATGGGTGGTGGTCACGCCGCGCTGGGTCGCGATTCGGCCACCCCCAGCCGCCCGCGCACGATGCGGTCGAGCCCCACACGCACGCCAGGGATCTCCACCTGGTCGAGGATCTGGGCGGCGAAGCCGTAGGTGAGCAGGCCGCGTGCCTCGTCCGGGCCGATGCCACGGCTCCGGAGGTAAAACAACGCCGTTTCGTCGAGCGGGCCCACGGTTGAGCCGTGCGTGCACTTGACGTCGTCGGCGTAGATCTCGAGCTGCGGCTGGCTGTCAGCCCGCGCCGTCGTCGAGAGTAACAGGTTGTTGTTGGTCTGTTTCGAGTCGGTGCGCTGCGCCCCGGGTCGCACGATGATTCGCCCGTTGAAGACGCCGCGCGAGTCGCCGTCGAAGACCCCATTGAAGAATTCGTGACTCTCCCCATGCGGACGGGCATGGTCGATCGACGTGTGATGATCCACGTGCTGCCGGCCACCCAATACTGACAGCCCGTTCAGCAGCAGAAACGCCCCGGTGCCGTCCAGTACGGCGCTCACATGATGACGCGACAGCCCCGCGCCCAGCGCCACAGTGGTGGACACGAGCCTGCTATCGCGACCCTGGTGAGTCAGGTTGGTCGCGATATGGTAGGCTCGCTCGCTCTCACGCTGGATTCGGGCATGATGCACCTGCGCGCCGTCACCCAGCACCAGCTCGGTGACGGCGTTGGTCAGATACGTCCCCCCGTCGAGGGACGCGTACGTCTCGACCACCTGTCCCGCCGCCTCGCGTTCGAACACGATGAGGGTGCGCGGATGCGACACCGGCTGGTCGCCCCCCGCCATCGTGAGAAACACGAGCTGCAGCGGCTCGGCGACGACCGCCCGAGCGGGGAAGTACACGAAGCCGCCGTCCTTGATGAATGCCGTATTGAGAGCCGCGAACCCGTGAGCATCGGCGCGCGCGTAGCGCGCCAGGTGCGCGCGCACCAGATCGGGCTGCGATTGCAGGGCCTGCCACAGACTGCCGAGCCAAGCGCCCGCTGGCATACCGTCGGCAGTGGAGAGCGACTCGATGAAACGGCCGTTCACGAACACGGCCCGCGGTCCCGTCACCAGAAACGGCGCCATCTCGGACAAAGAGGGAAGGTGCGACGTGTGCGACTGTGCCGGGGTGAACGCCGATTCGGCGATCGGCTGGATACTGGTGAAGCGCCACTCTTCCTGGCGCGTCGACGGAAAGCCGAGCTCGGCGAAGCGGCCGATCGCCCCGTCGCGCAGCTCACGCAGCCAGGCCGGCGCCCCGCTCGCTCCGTTCGCGGCGAATTCGCGAAACTGGGCGATCCAGCGCTCGATGACTGACGCCGCCGTCACGCGACCGCTGCCTCCGGCTTGACCCAGTCGTAGCCCTTCGCTTCGAGCTCGAGCGCCAGCTCCTTGCCGCCCGACCTCACGATGCGGCCTTCGGCGAGCACGTGCACCCGGTCGGGGACGATGTAGTTGAGGAGGCGTTGGTAATGCGTCACCACAACGAACGACCGCTCGGGGCCGCGTAGTTTGTTTACCGCTTCTGCAACGGTCTTCAGGGCGTCGATGTCGAGCCCCGAATCCGTCTCGTCCAAAACGGCCAGCCTGGGCTCGAGCACGGCGAGCTGCAAGATCTCGTTGCGTTTCTTTTCGCCACCCGAAAAACCTTCGTTGACCGCTCGATTCATGAGACTGTCGTCCCATCCGATGGCCTTGAGCTTGTCCTCGAGCACCTGGAGGAAATCGAGTGGATCGAGTTCCGGGAGCCCCTGGTGCTTGCGGATGGCGTTGACCGCCGAGCGGAGGAAGTAGCTGTTCGTGATGCCGCGGATCGCCACCGGGTACTGGAAGGCGAGGAACAGACCCTCCCGGGCCCGCTCTTCGGGGTCCATGTCGAGCAGGTCTTTCCCTTCGTAGCGCACTGTTCCCTTAGTCACCTGATAAGCCGGGTGACCGGCCAGGACCTGGGCGAGCGTGCTCTTCCCGGAGCCGTTCGGGCCCATGATGGCGTGGACTTCGCCCGCGCGGACGCTGAGGCTCACGCCACGGAGGATTTCGTTGCCTTCGACTGAGGCGTGGAGGTCCTGGATCTCGAGCATGGTCATCCGACGCTGCCTTCGAGAGAGATGCCGAGGAGGTTCTGGGCTTCGACGGCGAATTCCATCGGCAGCTCCTTGAACACTTCCTTGCAAAAGCCGTTCACGATCATCGACACCGCATCCTCGGCCGAGAGGCCGCGCTGTTTGCAGTAGAAGATCTGGTCTTCGCCGATCTTGGATGTCGAGGCTTCGTGCTCCATGATCGCCGTGCTGTTGCGCACGTCGATGTAGGGGAACGTATGGGCGCCGCACTGGTCGCCGATCAGCATCGAATCGCATTGCGAGTAATTCCGGGCGCCCGTGGCGCTCTTCATGATTTTCACGAGACCCCGGTAGGTGTTCTGGCCGTGTCCCGCGGAGATTCCCTTGGATACGATGGTGCTCTTCGTGTTCTTGCCGATGTGGATCATCTTCGTCCCGGTATCGGCTTGCTGGCGGTGGTTCGTCACGGCGACCGAGTAGAATTCCCCGATCGATCCGTCGCCCTGCAGGATGCAGCCCGGGTACTTCCAGGTGATCGCCGAGCCCGTCTCGACCTGCGTCCAGGAGATCTTGGAGTTCTTGCCGCGGCAGGCGCCGCGTTTGGTGACGAAGTTGAAGATCCCGCCTTTGCCCTCTTCGTCGCCCGGATACCAGTTCTGGATGGTCGAGTACTTGATCTGCGCCTGATCGAGCGCCACCAACTCCACCACCGCGGCATGCAGTTGGTTCTCGTCGCGTGTCGGGGCAGAGCACCCCTCGAGGTACGAGACGTGGCTGCCTTCCTCGGCGATGATCAGCGTGCGCTCGAACTGCCCGGTCGAAGACGCGTTGATCCGGAAGTACGTGGACAACTCGAGCGGACAGCGCACGCCCTTCGGGATGTAGGCGAACGACCCGTCGGTGAACACCGCCGCGTTCAGCGCCGCGAAGAAGTTGTCGTTGGTCGGGACGACCGTGCCCAGGTATTGGCGCACCAGGTCGGGGTGCTCGCGAATCGCCTCCGAAATGGGGCAGAAGATGACCCCGAATTTGGCCAGCTCGGCCCGGAATGTCGTCGCGACCGACACGGAGTCGAACACCGCGTCTACCGCCACGCCCGCGAGCCGCTTCTGCTCGGCGATGGGGATTCCCAGCTTCTCGAATGTCTCCAGCAGCTTCGGGTCTACCTGGTCAAGACTCTCGACCTTGGGCCGCTGCTTGGGGGCCGCGTAGTAGCTGATGGCCTGGTAGTCGATCGGCCCGTACTTCACGTTCGCCCACGTCGGCTCGGTCATCTGGGTCCAGTGGCGGTACGCCTTGAGCCGCCACTCGAGCATCCACTCGGGCTCACCCTTCTTGCTCGAAATGAGACGAATGACGTCCTCGTTCAATCCGGGCGGGACTGTTTCGGACTCGATATCGGTGACAAAGCCGTACTTGTACGGCTGCAGGACCTGGGCTTCAATAGACGTCATACTGGCTCTCCGGGCGGTGTTGGCACCGCGGGGGCGTCGAATGTGATGGCGTACTCGCAGGCGTTGCAGCCGCCCACGATGTGAGCAGTGCGTTCGACCGTCGCCGCAAGCACCGCCTGGAGGAAGTTCGCCTCCGCCGCGCACACTTCCGGAAAGCGTTCGGCCACGGATCGGATGGCGCAGTTGTGTTCGGCCAGCCGGAACGCGCCGTTCCGCTCATCCACTTCGGCCATATATCCAGCGTCATTCATCACGCGGGCCACCGCTTGGAGGCGCCGTTCGGGCGCGACCCCGACCAGCTCGGCCTGGAGCGTCCGGGTGAGGTCGGAGTAGTGGTCGTTGAACATCCCTACCGCGACCTCACGGCCCTGTTTTACGGCAACGCGGTCGAGCAGCTCGGTCAGCGCTTGCTCGTATCGCTTGGGAAAGAGGGCCTCCCCCTCCGACGTCAGGCGGAACGCAAAGGTGGGCGCGCCAATGCCGCGCTGCTCGCGTCCGTAGCTCACGAGCGCGTCGGCCTCGAGATCTTTCAGATGGTGGCGCACGGCATTCGGCGACACCCCGAGTTTCATCGCCAATTCTGTGGCGGTGAGGGGCTGGGCGCGCTTCAACTCAAGCAGGACCTCGCCCCGGAGGCCCTTGTGGGCGGCGAGTCCTGGAAAGGAGGATTCCATGGCGCGGAATCTCCCTCCCGGTACCGGGTTTGTCAACTAAATCAAATAGAATTTGTGCGAATTCATAATAGACTGTCACATATCAACTTATGGCTTGGCAACCGAGCCCGTTATTCACGGTGTCACCACCCATCGCACCCCCTCGCCGCGTCGCATGCGGTCGAACCCTTCGTTGATGGCGTCGAGCGGAATCGTGCCGCTGACGATTGGATCCAGCGTAATGCGGCCGGACTCGACGAGCCGGACGATTTCGGGGTACTCGCCCGCGCCGCAGCCCAGGCTCCCCATCACTTCCAGCTCGTAGAACATCAGCTTCCCGGCGTTGATCGGAACGGGATCATGGGAAAAGCCGATCACCACCAGGCGGCCGCCTTTGCGGATCAGGGTGAACGCGAGATCGATCGTCTTCGGCGTGCCAATGACTTCAAAGGCGACGTCCACTCCGCCGTCAGTGAGCTTGCGGATCTCCTTGTCCACGCGCTCCGTCGTCTTCGGGTTGATGACGAACCGCGCGCCCAACCGTTTGGCGAGCTCAAGCCGGGCGTCGCTCAGGTCGACGGCGACCACGGTCGCTCCCGCCAGGGCGGCGCACTGCACAACGTTCAGCCCCACGCCGCCGCAGCCGACGACCGCCACCATATCGCCCGTCATCACCCGGCCGCGGCGCTTCACTGCGTGATACGGTGTCGAGACTGCGTCGGCGATCACGCAGGCGCGCTCGAGCGGGATGTTCGGAGGTAACGACACCAGCTCCTTCGCCGGCACAGCCACGAACTCCGCAAACGCGCCGTCAACATGGTTCCCCGGCATGACGAGCTCGGCACAGAGATTCTCGCGCCCGGCGCGACAGAAACGGCAGGCCCCACATGCCCACACCGATGGCGCGAGGACCCGGTCGCCTTCCTTGAGACCGGTCACGCCGGGGCCCAGCCGGGCGACGGTGCCCGCCGCCTCGTGTCCCAGGATGATCGGCGGCGACTTGAACGTGGGGACGCCGTGATCGAGGTAGTGCAAATCGGTGTGGCACAGTCCGCAGGCCGCGACCCGCATCAGAACTTCGCCCGCCTTGGGCTCAGGAACGGGAACGTCGGCGATCAGGAGGGGCTTGCCGCTCCCGTGGAACACGGCTGCCTTCATTGTCCATCTCCACTTGGACGGCGCGTGTAGATCACGCGGAAGAACCCCGCCTTCACGAGCCAGCAGGACTCGCACTCCTCGCGGAGGTCGTCCGGGATGGCGGGCTCGGCGCGGACTTCGAAACCGGCCCGGCGGTACAGGTCGAGCACTTCCTCGGCGCGTTGCGGGTCGGCGATGAAGCGCCGCTCCCAGCCGTCAGGCGGTATTGATGGGTGCATTCGCGGCGGCGGTGAGCCGGCGCAGGCGTAGCTGCCCGAGCAGGGCGGCACCGAACGCCGAGGTGTATTGCACCAGGTCACCCGGGAGAACGTTCACGTTCGCCCCGAGCGCGCCCTGCACGACCTGGATCATCCGCTCGAACCGCAGGATCCCGCCGACCAGCGTGAACTCGGGCTCCATGCGCACGCGCTTCATCAGTTGAACCGAGCGATCCACCAGCGAGACGAAGGCGCCATGCATGATGTCGGCCGGAGCCGAGCCTTCGGAGAGCTGGTTGATCACCTCCGACTCGGCGAACACGGCGCACACGCCGGAGATGGTCACGGGGGCCTTCGAGGTCGCGACGAGCGGACCGATCTCCTCGGTGCGGTAGCCCATGTAGCGGGCCGTCTTTTCGAGGAATGCACCGGTGCCGGCAGCGCACTTGTCGTTGAGGCGGAAGCTTTGGACCTTGGCATCCGCGCCGAGCCGACTGGCCTTCATCGTCTGGCCGCCGACGTCCAGAATCGTGCGCGTATTCGGGAAGAAGTGCGTCGCCCCGCGCGCAGCGGCCGTGAGGTCGGTGACGGAGATGTCGCCGATCCCCGCCTGATGGCGCCCGAAGCCCGTCGTCACGGTGTAGGCGACTTCGGCCCGCGCGAACCCCGCCGTGTTGAGCGCGCGCGCCAGCGCCCGTTCGGCCGCCTGCGCCAGCTTGAAGCCGGTCGGCTCCATCGACCGCCCGAGGATCGTGCCGTCCTCACCCGCGAGGACGACCTTGGTATAGGTCGATCCGATGTCGATGCCCGCGGTACGGATCACGCAGCCCCCTTGGCCGCTGGCGCCCGCGCCGCGACGATGCGGTCGAGCGCGAACAGCGCCGCGCCGAGCGCGCCCATGTAATGGGCCCCCTCACCGACGTTCACTTTGAGGCCGAGACGTTTGTTGAGTGTCTCGACCATCGCCTCGTTCTTGGTGACGCCTCCGGTGAAGGTCACCTCCTCCTCGATCCCGACGCGCCGCAAGAGACCGATCGAGCGCGCCGCGATGGATTCGTGCACACCGAGCAGGATGTCTTCGATCTTCTTCCCCTTGCCGAGCCAGGACAGCACTTCCGACTCGGCGAACACGGTACAGGTGGTGCTGATCCTTACAGCGCGCTCGCCCCGCAGCGCCGTCGGCCCGAGATCGGCGATCGGAAGATCGAGGGCAACGGCGGCGGCGCCTAAGAAGCGCCCCGTGCCGGCCGCGCACTTGTCGTTCATGCAGAAGTCCACGATCTCGCCCGTCGGCTGGACGCGGATCGCCTTGGTGTCCTGCCCCCCCATGTCGAGCACCGTGCGGGTCCGCGGGAACATGTGAACCGACCCGCGTGCGTGGCAGCTGATCTCCGTGACTTGCGTGTTGCCGAATGTCACCTTGTAGCGCCCGTATCCGGTGCCGACCACGAACTCGACTTCCTCCTCCGGGATGCCGCCGTTGGTCAGGGCTTCATGAAATGCGCTCTCGGCCGCGCGCATCACGTTGGCGCCGGTGTCCGTGAGCGCGCGGCCCACGATCTCGCGCGCTTCGTTGATCACCACCGCCTTGGTCTGTGTGGACCCGACATCCACGCCCGCTGCGAAAGCCATGGCTTTCCCTCACTCCGTCGACACGGCGGCCTGGTGGCGGCGCGAGGCGAGGCCCTCGAAGAAGGCGTCGATGCGGTTCTTCATCTGCGCCTCGGAGACCACGCGCCGGTCCATCATGTCCGACTCCACGAACAGACTCGGCACATCGCGCACGGCCATCAGCGCCCGCCGCGTATCGGCGAGTCCGGTCGATACCGTGCGGCAGCTCTTGATCGGGTGGTACACCACCCCGTCGGCCGCATAGTCGTCGATCATCTGCGCGAGCGCCTGCGTCTGGAAGAACATGCTGTCCATCGCATCCCGCACTCCCAGCAGGACGCCCTCGGAAAGACTCTCGATGGGCCGGGCGAGATCGTAGGTGAACCCCAGGTTCGCGCCGCCCGAGGCGAACCAGAGGTAGGTCGAGTTGACGAACACCCCGCCCCAGTCGCTGAACAGCTCCGAAAAGCGGCGGAAGATCGGATAGCAGGGAACACCCACGAAGAGCAGCCGCCACTGCTCCTGGATCGGCGTGCCGATGCCGCGGTCGGCCTTGTGGGTCATCTCCTCGACCAGATCGCGGAAGAACGCCCCGCCCTCCGGGGCGCCGCGAAAGCCGTTGGCAACGCCGAGGTAGATCGTGCCGTCGGACAGCGCGTTGAACACCGCGGGGCGACTCCGATTCAGCTCGAGCACCCGGTGCCAACCCTGGTTCAGCTCGTTTGCCCAGCCAAGGTGCTGGCGCAGCCGGTCGATATCGAACCGCTTCCCCGATACCCGCTCGCACAACACGATCAGCTCCCGGAGCTGCGCTTCGACGTACTTCCGATCCCGCTCGAAATCCTCGCTGCCGCGCGGGGACGCGAGCCCGGCGCCGCGAGAGCCCGGGATGTCGAGGGTGAACAACGGCATATGGTGCATCCGCTCCCAGATCTCGCCCCACTTGATGTAGGTGTTGCATGCATTGGTGCAGACCGCGAGCGCCGGCTTCGGGATCCTCCCCATCGGATGGGCGCCGCGCCGCAGTTGGGTCGCGACGTCGGCCTTCACGTAGCCGCAGATGTCAGGGGAGTAGCCGTAGTTCTCGGCCTCATTCAGGTATTCGTGGGCCACGCGCCGCACAGCAGCCTGGAGCGAGTTGATCTCGGGGAAGACGATGGGAAAATCGAACACCCGGAGCAGCTCGCACAGGCTCCCCATCACGAACACATAGGCGGCGCCGCGATTCTCCTCCGCCGCGGCGTTCAGGCCCTGGAACCACTCGCGGAACAGCCGGGCGCCCGCCTCGTTCCCCCGCCCTACGATCCCCGCCTCTTGCGTCGCGTCGGTCATGGCTGCCTCAATCGAACACCAGGTTTTCGACGAATGTCTCGAGCTGGATCTCGAGCGAATCGAAGCTCGTCATGTTTTCCTCGAACTCGCTTACGAAATAGCGGATGCCGCGACCGTCGAGCGCTCGAGTGTGCACGACCAACTCCTCGAGTCCCGGCTCACACATTTTTGCCGCCATCAGGATCGCCGCCTGGGCGCCGGCGTGGTCGAGCCGCTCGAGCAGCATCCGGTCCTTGGGCTTGCGCAGGTCGTGCTGCACCGGGCTGTGGGCCGAGCGATCGATGTACGACTCGGCCAACGCGAACAGGGGGTCGCCATCCAGTGGAACATCCGTGGTGATCCACCGCAGCCCGATCATCAGGTCGTCGTCCACGACGTAACACGAACGCGCGATCGCGCGCAGCAGGTCGAGGGGTGGCTGCTCGCAAAAGCCGCCCTCCAGGATCACGCGGATCTTGTCCTGCCGGGCGGCCGAGCGGCCCTCGAGCAGCGGCAGCACCGTGCGGAGGAGGTCGTTGTGCTCTTCGCGCGGCACAAGCCCACCAATGGCGAGGAGGACGTAGGCATCGTCCACGGGGACCAGCCAGGGGCGTTCCCGTTTCAGATCATGGAGCCGCCGAAGGAGGGCGCGGTTCTCGTTGAACAGAGCAATGGATCGCCGCAGATCATCATCCTTGATGGCGCGGCCGACTAATCCCTCGCACACCCCTCGCATGCGGTCGTACTCGTCCCGGAGATAGTGCGCAGCGAACGCCGAGTTGGGGTTCTGTGGCAGGTACAGGATCCGGCACGGGTACGGGACGTTGCGACCCCACACCCCGGCGAGGTTGCGCGCGGCATCACAGATCGGGTGCGTGACGAACAGCTCGAACTCGACGCGTTTGGAGAGCGCCAGTTCCAGCGAGGTCTTGATGATGGAGCAGAGGTAGGAACCGAATCGCGAGTCGGACTGGGTCGGCTCAATCGGCGCGCCGCGGACCTTGAATGGTAGCAAGCCGCCCGCGTGCGCGATCTCCTCGGGGAAGTACACCTGGAAATGGCCGATCACCTTCCCGCCGCCCTCGCGCCAGCGGCGCACCGTCGGGAAACTCGTATCCTCGATCAGTTCCCGGCAGCGATACAGGATTTCCTCGAGCGGCTTGCCGTGCCACTCGGGGAAGACCCGGACCGGGGGGGGCGCCACGGCGGTCACGCGTGTCTCCAGACGGGTTGGCGCTTGTCCGTGAACGCGCGCAACCCTTCGATCGCATCATGGGTCTCCATCAATGTGTGCAGATAGGCGTGCCCCGCCTCCCGGAGGGCGGCGTGACGCGCGAGCGTGCCGCCACCGCGCACCGCTTGCTTGGCCGCGCGGAGTGCTGCCGCGCTGTGGCGCGCGATGCGCCGCGCCAGCTCCAACGCCGCCTGCTCGACCGCGTCGTCCGGGACCACCTGCGCGACCAGCCCATGGCGCTCCGCCTCGACGGCGGTGATCGGATCGCCCGTGTAGATCACCCGCGCGATCAGTGCCGACGGCAGCCGCTCCGGCAGCAACACACAAGCGGCCGGGGGAATGACGCCGAGGACGATCTCGGGCTGGCCGAAGCTCGCGCTTTGGCCTGCGACGACCAGATCTGCAGGTTGCACCAATTCGAACCCGCCGCCCAGGCACTTGCCCTGAACGGCCGCGATCACGGGAAGCGGGAACGCGTCGACCATCGCGACCGTTTCGAGAAACTCGGGGATCAGGCTCAGGTGATGCGGCGGGAGGTGTTCCCCGACGTCCGCGCCGGCCGAGAAATGCTTGCCTCGAGCGGTGAGCAGCAGCACGCGGAGATCGGGCTGCTGCGCGAGGCGTAGGAGCTCCGCGTGGATGACGCGTAGCACCTCCCGCGTCAGGATGTTGAGTGGAGGATGGTCCAGCACGATCCGTCCGATGCCTTGATCGACCGTCAAGGTCATGGCTCGGTACCCCCCGCCCCTAGCAGTTGGCCGCCGTCGATCGGCACGACTGCGCCGGTGATAAAGCCCGCGGTTTCGCCGCACAGGAACCGCACCAGTGCGGCAACCTCCTCCGCCTGCCCGGTCCGGCCGAGCGGCGTCCTGGTGAGCGCACGCTCGCGGACGGCTTGGGGGAGTGCACGCGTCATCTCCGTATCGATGAAGCCCGGCGCGACCACGTTCACCGTGACCCCGTCGCGCGCAAACTCCTGCGCGAGCGAGCGGCCCAGCCCAACGAGGCCCGCCTTGGCGGCGGCGTAGTTCGCCTGGCCGAAGCTCCCGCGCAGGCCGTTGATCGATGAGACGAATATGACGCGCCCGCACGGGCTCTGGCGCAGATAGGGGGCGGCAGCGCGGGCGACCCGGAACGCACCGCTGAGGTTTACCTCGAGTACCTCGGCCCACTCGGCGTCGCCCATTTTCCAGCTCACACGGTCGCGCACGATGCCTGCGGCGCATACGATCCAGTCAATCCCGCTGGCTTCGCGGGCCACGCGCGCCACTGCCTCACCGACTGTCTTCGTGTCGCGTACGTCGCACTCAATCGCGGCATGCGCCGCGCCGGGGCCGTCGGGGAAACCCACATCGAGCGCCGCCACCCGGGCGTCGCCGGCGAGCGCAGCGACGATAGCGCGGCCGATCCCCCGGCCACCGCCGGTTACGAGAGCTGTGCGCCGCATCGGCCGCAGTGCGAGTGCTCCGCAGGCAAACTGGTCGCGCCGCACGCACGACAGTCCTGGATCGGCGCGCCCCACGGCGCCTCGGAGGACTCCCCGGCGGCCGCACGGGCGCGTAACAGCCCGTAGCGAGCCGGACGCTTTTCGGTGAAGGCGCGCATCCCTTCCACCGGCTCCCAGCTGGCGTAGTGCAGCGAGAGCCAGTCCTGCGCGTGGCGCACCGTCTGATGCCACGCGAGGTCCTTCCAGAAGTTCGTCTGCTGTTTGGTATAGCGGGCGCATTCAGGGAAAGAGTCGAGCAGGCGGCGCGCGAGGTCGTCCACGAAGGCATCGAGTCGCGCCAGGTCGATGCGGTAGCCATCCTGCCCTTTTTGCGCTTTCGTGATTTCCTCGGGTCCCGCCTGTTCGATCCACGCGTCCCCCCGGCGCACTGATGGCACAACCCAGTTCACGAGGCCCCAAGCCAGGGCTTTTTCCGCGGGCACGGGCTCGTTGAGGAACAGCATCTCCCGCGCCCGCCGGTCCCCGACCGCGATGGGCAGCCACTGCGTGGCGCCCCCGCAGGCTACCGAGCCGACGTGCGTGCCGACCTGCTTCAGATACGCATGCTGGGCGATGACCGAGAGGTCGCAGGCGAGCTGGCTCTCGTTGCCACCACCCACTGCCATTCCGTTGATCCGCGCGATCACCGGCTTCCCCGTGTTCAGGATGCTTTCGATGTAGGCACGGAACAGCGCCATGTACTTCCAGTAGTCGCGCGGGGTCGCGACGTAGGCCTGCGCGTATTCCTTCACGTCGCCACCCGTGCAGAAGGCGCGATCGCCTGCGCCGGTGAGGACGATCGCGCCCACCGCGTCGTCGAAGCTCGCGTCGCGGAACGCAGTCGCCAGCTCTTCAAGCGCAGCGGTGGAGTACGCGTTGTAGTGTTGCGGGCGGTTGATCGTGATGCGCGCGACGCCGTCGGCCTTGGCGTAGAGGATCTCGGCGAAGTTAAAGTCGCCTGTGGGGCGCGAGATGAAGTGGCGGTCGGTCGTGGCGGACGTGGTCATGCGGCAAGCAGTCCTCGAACAAGGTGGTCGGCGAATTGCGCCCCGAGCACGGGCTGTTGCACGGTGCCCTGGGGCGAGTACCAGCGGGCGATCCAGTTGATGGCGCCGAGGATCGCGAAAACGGCGAGTTTCGGATCCAGCGCGCGGAATTCTCCGGCATGGATCCCGCGCCGGACGATGTCCCGCAGCGCCAGCTCGTAACGGTCGCGCCGGACGATTACCTCGGCCCGGTGCCGCGCCGAGAGCGCCGACACCTCGAACGCGAGCGAGGAACCCTCGAGCGTGTCGGTCATCACGCGCACATGCTCGCGGATCGCGTGGGCGAGCTGTTCCGCGTGCTTCGGCGAGCGCCGCCGCGCATCCGCGATGATCCCCTCGACCTCCTCGAGGCCTTCTTTGTGGCAGGCGTAGAGGATCGCCTCTTTATCGGGGAAGTAGTGGTACAGAGCGGTCTTGCGGACGCCGAGCAGCACGGCGATGTCGTCCAGCGTGGTGGCGTAGTAGCCCTTGGTCCGGAACGCTCGCAGGGCGGCGTGGAGGATTTCCGCCCGCCGCCGCTCCCGTTTGGCGCGCACGTGAGCGGACCGGTGAGACGCGGGACGGGTGCGGGTGGCGGTGCCTGCCATGCTGAGCCTCATCAAGCGTGAGATGGAATATTGAACGCAGATTAAAAAATTTACTATGAAATAAACGTGAAGATCGGGGGGCACCGACGTTCCAGGCTAGTAGGCGTCTCGATTGATCTCGCGGATCAGCCGCTCGTAATCAGCCGGTGTGTTGATGAAGTCGGTGACCGCTGGGTCGTCAACCGGCACCTGCCGGATCTCGTCCGCGTGGGCGTGGACGATGGCGCGGGCACCTTCTCGGGTGGCCAGTTCGCTGGTGCGCAGCTCCGCGAACAGACGTTGATCCCAGATCACCGGATGACCGCGTTTCCCCGCGAAAGTCGGCAGCACGACCAGAGGATGGACGCGGCGGTATGCCTCAACCAGGCGTTCGACAGTGGAGATGTGCACGTGTGGCAAGTCTACCGGCCAGACCAGGGCCGCCGGCGGGTGGATCGGCTCGAGCGTCGCGAGGGCGCAGCGCAACGAAACGATCGGACCGCCTTCCACATCGGGATTCTCGATCACCAGACAGTCGTGTGCCGCGATCGCTGGACGTATCCGCGCCGCGTCCGGCCCAAGGACCACGACCCTGGTCTTGAGGTCGAGCGCTTCAAAGGCCTCGAGAATCCGCGTGATGAACGGCTCCCCACGGAAGTCGAGGAGGGCTTTAGAAGCGCCCATCCGGGCGGAGCGGCCGCCCGCCAGGATCACGCCGGCAAGCGGCATTTCGGTCCGGTGCGGGATGTCACACGGGAGGCTTCCATAGCGCGGCTAAGTGTTTGGTACTGCTTACGATAGCCATCTTTCTCGGGTGTCATCGTTGTGCGCCGGACCGTAATCCCCCACATTAGCGACCCCTATGGCTGTCCGACGCATCCGCCAACTCGGCGACCCCATCCTGCGCGAGCACTGCCGGCTCGCGGAGCGCCCGTCATCGGCTGCGGTGCGCCTCGTGGCCGACGACCTGCGGGACACCCTGAAGTCGGCCAAGGCGAAGTACGGGATGGGGCGGGCGATGGCGGCGCCGCAGATCGGCGCCCCCGTGCGGGTGGTGGTCGTGGACATCGACGGGACCAAACAGCGCATCACGCTCGTCAACCCGGAGATCACCGACGTTGGGTCCGAGGATTTCGAAGTGTGGGACGACTGCTTCTCCTTCCCCGGCCTCCTGGTTCGCGTGAATCGCGCCTATCGCATCACGGCCAACTACGTCGACCTCAAGGGGAAACCGCATACGATCGAGTGCGTGGGGCCGATGGCGGAGCTGCTGCAACACGAAATCGACCATCTCGACGGCATTCTCGCCCTGGACCATCCGGTGGGAGTCGATCCGTTCGCCTTTCGCGCCGAATGGGATCGCCGGTACGAGGCTTCCGAGCGGTATGGGCAGCCTCATCAACGCGAGGCACCGCCGGACTAGCCGGATCATTGTCGCCGCGCGACGAACAGCTGGGTGTAGTAGAACGTGCCGTCCTTGGCACGCACGATTCCCACCCCCGTCAGGTTGTACGACCCTTCGATGTTCTCGAGGTGGTGCGGGCTACGCAACCAGCCTCGCAGCGCGACCGCCACGGTACGGTCGACCGCATAGTCGTTCAACGCGACGTTTTCCGCGATCCGAAGAAATGGAAGGTCCCGCCCCACGAGCTCGGCGCGTTCCTCGAACCTGTCGTGCCCCAGGGGGACGCGGCGCGCCGCCATGTCACCGCTATGGGCGCGCGCGATGGTGGCGAGTCCCGTGTCAAACGTCAACCGGGCAAGCCGCCGCGTCACTCGATGCTCGTTGACCAGCCGGGCAACCTGCCGCTCGAGCTGCGGAAACTCGGCGCTGGGCGCCACCCGTTCCCGCGTGGGACTCGCGGCGCACGCGAGCACCATGCCAAGCGTGAGTCCGCGAGCGATTACTGTGCGATCCCCATGGCGGCGATGCATCGGCCTCTCTAAATTGCGCGGTGACGGGGGTGCCCGGCGGCCGTCCGCCGCCTGGCTGAGATCATCCCCTTCGGACCTGATCCGGGTAATGCCGGCGAGGGGAGTCGATGACTGCACCACAGACCTGCGTCACCCAGATGTTCTTCGCCCGTCAGGGCACGATCACCGATCAGATGCGGCGTGTGGCGGAGCGCGAGGACCTGCCGCCAGAGCTTGTCCGTGAAGAAGTCGCGCGCGGGCGGCTGATCATCCCAGCGAACACCCAGCATCTCGCCAAACGGCTCGACCCGATGGGCATCGGCAAAGTGGCCCGCGTGAAGATCAACGCCAACATCGGCAACTCCGCCGTCTCCTCCGACGTCGACGGCGAGCTCGACAAACTGCATCACGCGGTGCACTACGGCGCCGACACCGTGATGGACCTTTCGACCGGCGGCGACATCGACGCGATCCGCCAGGCGATCATCGATGCCTCACCGGTGCCGATCGGCACGGTGCCGATCTACCAGGCCGTGACGGCCGTGGAGAAAGTCGAAGAGCTGACCGCCGACGACCTGCTCGACATGGTGGAGCACCAGGCGCAACAGGGGGTGGATTACGTCACGGTGCACTGCGGCATCCTGCGCGAGCACGTGGGGCTCGCGTTGGGGCGGGTGACCGGAATCGTGAGCCGCGGCGGATCGCTGCACGCCTACTGGATGGCGGCGCACAATCAGCAGAACCCGTTCTACACACACTTCGACCGCATCCTCGAGATCGCCCGGGCGTACGACGTGA
>DATBLG010000042.1:0-8574 GCA_036555485.1 Gemmatimonadales bacterium | reverse complement strand
CGGCGGGACGGGATGGATCGCGCTGGTGGATGCCGAGCTCGGGGCGATCGGTGTGGGCGTGCTGGCCGTGGCATCGCTGATCGAGCATCGCATGGCCCTGTCGGTTGCATCGCGGCCGGTCCGCTGAAGGAGAGCCCTACTCCACCCTCAGCGCGAGCATGGGGTTCAGGCGCACGGCGCGCAGCGCGGGCACGAGCGACCCCGCCAACGTCATGATGACCACGAGCGTCACCGCACCCAGAATCGTGGCTGGATCCGCAGGATCCACGCCGAACAGCAGCGCGCGCATCCCGCGCGCGGCCGCGTAGGCCGTCAGCACCCCGGGCACGATGCCGACGAGCGCGAGCTTCATCCCCTGCGACACGATCATGCGCGCCACACCAGCCGGCTCCGCACCGAGCGCCAAGCGCACCCCGATCTCGCGCGACCGCTGGGAGACGGTGTAGGCCAGCAAGCCGTACACGCCTATCCCGGAGAGCAACAGCGCGATCGCGGCCAAGGCCCCGAGGACGCGGAGCTGGGCGCGCCGCGTTGCGGTCTCTCCCGCGACCACGTCCTCCATGGTGCGCACATCGGAGATGGGCTGCTCCGGATCGGCGGCGGCGACGATCCGCCGCACCGCGGGGAGCAGCGTGCCGGTTATCCCGGCGTAGCGGATGACGAGGTCCTTCGGATCGTCATTCATGAACGTCGTGTCGGGCACCTGCCCGGCCGATACGTACAGCTGAGGCTCGTTGGCGCGCTCCAGGCCTCGGACCTTGACGTCCCCCACGATGCCCACGACCGTGCGCGTCTCCTCCCGACACACGAACGTCCGGCCGAGGGGATCTTCGTTCGGCCAGAACTGCCTGGCGAACGATTCGCTGACGACCGCCACGGGCGCGCGCCCGGCGATGTCGCCAGATTCGACGTCCCGCCCGCGGAGCAGCGGAATCCCCATGGTACGAAAGTACTGGGACGTCACGTATCGAATGCTCACCACGTCGTTCCGGAATGTCGCGGACACCTCGCGACCCGGGATTACCACGCCCGTGATCCGACCAGTCATCACCATGGGCAGGCCGCTGATGTAGGCTGCGCTCTGGACGCCGGGCAGCGCCCGTACGTCGGTCAGGACGCGGTCGTAAAACTGCAGCCGGCGTTGCGTGAGGTCGTACTTCGGCCTGGGTAGCGCCGTCTTCAGGGTGATTACGCGCCCGGGCACAAAGCCGGGATCGACGGACTGAATGCGCCACACCGCGCGGATCAACAGGCCCGACGAGATCAGCAGGACTACGGAAGCCGCGACTTCCACCCCAACCAACACATTCCGCAATCGCTGTTTCTGACCGCCCCCCGACCGCGCCCCCTCGCGCAACCCGCTCCAGCCCGCCCGGCCGCCCACGCGGAGCGCCGGGATGAGACCGAACCCGAGGCCGGTCAGGGCCGCAAACCCCGCCGCGACAGCGAGGACCCGGAGGTCGAGTGTGGGGTGACTGGCGACGGGCAGGGTGCTGGGCACCAAGCGCGACAGGAGCGGGACGGCTGCCGCGGCCAACCCGAGGCCCGCGATGCCGCCGGCCAGCGCGAGCGTCAGGCTTTCGGTCACCATCTGCCGCACCAGCCGTTCCTTGCCGGCACCGAGGGCCGCCCGCACGGCCAGCTCCCGTTCCCGCGCGCCGGCGCGGGCGAGCAGGAGGTTCGCGAGATTGGCGCACGTGAGGAGCAGGATGCACAGGCTCGCACCACACAGGGCCAGGAGCATCAGCCGGTAGCGGGGGGACATCGAGTCCCGCATCGAGAAGAAGCTGAACCCGGCGTCCTCGTTCGTCTCGGGGTAGTCGCGCGCCAGTCGCTCCGCCACCACCCCCAGATCCGCGCGGGCCTGCTCCATGGTCACGCCGGGCTTGAGGCGGCCGACTCCTTCCAGGTAATTGTCATTGCGGTTCGCGTAGTCCTCCGCGCGCAACACCAGGTGAGTCCAGACCTGCACCTCCCGGTTGGGAAAGTGAAACGTGGGAGGCGTCACGCCGATCACTTCGTAGGGCACGCCGTTCAGGTTCACGCGGCGTCCCAGCACCCGCGGATCACCGCCGAATTGCGATTGCCAGAGACCGTAACTGAGAATGACCTCGCGAGCGTCCGCTCCAAGGCCCGAGTCGAAGACGCGCCCCAGTGCCGGCGGCACGCCGAGCAGCGGGAACACTTCGGAGGTCACTCCCGTCATGGCGAGGCGCCTCGGGTCGCCGGCCCCCACCAGGTTCACGGCATTCCCGTAGAACGCTCCCAGAACCTGGAACGACGACGTCATCTGCTTGTAATCGCGATAGTTCGCGGGCGAGAGCTGATTCATGCAGCCCCATCCGCCTCCGGTGCGGGGACCCCAACACAACCGCACCAGCGCGTTCGGCTCCGGGAACGGCAACGGCCGCAGCAGCACGAAGTCCGCCACGGAGAACGCGGCCGTGTTGGCGCCGACGCCGATGGCGATGACGGCGATCGCGGCGGCCGCAAACGCACGCGCGTGGTTGAGGGAGCGCACGGTGTAGCGCAGATCCTGGATCAAGAGGTCCCAGTGTACGGCCGCGGCATTTGTGACCACATCCGCCACGGCGCCGAGCAGCAGGCCCACCTTGCCGAGCGCACTGGCGCCGGCGCTCCGCTCGGCGAACAGCGCGCACATCTCGCCCCCGTACTCCACGCGAAACGACGTGGGATAGAGGTAGAGCAGGCGCCGATACAGCCGGATCATGTCGGTTCGGGCGTCAGAAATCCCACGCCTTTGGCGAGCCGGACCAGATGCGTGAGGCGGCGAGACTCGGCCCGTGCCGCGGCCGTGCCGTAGGGGGTGATCCGGTAGTAGCGCCGCCGGGGGTCGTCCAGCGGATCCGGGCGCCGCTTTGGCTCAACGATCAAACCCTGCTCGAGCAGCCGCTGAATGGTGCGGTAGAGGGTCCCGGGACTCAGACGAAGCACTCCGTCGGTGCGGGTTTCGACGTCCTGAATGATGCCGTAGCCGTGCCGGTCGCCGGCCGCCAGGGCCAGCAGGATGTGGAAGGTGGCCGGCGGTAGCGGGAGCAGGGCGGTCACGTCCATGGTGTCGAGTGTCGCCTTCATGAGCTCACGCCTCAGTGTTAAGGAAAGGTCTGGACAAGTCCGCGCGGCGCCGGGGTGGGGTCACTCATGCAGTCCTTCCTTAAGGGCCGGTCACCGCGGGCAGCACGTACTGCGGCACCAGCACGCGCTGCGCGGTGAATGTCGCGGCCTGGCTGTAGTTGCCGCCGGTAAAGGCGATCACGAGATCCAGCTCCGGCACCCCCATGAAGATCTGACCGCCGTTCCCCCCAGCGAAGAAGCCGCGGACTTTTCGATTCCCGTGTGAGTACTCGTGCGAGTTCCAGAGCCAGCCGTATTGCTGCGTGCGCGACAAGTCGCGCAACGGCGCGCTCGAGCGGCGCACCCAATCGCGGCTGAGGATCGGTTTCCCGCCCCAACGGCCGTCGTTCACCATCAGCTGCGCCAGCTTCATGAAGTCGCGCGGCCGGAACCGGTGGCCGCCGCCGCCGTACGCCTCACCCGTGGGCTGGAGCAGCAGGTGGTAGCGCTGCATCTGGAGCGGTCGCGCGATGAGGCGGTCGAACAGCTCGGGCAGCGGCTCGCCCGCAAGCTTCTCGAGCATCCCGGCGGCCAGGTTCGGCTCCATGCTGCAATAGAAGATCTTCTCGCCGGGCGTCGAGATCAGCGGGACATTCAGCGTGGTGCGATACCAGTCGCGCGCACCGCTTTCCTGAATCACATCCTCGTCGGCCGTCGGGGACGCGTCGCTCGCGCACTGGTACCCGGCGGTCATCGACATGAGGTGCTCGAGCGTCATGGCCCGTTTGCGCGGATCGAGATCGGCGGGGAGCGTGCTCAGTAACGTCTGGTAGACGGGCGTCTCGGGCCGGATCGGGACGCCGACCTGCATCGCAGCGCCGATCAGCGCGGCCACCCAGCTCTTCGCCGCCGAGCGCGTGTCGTGCGGCATGTCGCGATGATAGCCGTGGAAGTATTCCTCGAGGACGAGCCGGCCGTGCCGCGCGATCAGCACGCTGTGGATCTGCGGCGTGGTCAACGAATCCATCGGCATGTCGACGAGCATCTGGATGAAGCGCTCGATCGCCGCGCGCGAGATCCCGACATCCTCGACCGTTGCCACCGGCCAACCGTCGTCGAGCGGCAGGGGCGGCGCGTAGCGATAGCGCGGGGCGGGATTGCCGCGGGGAAAAAAGCCGTTGCTCGCGGTGTCGGTGACCTTGGTGAGTTCGTACACGCCGCCGCGGAGGGACACGGTGATCACGCCGTCCTCATAGCGGCCCTGCACCAGCGTCGTCTCGGCCTGCCCGCGAAGGGCGATGAAGCGAACCTCGTCACCGTGCACGGCGAGTCGTGTCACCGGCATGAACACGCCGGCGTTGCGCTCCGGATTGCGGAGGTACGTCCGGTAGCCGCCGTCCGGTTGGCGCGCGACCGGCGCGTAAAACGTCAGGCGATTCTCGAGCGGCGTAACCGTGCCGCGCCAGCGATTCGTTGTGCTTGGGCCGTCCGGTTCGAGTGTCACAGGCGTCGCAAAGCTCGGCTGCATCCAGTGGCCGTGAATCGCACGGCCGGTCATGCGGCCGCGGAAGCTTCCTTTGTTATCGGGCAGCTCAAAGGCGATGATCGCGCCGTCGCTTCGGGCCGGGACGCTGAAGCCGGCGATGTCGGCCCGCCAGCCGTCGGGCGTGCGGAGCACGATGAGCGTGCCACCGATGTCGGGACCGAAGCGGAGGGTGGCGGCCCAGAGGCCGGTGAGGTCCGGTGGCGACTGGCAGGCGGCTCCGGGCGGCAGGGCGAGGAGTGCCACGGCCAGCCCCAAGGCAAGTCTCACGGCCGGGGCTCCGGGCGCCGCATTTCCCAGAGCACATTGAGAATCACCCACCGCCCGCGCCACCGGACCAGATGCAGGTAGTCGATCCACGCGCCGGCGTCCACGCGGACGCTCGCCGTGTTCTGGAAGATGTCGAGGACCTGGACGTCGCTGCGCCGATTCGCGGCGGGCGTCTCGCGTCCGCCGCCGCGCGCCGTGTTCATCACCAGCCGCGACGCGCCCTGGTTGTCAATCCACTCGCGGGCGCCGGTGGGATCGGACCCGCGGATGCGCTTGACCAGCTCGGGATGGAGTGCGGCCGCCATCCGGGTGTCGTCGCCGGACCACCAACCGTCGATGTAGTCCAGCGCCGTGGCACGGATGGCGGCGGAATCGGCGGCGGTCTGCGCCGCCGCGGGGGCAGTGACCAGGAGCAGGGCGAAGGCGATGGCGGGGCGCATGCAACGACTCCCGTTGAGGGGTTAGGGTGGCAAGACCGGCGACCGGGCAAGTATATCCTGTGCGGATATATTGTCAACGGATAGTCCGGCGCCGACCGCTCGGAGGCGGGTGCTGGCGTCGTGGGCAACGCGGACCCATGATATGGCGCGATGACGCAGGCTGCCGCCCGTTGCCGGGTGTTTCGCCAGCTGCACCAGTCCGGCTGCTTCGTGATCCCCAACCCCTGGGACCGCGGCAGCGCCCGCCTGCTGCAACAGCTCGGGTTTCCAGCGCTCGCGACGACCAGCTCCGGGTTTGCCTGGACACTGGGCCGGCCCGACAACCGGGTGTCGCTGGAGGAGGCCCTGGCCCACATTCGCTCGATCGCGCACGCCGTCGAGGTACCGGTCAACGCGGACTTCGAAGGGGGATTTGCGATCGAGCCGGAGGAGGTCGGCAGTAACGTCGCGGCCGCGACCACGACCGGGGTCGCCGGACTCTCGATCGAGGATTCGAGCGGTGCGGTGGCGAACCCCCTGTTCGATTTCCCACTGGCGGTGGAGCGCATCAAGGCCGCGCGCCGAGCGCTCGATGACAGCGGCACGGGCATGCTGCTCACGGCGCGCACTGAGGGATTCGTGGTCGGACGTCCCGACATCGGCGAGACGATCCGCCGCCTCGTCGCCTATGCCGAGGCCGGAGCCGACTGCCTGTTTGCGCCCGGCATCCGCGCCAAGGCGGACATCGCGGCGGTGGTCCAGGCGGTCGCCCCTAAACCGGTCAATGTGATGGTCACGAGCGATTTCACTACGGTGGCCGAGCTGGCGCAGGCGGGCGTGCGGCGGATCAGCGTTGGCGGCGCGCTGGCGAGAGCCGCGTGGACCGGGTTCCTGCAAGCCGCGAAGGAGATCGCCGACCAGGGCACGTTCACGAATCTGGCCCGAGCGATTCCATCAACGGACATCAACGGGTCATTTCAACCAGATGGAACCGATTCCAGAGCCACCGGTCGGACTTGAACCGACAACCGCTCGACTACGAATAGGCGCCCTCCGGACGAGGGCGCCGAGCGACACTTCGCAGTCGCTCGACATCGCGCCCGGGGGGCTCGCCGAAGAGCTTCTTATACTCCCGGTTGAAATGCGGCGGATCGTCATAACCCACTCGATATCCGGCGCGCGCGACATCGACCTCGCCGCCCAGTAGTAGCCGACGGGCTTCCTGCAGCCGTAACTGTTTCTGGAACTGCAAGGGGCTCATCGCCGTGACGGCTTTGAAGGCGTGGTGTAAGGCCGAAACACTCATCCCGAGTTGCCTGGCGAGGGCGGCGATGCGGAGTGGTTTGCCGAAACTCTTGCGGATGAGCTCGATCGCCTTCGCGATGCGATGCGCCCCGCCCCGACCAGCGATGACGGCAATCTGTCGAAGCCGCTGACCCTGATCTCCACGGGCAAGCCGGTACACGATCTCGCGTGCGGCGAGCGGCGCGAGCGCGACGTAGTCGCGCGGTGAGTCCACGAGCCGGACGAGCCGGAGCACGCTATCCAGCAGGTCCGCGTCCACGGGGCACGCGGCCAACGCCTTGACGGCGGAATCGGTCCGCGATGTCAGAAGGCCACTCTCCATCAGTACCTCAGTAACGACGGCGGGATCGAACACGAGCCGCGCGGCGAGGTATGGCCGCTCCTCCGAAGCCTCAATAATGTGGCCGACCACTGGCAGGCCAGCCGAGACGAGCAGGTACTGCGACGCGTCGTACCGGAGACGCTCGCTGCCGATCAGCAGCTCCTTGGCTCCCTGCACGACAACGCAGAACGACGGCTCGCTGACGCCGTATAGCGGACCCGTCGGCTGAGAATAGCGGTAGAGCAAAAGCCCCGGTGCTGCCTCTTCGCGCCCGTCCTGCACCACATGACGAGTGATCAGCTCCGCGAGCTCGTCCCTGCTCGCGCGCCCGCGCGCGTTCTCGCGCTGCTCAGTTTGCGACATAGGCTGCATGCAGAATTGTACAACGAATTCGCAGGATCGTAATACTGCCCCCCGCCACCCTGTGAGTAGAATCCTGGAGTTTCGTACAAGGAGCGTGGGTAATGGCACTCGATCGCCGCGAATCCATAACGGCCGGACTCGCCTTGGGGGCCAGATCGCCGGCCGCTCTGCTGATCCAGGAGCAAGGGAGTTTCACGGTCGGCGGGACGATCGTTGCCGCACTCTTGTCCCTCCTACTCATCCCGGGCCTCACGGCGTCTAGTCGTTTGGTGGGGCAGCAACCTCAATGGGTGCTCCCCGCGGGATTTCAGGTCACGGTGTTCGCGGAGAACGTCGAGAACGCCCGCGAGATGGCGCTGGGTCCGCAAGGGACCGTGTTCGTCGGATCGTTGAGGGCTGGCAGGGTGCACGCGGTCATCGATCGCAACGGCGACCACAAGGCCGACCGGGTGGTGCTGATCGCCAGCGGCCTCGATCAGCCCAATGGTGTCGCGATACGCAACGGCGCGCTGTATGTGGCGACTGCGAGCAAGCTCCTACGGTTCGATGACATCGAACGGCGCCTCGACTCGCCTCCTGCCCCGGTCGTCGTCCGTGATAGCCTGCCGAATCCGACGGTCGGCCACACGTGGAAGTTCATCGCATTCGGACCCGACAGCCTGCTGTACATGTCGGCCGGCGCTCCCTGCAACGTCTGCCTGTCGCCGCCCCTGGTGTCCACGATTCTGCGGATGAAGCCCGACGGATCGGACCTCGAGATGTTCGCCGAGGGCGTGCGCAACTCCGTCGGTTTCGATTGGCACCCGATCTCACGAGAACTGTGGTTCACCGACAATGGCCGCGACATGCTCGGCGACGACGTGCCGAGCGACGAGTTGAATGTCGCCTGGAAGCCCGGCCTGCACTTCGGCTTCCCGTTCTGCCATCAGGGTGACGTGCCCGACCCGCAGTTCGGCGCGCAGCGGGCCTGCTCCACGACGGAACCACCGGTGCAGAAGCTCGACGCCCACGTGGCGGCGCTCGGCTTCACGTTCTACACGGGTGACATGTTCCCAGCGAGCTACCGGAACGCTGTGATCATCGCACAGCATGGTTCGTGGAACCGGTCGGTGCCGAGCGGCTATCGCGTCATGGTGGCGCGCACGGATGGACGCCGCGTGACGAGCTACGAGCCCTTCCTGGACGGCGGCTTTCTGCCCAACCGGGACTCCGGCGCCCCGGGCGGCTTTGCGGCGGGACGGGCGGCGGCCGGTCGCCCGGTCGACGTGCTGCAGATG
>DATBLG010000010.1:0-5057 GCA_036555485.1 Gemmatimonadales bacterium | reverse complement strand
GGCGTTCGCCACCGTCGTGGTCCCGGACAACGCACCGAGCGTCGGGCTCCCGCCGTTCGTCCCGATCGCCATCGTCACGTTGTTCGTGAAGGTCGGATCGGTATTGAACAGCGCGTCCTGGGCGCTCACCACGACGGTCGGAATCGTGGCCGGCGGCCCTGCCGTCGCCGCGCTGGGCTGCGTTGTGAAGACGAGCTGCGTCGCGGCCCCGGCCGTGATGTTGAACGCCGCGCTCACAAACGCGCCCGCGATTACCGACGACGTGGCCGACAAGGTGTAGCCGGGCCCGCTCTTGTTGATGCTGAGGTTGGAGAAGGTCGCCAGCCCGGCCGATGCCGAAATGGTCGTCGTGCCCGCGAGGGTGCCGGGTGTCGGTGTCCCCCCGTTCGTCCCGATCGCGACCGAAATGTCGTTCGCGAAGGTCGCAACGGTGTTGCCCAGCCCGTCTTGCGCCGCCACGATGATCGCGGCGATCGCGGTCCCAGCCGTGGTGCTCCCCGGTTGCACCGTGAACGTCAGCACCGATGCCGCGCCGGCGGTGATGTCGAACGCGGCGCTCGCGAAGGAACCCACCAGACCGGCGGTCGTCGCCGAGAGTGTATAGCCGCTCCCGGCCTTGTCGATACTCAGGTTATTGAAGGACGCGACCCCACCGACCGCCGTCTGCGTGGTGGAGCCGGACAGGACGCCACCCGGCCCGGCGTTGTTCCCGATCGCCATGTCTACGTTGGCGGCGAAGGTGGTGACCGTGTTGCCGAACTGATCCTGGCCGGACACCGCGACGGCGGGAGAGATGAAAACCCCGGCGACCGTGTTGACCGGCTGCGCGGTGAACACCAGCTGGTTCAACGCTGCGTGGGTGATGGTGAATGCGGCCGAGTTCGCGACCGTCAGCAGGCCCGAAGTGGCGAGCAACGTGTAGCCCACGCCGCTCTTCTCGATGCTGATGGTCGGGAATGACGCCACGCCGTTGACGGCGGGCACCGACGCCGTGCCGGACAGCGTGCCGCCGCCCGGATTCGTCCCGATCGACACCGCGATGTTCGCCGTGTAGGCCGTATCGACGTTGTCGAACTCGTCGAGCGCCGACACCGTGACCGACGGCGCGATCGCCGCGCCCGCGACCGCGTTGCTCGGCTGGACACTGAAGGCGAGATGCGTGGCCGCCGCCGGCGTGATGTTGAAGGCCGCGCTCGTGACGCCGGTGAGGCCTCCGGCGTCCGCGTCCAGCGTGTACCCGTCGCCCGAATTGTCGATGCTGAGGTTGGAGAACGTCGCGACGCCCGCGATCGCCGTGACCGTCGTCGTCCCAGAGAGAATCGCTCCCGCGCTCGGGTCGTTCGAGATGGACACCGTGATCCCGCCCGTAAAGACCGGGACGACGTTGTTCGAGGCGTCGAGCGCGCTCACCACGACTGCCGGAGCGATGAATACGCCCGCCACTTCGTTCGTGGGCTGCACTGTGAACACCAGGTGCGTCGCCGTGTTCGCAAAGATGTTGAACACCGCGCTCGTGGCGCCCGAGAGACTGGTGGCATTGGCGGACAGCGTGTAGCCGTTGCCTACCTTGTCGATGGTCAGATCGTTGAACGATGCCACACCGGCTACCGCTGGCTTGGCCAGGGTGCCGCCCAGGGCGCCGGGCGTGGGCGTCCCGGCGTTGGTCCCGATCGCCACCGTGATAGTGCCGGTGAAGGTCAGGTCGGTGTTGTTCAAGGCGTCCTGCGCGCTGACCTCCACGGCTGGTGTGATCGCGGCCGGTGCGGCGGCGGTGTTCACCGGCTGCACCGTGAAGGCGACCTTCGTCGCCGCTCCGGCGATGATGTTGAACGCCGCGCTCGTGGCCCCCGTCAAGCTGGTGGCCGAGGCCGTCAGCGTGTACCCGTTGCCGCTCTTGTTGATGCTGAGCGTCGTGAACGTAGCGACGCCCGCGACCGCGCTGACCGTTTGGGTGCCCGAGAGGACACCACCAGGTCCGGCGTTGTTGCCGATCGCGACGGTCACAGCGCCGGTGAATCCGGCGGCCGTGTTTCCCTTGAAGTCCCGCGCCGTCACCACGACGGCCGGCGCGATCGCCACACCCGCCGTCCGGTTGGAGGGCTGCCCGGTGAAGACCAGCTGGGTCGCCACGTTGGGCGTGATGTTGAACGACGCGCTCGCGAAGGCACCGACCAGACCGGTGGCCGTGGCGGACAGGGTGTACCCGGTGCCAACACTATCGATGCTCAGGTCGCTGAACGACACCACACCGGCGACGGCGGGTTTCGTGAGCGTGCCGGAGAGGGTGGCTCCCGCCTTTCCCGTGCCGCCCGTGATCGCCACCGTGACGGCGTTGGCGAAGCTGGTCGCGTTATTGTTGAACGCGTCCTGCGCGGTAACCACCACGGCGGGCGTGACGCTCGCCCCGGCCGCGGTGTTGACCGGCTGCACCGAGAAGACGAGCTGCGTCGCCGCGCCGGCGATGATATTGAAGGTCCCGCTCGCGCGGTTCACGGCGCCGGCGGTGGCCGTCAGGGTGTAGCCCGCGCTGGCCTTGTCGATGCTCAGGTTCGAGAAAGTCGCCACGCCGGCGACGGCCGCGACCGTCAGGGTCCCCGACAGCGTGCCGCTCGCGGGGTTCGTCCCGATCGACATGTCCACGTTGCCCGTGAAGCCGGTTACCGTGTTGCTCCCCGCATCCAACGCCGTCACCACGACGGCGGGCGCGATCGCCACCCCGGCGGTGGCGTTGGTCGGCTGCTGCGTGAACACGAGCTGCGCCAGTGGCCCAATGGCCACGTTGAAGGTGGCGCTCGTGGCTGCGGTCAGCACCCCTGACGTCGCCGAGAGCGTGTAGCCCGTTCCAGGCTTGTTGATGCTCAGGGCCGGGAAGGTCGCGACGCCGGCGATCGCGTTGATCGGCCCGCCGCCGCTGAGCGTCCCGCCGCCGGGATTCGCCCCGATGACAATCGTGACGGGACCGACGAAGGCCGGAGTCGGATTGCTCTGAGCATCCTGCGCCTGCACTTGCACGGCGGGCGTGATCGCCGAACCCGCCGAGCCGTTACTCGGCTGCACCAGGAAGACGAGCTTGGTGGCGGCGCCGGGGTTGATGTTGAAGGCGCTGGTCGTGGCTGGGACCAAGCTGGTAGCCGTGGCCGTCAGCGTGTAGCCGTTACCCGTCCGATTGATGGAGAGGGTGGAGAAACTGGCAGTGCCGGAGGCGGCCGCCACCGCCGTCGTGCCCGACAGCGTGGCGCCCGCGGCTCCCGTGCCGGGAGTGATTCCGACCGTCACATTGTTCCCGATCCCCGCCGTATTGCCGAACTGGTCCAGCACGGTGACGACGACGTTCGAAATGGTGGCTCCAGCCGTCGCGTTGGTCGGCTGGGTGGTGATGGACAACGCGGTCGCGGCGGCAGGGGTGGTGGTGAACCCCGCGCTCGTCCCCCCGGTGAGGCCGGTCGCGGCCGCTGCCAGGGTGTATCCGCCGCTTCTCGTGATGGTGAGGCTGTTGAAGGTGGCGACGCCGGAGACGGCGGCGACGGTTGTCGTTCCTACGATGGAACCCCCGGTGGGTCCCGAGCCGACTGATAGCGAGACGTTGTCAGTGAAGCAGCTTTGCACAGTCCCGGCAGCGTCTTGCACCTGAACCGTGACGGAGAACGGCACCCCGGCCGTGAGGCTACTCGGCTGCGCCGTGAAGACCAGCGTGCCCACGCATGGGCCGCCGCTGTCCGAATGGCATGTGGCCACAAACAGCGTGAGCACCATCGCTGCGCTTGCCCGCAGCAGCCGGACGGCGAACGGCGCCCGAAGGGCGCGAAGAGAAACCGACAATTCAGTGCGCATACCGCTCTCCTGGACGTTGGCCTGACAGTGCCGCGCTGCTGCACAAACTACGCCCCACGGGGTCGCTGTCTAGAGTACGGGCGGCGGTGTGGACAAATGTCGGGAAAGGCTTGACAATGCTGCTCAGGAGTGTTGCTCAATGACCACGTTGCCACGGGCCTGTGCGACTATGGACTCACGAGCCGGAGCCATTGTCGCCGGCGGGCAACAAAGACGCCGCACGCCAACCGCTGAAACGCGACAGCCCGACCGAATGGCCGGGCTGTCGTTGTATCGAGCAGGTTCCGCGCTGCGTCAGTTGATGTTGAACAGCGCGCTGGTCGCCGCCGTGACGCTGGCGGCCGAGGCGGTCAAGCGGTAGCCGACCCCGGCGTTGTTGATGCTCACCGGCGTGAATGTGGCCACGCCGTTCGCAGCCGCGATCGCGGTCGATCCCGCCAGCGTGCCGCCGCCGGGGTTCGTCCCGATCGCGAGCGTCACGATTCCCGTGAAACCGGTCGCGATGTTGCCAAGCGCGTCGAGCGCGGTGACCCGTATCGGTGGAGCGATCGTCGCGTTTGCCGCCGCGTTACTCGGCTGCACGGTAAAGAGCAGCTGGGTCGCGGTACCCCCCGTGATGCTGATGGCGTCGCTCGTGTCGGAGGCGAGGCCCGCCGAGGAGACGACCAGCCGGTATCCATTGCCGGTTCGATCGATGCTCAGGTTGTTGAACGTCGCGACCCCGGCCACCGCGGCCGACGTCGCGGTGCCGGAGAGTATGCCGCCGGACGGATTGGTCAGCAGGGCGACGGACACGTCGCCCGTGAACGTCTTCACCGGGTTGCCCAGCACGTCGCGCACCGTCGCCTGGACGGTAGGCCCTGACTGGCCGGAGATCGCCGCCCCCGCCGTCGTCGAGGCGGGTTGCACGGAGAATGTGACGCGTGTGGGCGCACCCGCATTAATGGTAAAGGGAGCGCTCACGGCTCCCGACAGGCCGCTGGCCGTGGCCGACAACCGGAACCCGCTGCCGCTGTTGTCAATGTGGAGATTCGCGAAGTTGGCGACGCCGGCCACCGCGGCGACCGTGGTCGTCCCGGAGAGTGTCGACCCGGCCGTGCCGGTCCCCGCGGTGATCGTCAGCGTCACGTTCCCCGTAAAGCTGGTTTCCGTTTGCCCTGAGGAGTTCCGGGCCGTGACGCGCACCGACGGCGTGATGATCGCGCCCGCCGTGGCACTGCTCGGTT
>DATBLG010000008.1:0-9653 GCA_036555485.1 Gemmatimonadales bacterium | reverse complement strand
GGCTGACACGGCTCAATCGACGCATCGATCTGGACACCCGCATCTGGTCGTGGCTGTGGCAGGGACCGGTGGGACGCCTGTTGTTCCGTTTGGCCCGGCCGTTCGTTTCCAAGAAAACGCTGCCACCGCCGCCCACGCACCGGGCGACGGAGCTGGCCCTGGGCATGGCCGCCGAGCGGTTGTTCGAGGAGCTACCCAAGGAAACGCGGCTCCAGCTCAAGGACCTCCCCGAGATCGTGCGGCGGCTGGAGTCGGACGCGCAACGGATGCGGCCGCGACTCGAAGAGCTAAACGCGGCGCTCGAGGGAGCCGGGGAGCGCGGGCGATTGTCGGGCCAGATCGCCGGCGACATCAAGGCTCGGCGCGACCGCGTGGTGGTGGACCTGCAGGCGGAACGCGATCTGGTACAACGACGCCTCAAGGACGCGGTCGCGGCGCTCGAGACGATCCGTCTGAACCTGCTGCGCCTCCACGCCGGGACCGGCAGTGTGCACAGTCTCACCACCGACCTGACCCTGGCGCGTGAGGCGGTGAAGGAAGTCGATCTGCTGCTCGAAGGACACAAAGAGATCGAAGAGGAGCTCGGTCAGCGGGGGCAGTGACATGACCGTTCCGGTCGATCCCCTGTTCGTCGCGTTCCAGCAGGCCCTCGCCGGCCGCTACTCACTCGAGCGCGAGCTGGGTCGCGGCGGCATGGGCATCGTCTATCTCGCGCGGGAGGTGCGCCTCGACCGCCGCGTGGCGATCAAGTTGCTGCCGCCGGTGCTCGCGGCGCAGCCGGCGCCGCGCGAGCGGTTCCTGGGAGAAGCGCGCACCGCCGCGCAGCTTTCGCACCCCAACATCATTCCGATCTACACGGTGGACGAAGTCGGCGACTTCGTCTACTTCGTCATGGCCTACATCGAGGGCGAGACCCTGGCCCAACGGGTCCGGCAGTCGGGCCCGCTCACATCCGACGTGGCGGCGCGCATGCTGCGCGAAGTCGCCTGGGCGCTCGCCTACGCGCATGCCCAGGGCGTGATCCATCGCGACGTCAAGGCTGAGAACATTCTGCTCGAGGGCGCGACCGGCCGTGCCGTGGTGGCCGACTTCGGCATCGCCCGACGGGTGCAGGCCGCCGTCAGAACCGGCGAAGGCGAGCTGGTCGGCACACCGGAATACATGAGCCCCGAGCAGGCGTCGGGTGAGCCGGTCGACGGTCGCAGCGATCTCTACGCCTTGGGCGTCGTCGGCTATTTCGCGATGAGCGGTCGCTTGCCGTTCACCGGGGATAGCGTATCCGCGGTGATCATGCAGCAGCTGACCCGGCCGCCTCCACCGCTCGTGACCGCCTCCGCCCCGGGCTCACTCGTCGCGGCGGTGGAGCGTTGTCTCGTGAAGGACCCGGGCGGCCGGTTCCAGAAGGGCGAGGATTTCGCGGACGCGGCCGGGGCGGCGCTCGACGAGCGGCGCGGGTTGCCGATCCCCATCCGCGCGTTTCTGAGCGAGGGCCGAAGTCGCACGCAGGACCGCATCATGGGGTCCCTGATCGGATCGGCATTCCTCGTCCCCTGGATTCTCGAGGGTATGATCCGCGCCGTGTTCGGCGGCCGTGCGCCGGCCGGGTTCCTGGTCGGGACGCTCGGCGTCGGTGTGGTACTGGGGGTGGCGGGGCTCGTGAGCCCGCTCGTGTTGCAGCTGCGCCGCGTGCGCCGGCTGCTCACGGCGGGATACGACCACGACGACCTGACTCGTGGATTGCTGCTGGAGCTCGACCGGCGTTCCGAAGAGCAGGAATTCCTCCGCAGCCGAGGTGCGGCGGCGCCGCAGCGCGGGCTTCCCAAGCTCGCGTACGGCGCGTTGGTTGTTGCCGCCGTTTCGGCCGCGGCGTCGTTCATCGTTCCCTATCCGGCAATTCTGGGGGTCTTCGGATTGTTCGGGCTGTCGTGCGCGACGGCGATCGCCGCCGGGTGGTTTTCCAGCGCCGTGGCGTCACGCCATGGGCTGGTGGGTGAGCAGGAGCGCCGGCTCGCGTTTTGGAAAGGGAGGATCGGGCGCTGGCTCTTCCGGCTGGCCCGCATCGGAGCGAAGCCCCTGCCGGCGATCGCTGGTGGAGACCGGCCCACCGAGCTCGCCCTCGGCCACGTGGCGTTGGCCTTGTTCGAAGCGTTGCCATCGAGTGAGCGCGACGCGCTGCCGGACCTCCCACGGGTGGTGCGCTCACTGGAAGAGAAAGCGCAACGCATGCGGCGCCGTCTGGAGCAGCCCGGCCCGGCCCCCGAATCGGCGGCGCAGCGAGCAGCCACCCAGCAGCGGTTGGCCGAAACCGTCGCCGCGCTCGAGACGATCCGCCTGGGCCTGCTCCGCCTGCGCGCCGGCGCCGGAACTGTCGGGGGTCTGACCGCCGACCTCGCCGCCGCTCTGCAGATCGGCGAGGCGACCGATCGATTGCTTCAGGCGGGGAAAGAGGTCAGCGCGCTTCTGGAGAAGGGCTCGCCAGTGCCGTAGCCGGCGCGACCGGCGCGGCAGCGGGCCGCGGTCTCGCCGCCCGCCGCAGGTGCCAGACCCGGGCGACCAGCAGCGCGACCAGGACCAGCCCGTAGTACACCGCCGTCGGGCGGTCTCCCTTGATGAGCCACAGGTAGTGCAGCACGCCGAGCGCCGCGGCGACGTACACCAGTTGATGCAGCGTCGTCCAACGCCTGCCCAGTCGCCTGATCCAACCCTTGGTGGACGTCCACGCGATCGGGATGAGCAGCAGGAACGCCGTGAACCCGACCGTGATGTAGGGACGTTTAGCGATGTCCTCGACGACATACGCGATCGCGAAGCCCTGCAGCGGGAACCCCTGGTCCAAGACCAGATACGTGAGGAAGTGCAGGCAAACGTACGTGAAGGCCAGGAGGCCGATTGTGCGGCGGTAGCGGATCAGGCCATTCCACCCCGTGAGCCGGCGCAGCGGCGTCACCGCGAGCGACGCCAGCAGCAGCCGGATCGTCCAGTCGCCGGTGCGGTGCGTGATCTGCTCGATCGGATTAGCACCGAGCCGGTCTGTCACGGCGTCGCGCACGATCAATGCCAGCGGCACGAGCGCGAGGATCACGATGGCCGCGTGGACGAGGCGCGCTGACAACTGACGACCGATGACTGACGACAGCTTCAGAAGTTCACCTTCAGGTCCATCCCCGCATACAGCGACGCCACCTGCTCGCCGTAGCCGTTGAACATCAGCGTCGGCCGCCGGAAGAACTCACCGAGGCGTCGCTCGCGCTTCTGGCTCCAGCGCGGGTGGTCGACCTCCGGGTTCACGTTGGCGTAGAAGCCGTACTCGTCGGGCGCGGCCAGGCTCCAGGTGGTGGGAGGCGGCGTGCGCGTGAGCCGAATTTTCACGATCGCCTTGATCCCCTTGAAGCCGTATTTCCACGGTACGACGAGCCGGATCGGCGCGCCATCCTGGTTGGGGAGCGGCTTGCCGTACAAACCCGTCACGAGAATCGTGAGCGGGTGCATCGCTTCGTCGAGCCGCAATCCCTCGACATAGGGCCAGGGCAGGATGCTCGTGTTCTGGCCCGGCATCTCGCTCGGCCGATAGATGGTAGTGAACGCGACGTACTTCGCCTGCGACGTCGGCTCCACGTCTTGCAACAGCTTCGAAAGGGGGAACCCGTTCCACGGGATCACCATCGACCACGCCTCGACGCAGCGCAACCGGTAGATGCGCTCTTCCGCGGGATAGCGCCGCAGGATGTCGTCGATGTCGAAGGTCCGGGGTTTGGCCACTTCGCCTTCGACGCTGACCGTCCAGGGGCGCGGGCGAAATCTGCCGCTATGTTGGGACGGGTCGGTCTTCGCGGGACCGAATTCGTAGTAGTTGTTGTACGTCGTGATGTCTTCGTAGGAATTCAGCTTGTCGGGCCCCTGACGACCGGGGTCCTCACCCCCCTTCCCCCTCCCCACGTATGTGGAGAGGGGGAGTGAGGGGGTGAGGCCCGGGAGCAATGCCGCCCCGGCCACCGCTCCGGCCGCGCCAAGGAACCGCCGGCGGTTCCAGTAGAACGACTCCGGTGTGATCTCGTGTGAATGGATGTCGTCAGGACGTTTGATGAGCATCGCAGGCTACCCCGGGCATATGTGTATTTGTAAACGTACGCCGCCGGCGGGGCGTTCCGATTGGTTTCCTACCCGCCGTTCCCGCTTTTGACCGCGCGGAGGCGCTGCGCCGCCTGCTCCAGCATGTCCATGGTCTTGCAGAACGCGAACCGCACCGCGGTTCTCCCCAGCTCCGGCCGGCTGTAGAAACTCGATCCCGGTACCGGTGCGACGCCGTGCTCGGCGGTCAACCACTCCGCGAACCGGTCGTCCGGCAAATCAGAGAGAGCGGAGAAGTCGGTCATCACGTAGTACGCCCCTGCGGGCGGCGTGCAGCGGAAGCCGGCCGTCGTCAGGGCGCCGCACAGGAGATCGCGACGTGCGCGGTAGTCTCGTGCCAATCCTTCATAGTAATCGCGACCCAATGTCTCGAGTGCGACGGCCACGGCCTCCTGAAGCGGAGCCGGGGCGCCGACCGTGAGGAAGTCATGCACCTTCCGGATCGCGTCGGTGGTCCCCGCGGGCGCCACGATCGTCCCGATGCGCCACCCCGTAATGCTGAACGTCTTCGAAGCGCCGCTGACCGTGATGGTCCGCTCGCGCATGCCGTCCAACGTGGCGATCGGGACGTGTTGCCCCTCGTAGTAGATGTGCTCGTAGATCTCGTCGGTCACCGCGTAGCTGTCGTGGCGCCGGCAACACTCGGCGATCCCTTCGAGTTCTTCGCGCGTGAACACCTTCCCGGTCGGATTGTTGGGGGTGCACACGATGATGGCGCGCGTGTGCTGCGAGAACGCCGCGCGCAGGCGGTCGAGATCGAGCGGCTGTCCCGGGGCGATCGGGACGTACACCGGCTTCGCGCCGCACAGGATCGCGTCCGGCCCGTAGTTCTCGTAGTACGGCTCGAACACGATCACCTCGTCGCCGGGATCGACGATCGCGAGCAGCGCCGAGGCCATCGCCTCGGTCGCCCCGCAGGTGACCGTGAGCTCGGTCTCGGGGTTCACCGTCATGCCGTACCAGTCGGCGTACTTCTTGGCGAGGGCATCGCGCAGGCGTTTTGCGCCCCAGGTGATGGCGTACTGGTTGATATCGGCATGGATCGCCTTGGCGGCCGCTTCCTTGAGGACCTCGGGGCAGGGGAAATTGGGGAACCCCTGGGCGAGGTTGATGGCGCCGTGCTGGTTGGCGAGGCGGGTCATGCCCCGGATGACGGATTCGGTGAACGAGTGGGTGCGCCGGGCGGTGTGCATCCCACAATCTTAACCGGCCAGGCGTTGGCTTGACGCGCCTTCCCCGGCGCAGTCAATTGGCTTGATGGCTCCGCGATTCGTCAGTCGCGCTCGGGCGCTCACAGCCCTCTTGGTCGCCGGTACGCTCACCACCTGCGCGCGGGACGCCGCGGGCCCCGGGCGCCGCGTGGCGCTCGCCGTCGAGGCCGTGCTCCCGTCGTCGCTCGAATTGGACGCGTTCAACCTGACGATCGACAACATCCGGCTGATCGTCGTGCGCCCACCGTCGGATACGGTGTTCAATTCGACCTTCCCGTTCCTGCCGAACCTGGACAGCCTGCAGCTCTCCGCCGAGGTCACGCTGGAGCAGTCACCTGAGACGTTCCAGGTTACGATCCAGATGCTGAGCGGCAGCACGTTGTTGTTCACCGGCACCCAGGACGTGACGGTGTCGTCCGTATCGAACAACCCCCCGGCCCAGGTCCCCGTGACCTACTCGGGACCCGGTCAGAACGTCGCGACCCTGACCATCGGGCCCCAAGACTCGGTGTTGACGCAGGGCGCGTCGCTCCAGTTCCGCGTCTCGGCCTTCGACGCGCAGAGCAATCCGGTCACGACGTTCTATCTCTCCTGGAGCACGAGCGACCCGGTGGCCGTTCCGATCGACGCGACCGGACGCATCGTCGCGCCGCTCACGCGCAGCACCGTCAACATCTCGGCGCGGACCCCGAACAACGTCAACGCGACCACGCCGATTACGTTCGCGCCGGCGGCGACGGCGCTGAGCATCGTGAGCGGCTGCGGACAGAGCGGGCCCGTGCTCACCCAGCTGCCGCAGCCGATCGTGGCGAAGGTGATCGCGGGCGACGGGCTCGGCGTGGAAGGCGTCGTGGTGACGTTCATCGCGCCGGCGGGGGCGTCGGTGGCCACGGCGCAGGTGGTAACCGACGCGGCCGGTCTCGCGCAGACGTTGGTGACGCTGGGCTCGACTTCGGGCGCGGTGGTGTTCCAGGTCAGCGCCCCCGGGCTCGGGACGGTTCCATGCTCCCAGAGCGCGTTCGGAACCGCGACGCAGCTGGCGTTCATCACGCAGCCGTCGAACACCTCCGCGGGAAGCGTCATCACCCCCGCCCTGGTGGTGACTGTCCTGGACGCGCAGGGAATTCCGGTGCCGACGTTCACCGGGAACGCCACGATCGCACTCGGTAGCAACCCGGGCAATGCGACTCTCTCCGGCACTACCACCGTCCCCTTCGTAGGTGGCTCGGCCACGTTCTCGGATCTGAGTCTCGACAGCGTGGGCACGGGATACACGCTCCAAGCCTCCGCCGCGGGCCTCACGGGTACCACGAGCGCGGCGTTCAATGTCGTTTCCGGCGTTGCGACCCAGCTGGCCTTCATCGTGCATCCCTCCACGACGCAGGCCGGATCGCCCATCACCCCGGCGGTCGTGGTCCTCGCGCAGGATGCGTTGGGCAACACGGTGCTCACGTTCACCGGGAACGTGACCATCACGATCAACAGCGGTCCGCCCGGCGCGGCGCTCACCGGGACAGCCACCGTCGGCGCATCAGCCGGCGTCGCCACGTTTGCGAACCTGGTGCTCGACTCGCTCGGGACCTACACGCTGCAGGCGTCGGCCTCGGGCACGTCGAGCGCCACGAGTCTACCGTTCGACGTGGTCGCGGGCGCCGCCACGCACCTCGAAGTCATCGTGACACCGGCGACGGTCCAGGCCGGCGATTCGCTGTCGATTCTCGTGACCGCGCGCGACCTCTCCGGCGCCGTCGACCCGAACTACCTGGGCACGATCCGCTTCACGGCGACGGACAACCAGGCCACCCTGCCGCAGGATTACACGTTCACAGCGGGCGATGCGGGCGTGCATGCGTTCCCCAACTCTGCGACGCTCCAGACGGTGGGGACGCACCTCGTGATCGCGACCGACGTGGACATTGCGCAGATCACGGGGAGCCAGCTCGTGACGGTGTCGGCCGGTGTGGCGGACCACCTCGCCTTCATCCAGCAGCCGTCTACCGTCACGCAGGGTCTGACGATGACCCCCGCGGTGGTCGTGGTGGTGCAGGACAGCTTCAATAATGTGGTCGCGACCTCGACCGACCTGATCACGCTCTCGATCCAGAACAATCCCGGCCAGGCGAACCTCGGCGGGACCACGAGCCAGAACGCGACCGCCGGCTTCGCCGTGTTCTCCGATCTCTCACTGGATTCGCCAGGCAGCGGATACACGCTCGGGGCGTCGGTGTCGGGGCTGCCGCTGCTCGTGAGCAACCCGTTCGACGTGCTTCCCACCGGCGCCGTGAAGATCTGGATCGGCGAAGTGAGCGCGGATTGGTCGGACCCGGCGAACTGGAACCCGTCGGGCGTGCCGGGCCCCACGGACAACGTGCAAATCGCCCCGGCGGCCAATGACGCGGTGCTTTCGACGAACGTATCGGTCCGGGACCTCACAGTCGACATCAGTGCCTCGGTCAACACGAACGGCTTTGCGCTCACGGCTTCCGGCAACGTCGATGCCACCGGGATCATCTTCGGGAGTGGCACGGTCGCCCTGTCGGGCACCGGGACGACGGTGCGGGGGAACCTGCCGAGCATCCTGGTGACCGGCGTGGTGACCGTGGTGGATCATATCTCGGCGACGGGGAACCTGAGCGTGCTGGGTTCGGGCAGCTTCGATTTGGCCACCTCCTCGTTTGTCTCCGTCACGGGCAGTTTCAGCACGTCCGGCACGGCGACGATCACGATGACCGCCGGGGGCGTGCTCATCGTGGATGGCAACGTCGACTTTGGCGGCGGCAGCGAATCGGGCAAGCTGACCAACGGCACGATCGAAGTGCTCGGGAACTTCTCCCAATCGGGGAATCCAGAGAGCTTCGCCACGAGCGGGTTCCTGTTGACGGCCTTCCTGGGCACCGGCGCACAAACGGTGCAGTTCGCCAACCCGGGACGGAGCGCCGGCTCCTCGCAGTTCACCGACTTCTATGTCTACAACACCGGGAGCGGGGTCTCGCTCGCCTCCGAGGTGTTCGCGTTGGGGAACTTCAGTGCGTCGACGGGGCAGGGGGCCATCAACCGGATCTTCGGCAACGGCCACACCCTCACCACCAAGGGCCTGTTCGTCGACAGCCTGACCATCGACAACATGCCGCTCGTGGTGGACTCGAGCACCACGCATTTCATCGGGTTCTTCGACAACGTCGTGTTCCAGAATTTCCTGCCCACGGCGATTCAGATGGACGTCACTCGGACCAATGGGACGTATACGTTCAACAACCTGCAGTTCCTCGGGACTCCACCCAGCCCGGGCTTCCACCTGCGAGCCAACGACCCGGTCGTGGGGGATGGGCGGTTTACGATCAACATGGTCAACCCCACGCCGACCGCGACGGGCGCGAGGTTCACCACGACAGGCGAGCCCGCCCTGATCAACTGGCCGTAACCGCGCGCGGCCGGTTCCGTCGCACGTCCGCCACACTCTTCGCTTGACGGCCCCGCTCTTGCAGCGACTTTTGGCCGGACCCATGATGCAGTCGATACGGCTCTGGCGGCCGCGGTTCCGTACTGCGCTCGCGAGCCTCGTCTTCGCGTTCGCGCTGACGACCTGTGACCACCCCGCGGCCGGCCCAGGGGGCCGCGCCGCGCTCGCCGTCCAGGTCGTGATGCCAGCGTCGCCCGACCTCGCGCTTTTCAACCTCACGATCGACAACGTGCGACTCATCGTCGTCCGGCCGCCGTCGGACACGGTGTTCAACCAGGTCTTTTTCTTCCCGCCCGACCAGACCGACCTCCCGCTCGAGGCCGACATCCCGATGCAGACGTCGCCCGAGACGTTCCGGGTGACGATCGAGCTGTTGAGCGGCACGCAGGTGCTGTTCTCGGGGACGCAGGACGTCTCGCTGGAAGCCGAAACGACCAACCCCCCGGCCCAGCTCCCCGTCACCTACAGCGGTCCGGGACAGAACGTCGCCGCATTGTCCATCGGCCCGGTGGATTCGGTGCTGACTCAGGGCGGCACGCTGCAGTTTCGACTGACGGCGCAGGACGCGCAGGGCGCACCGGTGCCGACCTTCTACGCGTCCTGGACCACGAGCGACACGCTGATCGCCAGGGTGGACGCGACCGGTTTGCTCACCGCGCCGTTTTCGCGCAGCACCATCAGTGTCCAGGCGCGCACGCCCAGCAACGTCTCGGTGTCCACGCCGATCACCTTCATTCCGGCGCCAATCGCGATCAATATCGTGAGCGGCTGCGGCCAGAGCGGTTCGCCGGGAGCGCAGCTCCCGCAGCCCATCGTGGCGCGGGTCGTGGCCGGCGATGGCCTCGGCGTGCAGG
>DATBLG010000171.1:0-16190 GCA_036555485.1 Gemmatimonadales bacterium | reverse complement strand
AAGGTTTTCCAGGGACCCGAGCACTTCAACGCCTACGGTGAAGGACTCCGCACACTCGGCGCGCCGCTGTTCGGACGCGGGCAGCTCTTGTGGCTCATCCGGCTGTTCCTGCTCGCTGCGGCCGGACTCCATATCTGGGCGGCGTATGCCGTCACGCGCGCGAGTTGGGCGGCGCGGCCGCAAGCGTACCGGCAGCTCCATCTCGTCGAGACGACCTATGCCGCCCGCACGATCCGCTGGAGCGCCGTCCTGATCCTGCTCTTCGTCGTCTACCACCTGCTCGACCTCACGTTCGGCCCGGTGAATCCATCGTTCATCCCCGGCGACGTGTACCACAATGTGGTCGCGAGCTTTCGCCGGGTCCCGGTCGCCGGCGCGTACGTGGTGACGATGGGTGCGTTGGGCCTTCATTTGTACCACGGCGTCTGCAGCGGCTGCCAGACACTCGGCGCGAACCATCCCCGGTACAACCACCTGCGGCGCGGGATCGCCCTGGTCTTCAGCCTGGTCGTGACCGGCGGCTTCATCGCCGTGCCGGTCGCCGTTCTGACCGGAGTTGTGCGATGACCGTGGAGCTGCGCGCCAGAGTCCCCGGGGGCCCGCTCGAGCGGCAATGGGACACGCACCGCTTCGAGATGAAGCTGGTCAACCCCGCGAACAAACGGCGATTCGAGATCATCGTGGTCGGCTCGGGCCTCGCCGGCGCGTCGGCGGCCGCCTCCCTCGCCGAGCTTGGATATCACGTCGCCTGCTTCTGCTTTCAGGACTCGCCGCGGCGCGCCCACTCGATCGCTGCCCAGGGCGGCATCAACGCGGCAAAGAACTATCAGAACGACGGCGACTCGGTCTGGCGCCTGTTTTACGATACGGTAAAGGGCGGGGATTTCCGCGCCCGCGAGGCGAACGTGTACCGGCTCGCCCAGATCAGCGTCAACATCATCGACCAGTGCGTCGCCCAGGGCGTGCCGTTCGCCCGTGAATACGGAGGGTTCCTCGCCAACCGGTCCTTCGGCGGCGCCCAGGTCTCGCGCACCTTCTATGCGCGCGGCCAGACGGGACAGCAGCTGCTGCTCGGTGCCTACCAGGCGCTCTCCCGGCAAATCGGACTCGGACAGGTGCGAATGTACCCGCGCACCGAAATGCTCGATCTCGTCGTGATCGACGGCAAAGCGCGCGGCATCGTGGTGCGCGACCTGGTCACAGGCGAGGTCCGGTCGCACGCAGCCCACGCCGTGGTGCTGGCGACCGGCGGCTACGCGAACGCCTACTTTCTTTCGACCAACGCGAAGGGCTGCAACGTCACCGCCACATGGCGGGCCCATAAGCGCGGCGCCTTGTTCGCCAACCCCTGCTTCACCCAGATCCATCCCACGTGCATCCCGGCCGCGGGAGAGAACCAGTCGAAGCTGACGCTGATGAGCGAGTCGCTGCGCAATGACGGGCGGATTTGGGTTCCCAGCGTGCTGGGGGACCATCGGCCGCCCAATGCGATTCCGCCCGCCGACCGGGATTACTACCTCGAGCGACTGTACCCGAGCTTCGGCAACCTCGTCCCGCGGGATGTCGCGTCGCGCCGCGCCAAGGAAATGTGCGACGCGGGCCACAGCGTCGTCCCGGGCGGCCATGGGGTGTACCTCGACTTCCGCGACGCGATTCAGCGGGTTGGACGCCAGACTATCGCCGAGCGCTACGGTAACCTGTTCGAGATGTACGAGCGCATCACGGGAGAGGATCCGTTCACGGTGCCCATGCGCATCTACCCCGCCCCGCACTACACCATGGGCGGGTTGTGGGTGGACTACAACCTCATGTCCACGCTCGAGGGTTTGCACGTGATCGGCGAGGCGAACTTCTCCGACCACGGTGCCAATCGTCTCGGCGCTTCGGCGCTGATGCAGGGGCTCGCCGACGGATACTTCATCCTCCCCTCCACGATCGGCGACTACCTGAGTCAGGCGAAACTTCCTCCGGTCGATGCAGGGCATCCGGCGTTCCAAGCGGTGGAACAGGAAGTCCGCGACCGCACCACGAAGTTGCTGGCCATTAACGGCACGCGCAGCGTGGATGCGTTCCACCGCGAGCTCGGGGCCGTGCTGTGGAATCGCTGCGGCATGTCCCGCTCGCGCGCCGGGCTGACGGAGGCGATCGACGCCATCCGGCGGCTCCGCGAGCGCTTCTGGGCTGAAGTCTTTGTCGGCGGCAGGGGTGAAGACCTGAACCAGTCACTCGAGAAGGCCGGCCGTGTGGCGGACTTCTTCGAGTTCGCCGAGCTCATGTGCGTGGACGCGCTGCACCGTGAGGAATCGTGCGGCGGACACTTCCGCGAGGAGCACGTGACGCCGGAGGGCGAGGCCGCACGCGACGACGCGCGGTTCTCCTACGTCGCCGCGTGGGAATGGACGGGGGCTGGGAACGCGCCGGCGCTGCATCGGGAGCCGCTGAGCTTTCATCACGTGCACCTCGCGCAGCGGAGCTACAAATGATGACGCTCATCATCCATGTGTGGCGCCAGGCGGGTCCCGCCGTGGCGGGACGGTTCGTGCGCTACGAGGTGCAGCGGGTCTCCCCCGACATCTCCTTCCTCGAGATGCTGGATGGGCTGAACGAAACGCTCGCCGCCCGCAAGGAAGAGCCGATTGCCTTCGACCATGACTGCCGCGAGGGGATCTGCGGCTCGTGCGGCATGGTGATCAACGGCCGGCCGCATGGCCCGCACCGGGCGACGACGGCGTGTCAGCTCCATATGCGCGCGTTCCGGGACGGCGACGAGATCTGGGTCGAGCCGTGGCGCGCCAGGGCGTTCCCGGTGCTGAAAGATCTCGTGGTAGACCGCGCTGCGTTCGACCGGATCATGCAGGCGGGTGGGTTCATCACGGCGCGCGCCGGGAGCGCCCCCGAAGCGAACGCCATTCTCGTCCCTAAACGCGACGCCGAGCGCGCGATGGACGCGGCGGCCTGCATCGGCTGCGGCGCCTGTGTCGCGGCGTGCCCCAACGCGTCGGCCATGCTGTTCGTGGCGGCCAAAGTCGCGCACCTGGCGAGCCTGCCCCAAGGCCAGCCGGAGCGCTACCGCCGGGTCGTGGACATGGTGGATGCGATGGACGAGAGCGACTTCGGCGCCTGCACGAATCATGGGGAATGCATGGCGGCGTGCCCGAAGGAGATCTCGGTGGACGTCATCGCGCAGCTGAACCGAGATCTCATCAGGGCGACGGTATTGCCCCCGCGGGAGGGCAAGGCGTGGAGCGGGGCCGCCTAGGCTAGAGCTGCACCGCCGCCATCGTTTCCTTGACCGCGTTCGCGGACTTGGCAAGCGCGGCCGTTTCGTCAGCCGTGAGCTGGACTTCGAGAATCTTCTCCAGGCCACCCTTCCCCAGCTTGCACGGCACGCCGCAGTAGATCCCCGACACCCCGTACTCGCCCTCGAGCCACGCGGCGCACGGCAGGATGCGCTTCTTGTCCAGCACGATGGACTCCACCATCTGCACGGCGGCCGCCGATGGCGCATAGTACGCCGACCCGGTCTTCAGAAAGGCGACGATCTCGGCGCCGCCGTTTCGCGTGCGGTCCACGATCTTTTGGAGCGCCGCCCGGTCGAGCAGCTGCGTCACCGGAATCCCGGAAACCGTGGTGTAGCTGATCAGCGGCACCATGGTGTCGCCATGACCGCCCAGCACCATCGCCTGGATATCCTCGACCGACACGCTCAGCGCTTCGGCCAGGAAACTGCGGTAGCGCGCCGTATCGAGCACCCCCGCCATCCCGAAGACGCGCTCGCGCGGAAACCCCGTGACCTCCTTGGTCACCCAGCACATGACGTCGAGCGGGTTCGAGACCACCACCACGATGGCCTTCGGGGACGCCTGCTTGATCTCCTGCGAGACCTGCTTGACGATGTCCGCGTTGGTGCGGACCAAATCATCCCGGCTCATGCCGGGTTTGCGGGCGATGCCGGCGGTGACGATGAACAGCTCGCTCCCCGCGGCCGGACCGTAGTCGTTCGCCCCGACGATCCGGGTGTCGAATCCCTCGATGGGCGCGGATTCCCACTGGTCGAGGCCTTTGCCCTGCGGGACGCCTTCGACCACGTCCACCAAGACGACCGTGCGCGCCAGATTCTTCTCGGCGAGACGCTGCGCCGCCGTGGCGCCGACGTTCCCCGCTCCGACCACCGTGATTTTGTTGAGCATGGGCGGCAAATATAGGGCCTAGCCGCCGCGCGTGTGCATCTCCCGGTGGGGGTCAAGCCGCAACCCGGTGACCGGATACAGGGGCTGCCGCAGGGCCAAGCTCAACCGGTCCTCTGCCCCCCGGTCCACGCGTCCCTGCCACGTCCGCTCGATCAGCGCGGCCAAATCGTCGTCCGACGCCCCGCCGCGCAGCGGCTCGCGCAGGTCGATTCCGCGCTCCGCGTAGAGACACATGAACCACTGACCGTCCGCCGTCAGCCGGCTCCGGTCGCAGGCAGTGCAGAATGGCGCCGTAGTGGACGCGATGATGCCGCAGACTGTGCCGTCGGGCAGCGCGAAGCGCTCGGCGGGTGCATGGGGGTCATCGCCCGTGATGGGCGTGATTGCGCCGAAGTGATGCGCCAGCCGGTCGAGGATTTCGCGCTGGGAAACCACCTGATCGAGCGACCATTTCGTCGCCCCACCGACGTCCATGTACTCGATGAACCGCACCTCTGCCTCACGCGCCCTGGCGAACTCCAACAGAGCAACCAGCTCATCGTCGTTGAAACCCCGGACCACGACCGTGTTCAACTTGAGGCGATCGAATCCCACGGCTTGTGCCGCGCCGATCCCCGCCAAGACGTCCGCGTGTCGCGCGCTGCGGGCGAACCGCTCCATCCGCTCCGGGTGGAGCGTGTCCAGGCTCACGGTGACGCGGCGCAACCCGGCGTCGCGCAATGCGCGGGCGTGTGGCGCGAGCATGATGCCGTTCGTCGTGAGAGCCAGATCGCGCACCCGCGGGTCCCGACGGATCATCTCCACCAGACTCGGCAGGTCGTGCCGCAGCAACGGCTCACCACCCGTGAGACGAACCTTGGAGACCCCGAGACGCGCGAACACCCCCACGAGCCGCGTGATCTCCTCGAAGGTGAGGATGGACGCACGCGGCAACCAGACGTATTCCGCTTCCGGCATGCAGTAACGGCACCGCATGTTGCACCGATCGGTGACCGACACGCGCAGGCTCCCCAGCGGGCGCCGCAACTGGTCATGTATCGGTTGGCTCATTCGGGACCCACCACGGCAGGGCGGCCCTGCGGGTCGACCCATAGCGCGGACCCGTCCGCCCGCAGCTCCTTCTTCCAGACGGGAAGCCGTTCCTTGACGGCCTCGATGACGAAGCGGCAGGCGGCAAACGCCTCCCCACGATGCGGCGCGGCGGCCGCGATCCCGATGCTCGCCTCTTCGGTTGGGACCAGGCCCAGCCGGTGCCGCACCGCGACGCGAACATCCGGCCATTGCCGCCGCGCCTCGGCGAGAATGCGCTCGCACTCCGCATCGACCATCGCCTCGTACGCCGTGTACTCGATGCCCGTCACGCCGCCATCGTTCGGCCCATCGCGCACGGTACCCAGGAACAGGCATGTGCCCCCGCATTCCGGCGCCGCCACCAGGGCAAGCAACGCTCCGGGTGAAATGGGCTCGGTCGTGACGTATGGCACGCTGACCGTCCTAGCCCCCGGCCAACGGCGGCAGGAACGCCACTTCGTCCCCGTCCCCGACCGCCGTATCGAGTCGCACGTGTTTGAAGTTGAGCGCCGCCATGGGCCGCTCGGGCAACAGTTCGCCGCCGGGGATTTCGTCCCGCACCCGGCGCACCACGTCCGCGACCGTTGCGGGCAGCGGCACGTCGAGCATCGCCTCCTCGCGTCCCAAGAGCTCCGCGTACCGGGCGAAGAATCGCAGGCGCACCATCAATTGCCGACCGTCCCGGTCGCCAACCCACGCCACAGCCGCGCGGCGCGCGCGTCGGCATTGGGAGCCTTCGAGAGCCGCACCGTCGACGTGGTCCGCTCGCGGACGATCGTGTCCAGGGTGAGCGACTGCCCGTTACGGCGCACGACGATCTTGAGCGGCTGGCCGGCCTTGCCACGATAGCGGTCCCGAAACGCCGGGCCAAAATCCCGGTCCGCCGACACGCGCACATCCCCGACCGAAACCAGCGTATCTCCGGCCTGGACTCCCGCGGCGTGCGCCGAGCCTTCCGGGACCACATCCGCGATCACGTTCGCGGCTTCATCCGTCTGGATCCCCAAAAACGGAGTTGTCGTGGTGCGTCGCTCGACGGCAATGCCGGCCTTGGGGAGGAACTGCTCGTAGGGCAGCGGGTCGCGACCATTGATGAAGCGCCGATAGAACCCATTCACGTCAGGCATCCCGGCTTCCGTGAGCAGCGTCAGCAGGTCAGCGGTGCGGAAGCCCTTCCCTTGTTTGTAGAACCGGGTGAACAAGCCGCGGGTCACCTCGTCAAGACTGTGCCGGTTGTCGGTGGCATCGCGGATCGCCACGTCGAGCAGCAGCCCGGTGAGCGCGCCCTTCGGGTAGTACAGCTGCGAGCTGTTGACATACACCTCGTCGATCCACGTCGCGACACTGCCGTCTTCCGCACTCCATGGCTCGGGCGCCGTCTCCACCTGGTCCGCATTGCCCTGCATACTGGCGAGAAACTCGGCGTCGCTCCACAGCCCGGCGCGCCAGTTGGTGAGATCTCCGTAGTAATCGGTCACGCCCTCCGACCACCAAAGCAACGGCGTGTACTGTTCCTGGTCGTAGTCGTAGGGCCACAGCTCGGCGGGACGGATCCGTTTCACGTTCCAGAGATGGAAGAACTCGTGCGCCATGAGCGGCCGCATGAACGACCCCAGGGTGCCGTCCGGACCGGCGAAGGCGTTGGCGGGCATGATATCGAACTGCGATGCCGCATGCTCGAGCCCGCCGCCAAACTGAATCGGCTCGTGGTATACCTGGAAAAACACGGTGTACACGTCGTAGGGCGCCCCACCCATCAAGCGGTTCTGCACCGCCGCCTGCTTCGCGATGCCATCTCGCAGATTGCGCGCGACCGCCGGCGTGTAGTCCGCGGCCGGGTACACGGCGATACGGATCCACTTGCCGTCCACGGCGAGCGAGTCGAGACTGAAGTGTCCCATGAACGTCACGGCATCAGCCAGCTCGTGGTAGTCGGACGCGCGATACGCATCGCCCGCGCGCGCCAGCGCCGTGGCCACGCGCCATCCGCCGGGAAGCGCAAAGCGCACCTCCGCCGGTCGATCCAGGCGACCTTCCTGATACAGGAACAAGTTGGTGCCGAGGAACTGGCCGAAATCCCCGACGAGGCGTGACTGCGAGAGGTCGATCGCGTCGGCGAGGTAGTCGAACTCCACCGTGACGCGACCGCTTCCGCCGGTTCCGATGCGCCACGTGTCCTTGTCGAGCCGATCCCAGAACAACGGCTGCCCCGCGTCGTTGCGCGCCGTGAAGTGGCGCGCGTACCGGGCGTAGTTCTGGATCGTGTAACTGCCGGGACTCCACGCCGGGAGTGAAACGAGGAGTGTGTCCGTCCCTTCCGTCGGAAACTCCGCCTTCACATGGAACAGGTGCGCGGCCGCTGAGCCGACGGAAACCTCATAGCGAATCGTCTGGGCCGAGGCGCGACCCCACAGAATGGTGAGCAGGACGGCACAGAACATTCCACGCAAACGCATGCGAACCCTCGCGTTGGAGTTACCGGTGGGCGTGTGGACTGGAATGATACCCACACCAATGCAACGCGGCCCCACCGGTATTCGGCGGGGCCGCGTCAACTGTCGAGAGATCGTGGAGTTACGAGGGGACGTTGGCGCTGTGATCCGCCACCATCGCCCGCAACTCCTTGCTGGGCTTGAAGACAGGCACGGGACGCGCCGCGACTTCGACCGGATCGCCGGTGCGCGGATTACGCGCCATGCGCGTCTTGCGCTGCCGGATCTTGAACGTCCCAAACCCACGTATCTCAATGTTATGCTGCTCGGCTAGCGCGGCCTTCACCGCATCCAGGAACGAGTCTACGACCCGCGCACAGTCCTTTTTGGAAATAAGGGGACCGGCCGTGCGGGCAATTTGAGCGGTGACCTTCTCGACCAGATCGGCCTTCGTCATCCGTACCCCCCGAAGGGCGCAGGGAATACCACTACCGGGCGCCCAACATATGGCCCTTACCTATTGACTGTCAAGAGCTTGGAGGAACTCTCGGAAATGCTCCTGCGCGTCATGCGGGCCCGGTGATGCCTCGGGGTGGTATTGCACAGCAAAAATGGGGTATTCTCGGTGCCGAACGCCTTCTACAGTGCCATCATTGAGGTTAAGGTGGGTGACTTCGAGCGCTTTCGCACCCGGAACACCCCCTGTATCACCCCGAACCGAGAACCCGTGGTTCTGGGAAGTGATAAGCACTTGCCCCGTCTTGAGATCGCGAACTGGGTGGTTGCCGCCGCGATGCCCGTAGGGAAGCTTGACCGTTTGCCCGCCTAGCGCGAGCCCCAGAAGCTGGTGGCCCAGGCAGATCCCGAATATGGGGAGCGAACCGTCAGCGAGCTCCCGGATTGTCTCGATCGCATAACCCACCGCCGCGGGGTCGCCAGGACCATTGGAGAGAAAGAGACCCGACGGAGCGAGCTCCCGCACTCGCGCCGCCGATGTCCCGGCCGGTACAACGGTCACGCGGCAGCCCTTACCCAAGAACAGGCGCAGGATGTTGCGCTTCATGCCGTAGTCGTAGGCAACGATGTGGTACTTCGCGTCGGCGGGCCCTTCGGTGTATTCGTGCGCGATGGTGGCAGCGCTCGCGAGATCGAGTCCATCCATGCTGGGTGACGCGGCGAGCCGGGCGCGCACGTCGTCCGTCGGTGCGTCACCCAGGGCGATCACGCCGCGCATCGCGCCCTTCGAGCGGATGTACCTGGTGATTTGTCTGGTATCCACCTCGGAGACGATCGGCACGCGCGCCGCCGCCAACCACTCGAGCAATCCACCGGTCGCGCGCCAATTGGAGGACCGGGCGGACAGCTCGCGCACCACGACCCCGGCGACACGGGGCCGGTCGGATTCGATATCGTCCGGGTTGATCCCGTAGTTGCCGATCATCGGCGCCGTCATGACCACGAGCTGCCCGAGGTAGGAGGGGTCGGTGAACACCTCCTGGTAACCGCTCAGATTTGTGGTGAAGACGACTTCGCCATACGCAGGCTCGAATGGGAGGGGCGCGGTTCCGGCGAACCAGGCGCCATCTTCCAGGAGCACGTAGGCCGGGAGGCGGTCAGCGATTGGGCGGCGCGGGCTGTGGAGCGGGGTTGGGCGGAGGCGCCGGCGACGATTGGATCGGCAGCGGCGCAGACTGAACCGGGGCGGGTACTTCGCCCCCCTCGAGCACGGAGCGAGGCGCGCTGGTGCGCGATGACATGACGGCGAGAATGAGGGCGACGAACAGGAAGATCCCGGCGCACCACCACGTGATCGTGTGCAGTAGCGTCGTGGCCTGACGGCCGCCCATCACCATCTCCGTCCCCGACCCCCCACCCAACGAAGCGAGACCACCCCCCTGCCCGGCCTGCAGCAGGATCGAGGTCGCCATCACCAGCGAGACGAGGAGGAGGAGCACCACGAGCACGGTGTACATCGCGCGCGCAAAATACCTAGGGAACCATCGTCGACACAAGCTGCGCCCATCCGGCGGGATCGAGCGAGGCGCCGCCAACCAGGACGCCATCCAGCTCCCGTTCCGCCAGCAGCTCGGCGATGTTTTTCGCGTTCACGCTGCCCCCGTACAACACCCGGGTCACGCTGGCGCTGCGCCGCACCAACCAATCCCGGATTTCCCGGTGGACGGTCGCCGCATCCTGCGGGGTGGCGTTGCGCCCGGTGCCGATCGCCCAGACGGGTTCGTAGGCGATCACGACGCGATCGAGCGTGCCACCGTCCAGTCCGTCCAGGGCGGCACCGAGCTGGCGGCGCACCACCTCCAGCGTCGATCGAGATTCCCGCTCGGCGAGGGTCTCCCCAACGCACAGCACGGGCACGAGTTGGCCGCCGAGCGCCGCCCGGACCTTGCGGGCTGTCTCCGCATCGCTTTCGCCGAATACATGGCGCCGTTCGGAGTGGCCCACCAGCGCGCTCTTGGCGCCGGACTGCGCCGCCAGCGGCACCGAGATGGCGCCGGTGAACGCCCCCTTCGGCTCCCAGTGAATATCCTGGATGCCGACGCGCAGATCGGGTCGTCCGGCTGTCCCCTGCGCCGCGGCCTCGATCGAGACGGCCGGCGGAAAGAACCACACGTCGCGATCGGGGTGCGGGGCGTACGCGGGTAGGAAGGTCTCGAGATATGCCCGCGCGTCAGCGGGCCCGAGATGCATCTTCCAATTGGCCGCAAAATGGAGACGTCTCACACGGCATCCAGCGCGATCACGCCGGGCAGCGGCTTCCCCTCGAGGAATTCGAGCGAAGCCCCGCCTCCCGTGGACACATGCGTCAACCTGTCTTCGAGCCCCACCACCGCCGCCGCCGAGTCGCCGCCGCCGACGACGGTCACGGCCCCCTGCGCGGTCGCGGCGACGAGCGCATCGGCCACCGCGCGCGTGCCAGCGTCGAATGGCGGCGTCTCAAATACTCCCATGGGGCCGTTCCACACGATCGTCTTGGCGCGCAGCAGACGTGCGCGAAAATCCTCGCAGGTGGCCTGATCGATGTCGAACACGGCCATGTCCACGGGGATGTGGTCCTTGGTCACCTGGCGACGTTCGGCGGCGCGCTCCAACGATGGCGCGACCGTCGCACCGCGCGGCAGCACCAGTTTCTCTCCTCCGGTATCGAGCAATCCCTTGGCGAGGGCGATCCGGTCCCGTTCCACGAGCGACGTCCCGATCTCGAGACCCATGCTGGCGAAAAACGTGCACGCCATCGCGCCGCCGATGAGGATCTCCTCGCATTTGGGCAACAATTGCCCGATGACGTCGATCTTTCCGCTGATCTTGGCGCCACCCAGCACGGCGACAAACGGCCGCTTCGGCTCGTCCAATGCGGCGCCGAGATAGCGCAGCTCCCGCTCCACGAGATATCCCGCCACGGCGGGCTTCAGGAGATGCGCCACCGCCTCGGTGGAAGCATGGGCCCGGTGCGCCGAGCCGAAGGCGTCATTCACGTAGAAGTCGCCCAGCGCCGCAAACTGGCGGGCCAGATCGGCGTCGTTCTCCTCCTCGCCCGGCCAGAACCTCGTGTTCTCGAGCAGGGCCACCCCGCCCCGCGGCAGACGACGCGTCACCGCAACGCCGGCGGCGAGATCCTCGATGAATTCGACCGGGACGCCGAGGACCCGCTCCACGTCACGCACGATCTGGCGCAAGGAAAACGTGGGATCGGGGCCGCCCTTGGGCCGCCCGAGGTGCGACAACAGCACGACACGCGCCCCGTGCTCGCGCAAATACGTGATGGTCGGCAACGCGGCGCGGATACGGCCGTCGTCGGTCACCACGCCGTTTTTCAGGGGGACGTTGAAATCGACACGCACCAACGCGCGCCGGCCCTCGAGGGCGCTCGCGGGGAGGCTCTCGAGGGTGCGGGTGGTCACTGCCGTGAGCCGATGTACGCGAGCAGGTCGACGCAGCGCGCGGAGTAGCCGATTTCGTTGTCGTACCACGACGACACGTGAACCAGGGTGCCGTCGATCACGTTGGTAGAGAGCGAGTCCACGACGCTCGAGAACAAGTTGCCGACGTAGTCGACCGAAACGAGCGGCTCGTCGGAGACGTCGAGGATGCCCTTCAGCTCGCCTTTGGCCGCCTGCCGGAACGCGGCGTTCACTTCCTCGATCGTCGCTTTCTTCTGGACCTCGGCCGTGAGGTCGACCAGGGAGACGTCGGGAGTCGGGACCCGCAGCGCGATGCCGTCGATCTTCCCTTTCACCTCGGGAATCACCAGGCCGGTGGCCTTGGCGGCGCCGGTCGTCGTCGGGATGATCGAGAGTCCGGCGGCGCGGGCGCGACGCAGATCCTTGTGCGGCAGGTCGAGTATCTGCTGATCGTTGGTGTAGCTGTGCACCGTGGTCATGTACCCGTGCACGAAGCCCCAGTTGTCGAGCACCACCTTCACGACGGGGACCAGGCAGTTGGTGGTGCACGACGCGTTCGACAAGATGTGGTGCTTCGCGGGGTCGTACCGCAGGTGATTGACGCCCATCACGATCGTGATGTCTTCGCCTTTGGCGGGGGCGGAGATCACCACCTTCTTCGCGCCGGCGGTGAGGTGCTTGGCGGCCGTGTCACGGTCCGTGAATCGGCCGGTACTCTCAAGCACCAGGTCGACACCCATTTCCTTCCACGGCAGTTTCTCGGGCTCCTTGATCGCCGTGACCCGGATCTGCTTCCCGTTCACGACCAGGGCTTCGCCCTTCACCTCCACCGTGCCGGGAAAGCGCCCGTGCACCGAGTCGTACTTGAGGAGATGCGCCAGGGTCTTAGTGTCCGTGATGTCGTTGACGCCGATGAACTCGATGCCCGTCTGCTTGCCCATCACCGCGGCCCGCAGAACGTTGCGACCGATGCGCCCGAAGCCGTTGATGCCGACACGCGCTGCCATGCTCGCTCCCTAGCTGAAATCCGGAATGGTCGCTCGACCGAATGTGACGGCCGTGACGGTGGTATATCCTTGCTGCTCCAGCGCCTGCGCCGCGCCCGCGAGGGTGGCGCCGGTCGTAAAGACGTCGTCTACCAAAACCAATGCGGAATGCGGAATGTGGAATGCGGAATCTACGTGCGAGGGCTTAGAGCTGGCACTTCCATTCCGCATTCCACATTCCCCATTCCGCACTTGGAAGGCCCCCGCCACGTTCGCTAGACGGGCAGCCGGTGTCAACGCCGTCTGGGTCGCAGTATCTCTCGTCCGGGTCAGGAGTTCGGCATCGACGGAGCGATGCCAGCAATGCGCCAGGGCGCGCGCGAGCCACAGGCTTTGATTGTAGCCGCGGCTGCGCAGACGGCGAGCTCCCAGGGGGATGGGAACCAGTCGTGCTCCAGCGGGCGGTGCAGGCAGGAGCCGCACCATCACAGCGGCAATATCAGTCGCGATGCGCGGCAAGCCTTGGTACTTGAGGGCGTGCACCGCCGTCCGAGCGCCGGCATCGAGCCACACCGCCGAGCGGACGGTCGCGAGCGCCGTCGGCCACTCTCGGCACAGGCGGCACGGCCCGAAGTGCGGTTCCGGCTGGCCGCATCGCTCACACCATGGGGGGCGGACTGCGCGCCAGCGGGAGCGGCACACCAGGCAGACCAGATCGTCTGCCCGCTCATCGGCGAGCAGCCCGTGGCAGACGAGACATTCCGCCGGCAGCAGCAGCCGTTCGAGGGCGTTAGCCACGCAGCGCGCGCTCGACGGCCGCGCGCATCACTTCCATAGGTGCGGGGTGCGCTGGAAAGAACCGGGCCCAGGCGAGCGCGCCCTGGCGGACCAGCATGCCGCGTCCGTCGCGGGCAGTGATGCCGGCGTCGCGCAGCGCGCGCACCCACCGCGTCTCCCCGGAGCGATATACGAGGTCGAGGCCGACTCTCAGGTCCCGCACCGCGGTGGGATTGATGGGCAGCGAGTCATCGCCGGTGTGGCCCAACGGGGTCGTGTTCACCACCACGTCCGCGACCAGCGGCGGCACCGCGAGCCGCACCCGTGTGCCGCGCGCCTTCGCCCATTCCACGAACCCGCGGGCCCGCTCGGGATCACGCGAGCGCACCAGCAGCTCCGCGTGTGCATCCGAGGCCGCTATCGCGACGGCGCGCGCCGACCCACCGGCGCCCAGCAGCAACCAGCGCCCGCCGTCGGCGCCCAGCTCCGTGAGCTCGGCCGCTACGGCGGGGGCGTCGGTATTGTCGCCCACGAGGATGCCCTGCTCCACCCAGAAGGTATTGCACGCGCCGACACGAGTGCACAGATCCGTTTTACGCGCAACGCATCGTTCTGCCGCGCCCTTGAGCGGTATGGTGACGTTTCCCGAGACCCCGAGCTGCGCGAGCGCGCGCAACGTGTCGGGGAATGTGGCGGTGGGCGTGCGGAACCCCAAGTACACCGCGTCGAGGCCGAGGGCGACGATCCCGGCGTTGTGCATCACGGGCGACAGCGAATGGGCGATCGGGTCACCCAGCACCGCGAGCAGCCGGGTGCTACCGCCGATCCTCACGTCGCGTCTCGCTCGCCAGTCGGTCGGCCACCGTCGCGATGAGGGTCTCGAGCTCGGCGCACGTATCGCGGTACACCTCGAGGTCGCCGCCGAATGGATCGCCCACTTCGGCTTCCTCGCCCGTGCGACCGACGTACTCCCCGAGGACAAACACCCGTCCCTCGCCGCCCAGTTCGTGCACGCGGGCGCGGTGGTGCCGGGCCATGGTGAAAATCAGGTGGGCGTCTTCCACGATCTCGCGGGTGAGCAATCGGGCACGGTGGCTCGAGAGATCGAGACCACGTTCCAGTCCGATCAGGTAGGCGCCTTCAGAAGCGGGGGCGCCATCCCAGGCACCGGTTCCCGCGGACTCGACACCCACATCGCCCACACTGCGCTCCATCAGCGCGCGCCGCAGCAACGCTTCGGCCAGCGGGCTCCGGCAGATGTTGCCGGTGCAGACGAACAGGATCTGCTTCACGGTGCGAGGAACCCGGCCGCGCTGCGCAGCTCGGCTAGTGAAACTGCCCCGGTCCGGATCACTCGAGGTGGGTGCCCCGTGCAATCGACGACGGTGGATGGCGGGCGATTCCCCAGCACGCCGCCGTCGAGCACCAGGAGGACGCCGTCCTGGACCGGTCGGGCGAAATCGCGCAAAATCGCGGCGGCCCCGGGGGCCGGCGCGCTCCCGGGAAGATTGGCGGAGGTGGACGTCAGCGGCTCGCCGAGGGCCGTTACCAGACGCGCGATTTGCGGATGCGATGTCCAACGCACGGCGATTCCCCCTTCCGGTCCGCGCAACAGATCCGGCAGCCGCCCGCTCCCCCCCGGCAGCACCAGGGTCAGCGGCCCCGGCCAGAAGGCCCGGGCGAGCGCATTCGCCGACTCGTTGAACGCGAGCCCTTGGGCCTCGGCCATCGCGCGGCTCGCGACGAGCAAGAGAAACGGCTTCCCGGCGGCGCGCCCCTTGAGCGAGGCCAGCGCCCGCACCTCCGACTCGCGCGGGCGAGATCCCAAACCGTACACCGTTTCGGTGGGATATGCGAGCAGTCCACCCGCTCGCAAGTGGGCGACGGTCACCTGCAGTGCCGCCGTTACCTCGGCATCGGTGACGAACGGCAGCGCCGTCATGACAGCTCGCGCGCCAGCGCTTCCGCGAGGCGCCAGTCGGCCTCGGTCGTCACTTTCAAATTGTGTGGCGAGTCCGCCACGACCTCCACCGGAAACCCGGCGCGCTCGGCCAATTCGGCGTCATCCGTCGGGGGCGGAGATCCCTCCTGCCAGGCGGCGTAGGCGGCATCGATGATCGCACGGGGGAATCCCTGCGGTGTTTGCGCCCGCCACAACCGTTCGCGACCAATCGTTCGCGCCACGCGGCGTTCGCCCTCCACCTCCTTCACGGTGTCGCCCATCGGGACGGCCGCCACCGCTCCCACGCCGGTGCGGGCCCGGTCGATGACGGCGTCGATTGTCGTCCGGGCGACGAATGGCCGGGCCGCATCGTGCACCAGCACGATCGCCAGCGACGCATGGAGTGCCGTGAGTCCCGCCCGCACGGAATCGGCCCGCGTGGCGCCGCCGGGCACAACTTTGAGTCGCTGGCCCACGTGCGGGGCCAGCCACTCGGGCGGTCGGTCGGCGAACGCCGCGGGGAGTGCCACCACCACCTGGTTCACCTCGGGGTGCGCCGCAAACGGGCGCAACGCCCGCAACAGCATCGGGACACCCAGAATGGGACGGAATTGCTTGGGCTCGCCGGCGCCGGCGCGCACGCCGACGCCGGCCGCTACGATCACGACTCCGACGTCAGGCGGCGAGGCGGCGGGCGAGCTCACCGACGTGCTCGATCCCCACGACGTCGAGGCCGCTCGTCACGCGGGACCGGGACGAAAGGAAAACGCGCCGAAACCCTTGGCGTTCGGCCTCGCCAAGGCGGCGCTCGAGTCCGGCCACCGGTCGCACTTCCCCGCCCAACCCGACCTCTCCCAGGAACAGCGCGTCCGCCG
>DATBLG010000149.1:0-27431 GCA_036555485.1 Gemmatimonadales bacterium | reverse complement strand
CACGTCGGCTAATGCGCTCGATGTGTTGCGCGGTTTCGATGTGATCCTCGACGGCAGTGACAACTTCCCGACACGCTACCTCGTCAACGATGCCTGCGTGCTGCTGGGGCTCCCCAACATTTACGGTGCCGTCCTGCGCTTCGAGGGGCAGGCTTCGGTGTTCGACGCGCGCCGCGGCCCGTGCTACCGCTGTTTGTACCGCGAGCCACCGCCGCCCGAGCTCGTGCCCTCGTGCGCCGAAGGTGGTGTGCTCGGGGTTCTGCCGGGGATCATCGGGAGTCTCCAGGCACTGGAAGCGATCAAGCTCGTGGTTGGCGCTGGGACTTCATTGGTAGGCCGTCTGCTGTTGTTCGATGGGCTAAAACTGCAGTTCCGCGAGATCGGACTGACCAAAGATCCCGATTGCGCGGTGTGTGGTCCGCATCCCACCGTGAAACATCTGATCGACTACGAAGCCTTCTGCGGCGTCGGAGCGCCGGACCGAGCAGCCGACTCCGGCGAGCTCTCGGCAGCCGACCTCCAGGTCGCGCGGGTACGTGACCCCGCACTCCTCCTCCTCGATGTGCGCGAGCCGTTCGAGTGGGACATCACGCGTATCGAAGGGGCGCGTCACATCCCACTGGCAGACCTCCCGGCTCGCATGCGCGAGCTCGACGGTCATGCCGAAATCGTGGTGTATTGCCACTACGGGACTCGGTCACGCCGTGCCGTGGAGATGCTCCAGGCTGCTGGGTTCTCAAAAGCGCGCAACCTGGCGGGCGGGATTGACGCCTGGTCCAGGGACGTGGATGCGGGAGTCGCACGATACTAGCTGATAGCTGACAGCCGATGGCTGACGGCTTCTAGTGCCGAAGGGGGGACTCGAACCCCCACGGGCTTGCGCCCACTGGCTCCTGAAGCCAGCGCGTCTACCAGTTCCACCACTTCGGCGGGGGCTTGCGGAACGGCGAATATAGACAGCGGTATAACTCTAAGTCAATGCTTGGCTTGACCCTCCATACGGCGGTTCCTATCTTGCCTTGGCGACTTGAACAAGACTTCCATCGCGCGTAATCCCCGGGCGCGTCACGACTACCACCTTCTGGAAACGTGGGAGGCGGGGTTGGTGCTGACCGGTACAGAGGTGAAATCGTTGCGCGAGCGGAAGGCAAGCCTCGGCGAAGCGTACGCCCACGTTCGCAACGGGGAGGTCTGGATCGAGGGGCTCACGATCTCGCCGTATATCCACGGCAGTTACAACAACCCCCCGACGGCGCGCGCCCGCAAGCTGTTGTTGCACAAGCGGGAAATCCGTCGGTTGATCGGCGGCACGACGCAGAAGGGCCTGACGCTCATTCCCCTGGAGTTGTACTTCAAAGACGGCATCGCGAAGGTCGCAATCGCGCTCGCGAAGGCCAAGAAACTGCACGACAAGCGTGAGGACCTGAAACGACGGGCGACGGAGCGTGAAATGGCGCGCGAGTTCCGGGGCCGTCGCGCATGATCCTCCAGATCCTCCTGCTGCTCCTCGCCACACCCCCTGGGACGGTGCGCATCGCCACACCTCGTGGGGAGACGAGCGTGCCGGTGCGCTTCGAGCAGGGCGCGGCCATCGCGGCGCCGCTGCTCGCCGGCCCGCTGGGCCTCGTCGTGGTGATCGAGGGAGCACGGGCGACAGTCGTGCTCGACGGCGTCGGGTTCGTGTTCGCCATCGGCTCGCCGTACGCGCGGGTGGGGTCCCGGTTCTGCCAGCTGGTGGACGAGTCGTACGTGGTGCGCGACACGCTGTTTCTGCCCCTCGTCTGGCTCACCGATTGCGTGCCGCGGGTGTTCGGCACTCGGTTTCGCTGGGACCCGGTGATGGGCCTCCTGACGGAAACCGGCGCCCCGCCCGTGGTCGTTCGCGATACGTCTCGGGCGGCCAGCGTGGCCGCCACGGCCCCGCCGGCTCCTGTGTTGCCTCGGCCGACACCGGTGGTGCCGGCGACCGTGCGTCCCGCGCCCCATCCGATCACCGGGCTACATCAACGCCACGGGGTCGTCATCGATCCGGGGCATGGTGGGCGAGATCCCGGCAACCCAGGACGTTTTTTTCCGAAGGGGACCACGGAAAAGGACGTCAATCTCCTCATCGCGCGGTTGCTGCGGGCCGAGTTGGTCCGGCGCGGTATCGAAGCGACGCTCACGCGCAGCGGCGACACGCTCATCGACCTGCGGGACCGCGCCGGATTCTGCGGTCGCGATTGCGATTTGTTCGTGAGCATTCACGTGAATGCGATGCCGGCAGGCCGCCGGGCACCGAACGCGACCGGAGTCGAGACCTATTTCCTGTCGGATGCCAAGACCGAAGATCAGCGGCGGGTCATGCGGATGGAGAATGATGCCATCCGCTTCGAAGCGACCGACGCGGCCGCCATGGAGGGGGATCTCGCCACCATTCTCAAGGACCTGCAGCAAAACGAATACCTGCGCGAATCGGCGCGCCTGGCACAGCTTGTCCAGCAGCGGGTGGCCGGGGTCCATCCCGGCGAGGACCGCGGCGTCCAGCAGGCGGGATTCTACGTGCTGAACAGCGCCCGACGCCCCGCGATCCTCGTGGAGACCGGGTTTTCCACCAACAAACGTGACGGGGCGTTTCTCACGTCGGCTCTGGGGCAGCGCAAGATCGCCAACGCAATCGCCGACGGTGTCGTGAGCTATCTCCTGGACCTCGAGCGCAAGCTCGCGGTGGGCGGGGAACCGTGATGCGGGCGAGGTCACTCGCTCTGGCGTTGGTCACGCTGCCGGCCGCGGGTTGCGTTTACTACAACGCCATGTGGGGTGCCGAGCGTCTGGCTCGCGATGCGCGTCGCTTCGAGGCCCGCGGCCAGGAGGCCCAGGCGAAGCTCAGCTGGGGACGCGCGGCGGTGAAGGCTGAATCCGTCCTGGCCCGCCATCCGCGCAGCAATTGGGCGGACGACGCGCTGGTGCTGCAGGGCGAAGGGCTGGCGCGTAGCGGGTCGTGCACCGCTGCCGCCGGCCCGCTCGCCCGCGCCCTGACCGTCGTGTCCGAGGAGGAGCTGCGCGAGCGCGCGGCGATCGCCGCCGCCGAGTGCATGGTGGTCCTCGGCAAACCCAGAGACGCGGGCCGCCTGCTCGTCCCGGTCCTTGGTTCGCAGGATGACCGCCGCCGTTCGCGCGCGGCATACCTCTCGGGTCTGGCGGCGCTTGCACAGGGCGACCCTGGGTCGGCGGTGGAATTGTTGGCGCGTTCCCACGAGTCCCTGGAGGGGCCAGCACGCGTCCGGGCGCTGCTCGCGGCCGGCCGGGTCGAGGCGGCGCTGGCGTTGGTGGATACCGTCGCCCACCGCAACGGGGACGAGGCGAGCTGGACGGAAGTGATGGACCAGGTTGGGCGGTCCGCTGGGGCCGTGGCGGCCGCGGACGCGCTGGACCGCCTGCTGGCACGTGGACGGCTGCCGGCCGGTGCTCGCGCGCGACTGTTGCTCGCCGATGGCGACCGGCTGCACAGCGAGCGCCTCGTCGACCGTGCCGCCACGCGCTACGAAGCCGTGGCGGCGCTCGTGCCAGATTCCCTGGAGGCGGGGCTCGCTCGGCTCCGTGGGCTGCTGCTTCAAGTGTCGTTGGTGCGTGAACCGTCGGCTCTCGATTCGGTCGTCGGCCGGCTTGGACGCCTGACGCCGGGGCTCAGGGGCGCGGCGCTCGTCGACAGTCGCGTGTTGCGGCTGCAGATCGAAGCGATTCGCACTGCCGATTCATCGGAGATGCGCGCGTTCCGAGCCGCCGAGTTGGCGCGCGACTCGCTCGGGGCGCCCATGCTGGCGGCGTCGCTGTTCCTGCGCTTCGCGGCCGGTCATCCGGCCTCCCTGTTCGCCCCCAAGGCGCTGATTGCCGCGGGACAGCTCCGGCCCGACGCCGTCGATTCGGTGCAACGGGTGCTGCGTTCGAACTATGCCGAATCCCCCTACTCGTTGGCGTTTCGCGGAGCGCCGAGTCCGGCGTTCCGGGCCGCGGAGGATTCGCTGGCGGTCGCGTTCGGCGTGGTCCGGCATGCCCAGGCGACCTTTCTCGGGACGCGCATCGGCGCCCCGCGTCCCGGCCCCCGCGGACCCGAACTCGATCCGATCATCGCCCTCGCGGCTCCTCGCGCGGCCCGCCCGTCGCCGCCCCGCGACCGGCCACCTGGTCGCCCCAGCCAGAGACCGCCGGAGCGACCGGAGGATCGCCCCTGACCCACGTAGAAGTGTTGGGCGCGCGCTTTCAAAACCCGGTCCTGCTCGCTGCCGGAACCGCCGCGTTCGGGCGTGAGATCGATGACGTCATCGACCTCGATGCACTCGGCGGCATCGTCACCAAAGCGGTCACGCCCGAGCCGCGCGCCGGCCATCGCGGTCCCCGGGTCGCCGAGTTTGTGGGCGGGATGTTGAATGCGATCGGCCTTGCCAACCCGGGCGTCGAGACGGTCGCCACGCACGACTTGCCCTGGCTTGCCGGGCGTCTCTCCCGCGCCCGCGTGCTCGTCAACGTGGCGGGGGCAACGTTGGACGATTACGAGCGGGTCCTCGACCGGTTGACGGATGAGGCGATTGTCACCGCGTTTGAGATCAACGCGTCGTGCCCGAATACGCTGGCGGGAGGTCTCGAGTTCGGGGCGACGAGCGAGGGGCTCGCGGATTTGGTGCGCCGCTGTCGCCGCCGCACCAGGAAACCGCTCGTAATAAAGCTGTCGCCGGCGCTCCCCGACATCGCGGCGATGGCGCGGGTGGCGCAACACGAGGGTGCGGACGCGGTGAGTCTGGTGAACACCATTCCCGGCACGCTGGAGGGTCGACTCGGCAATGGCTTCGGTGGTGTGAGCGGCCCCGCGCTCCTGCCGATCGGCGTGCTCGCGACGCGCCGGGTGCGGGAGCGTGTCGGCCTGCCGGTCATCGGGGTGGGGGGCATCCGCACCGCCGCCGATGCGCGCGAGTACCTGGGAGCCGGCGCTGCTCTCGTGGCCGTCGGCACCGCAGCGCTCGCGGACCCCCGGGTGCCGGAGCGCATCGTCCGAGAGCTCGCACATGGCTGAGCTGATCGTTGCCTTCGATGTCGCCAGCGGGCGCGACGCGCTCGCCATTGCCGACCGGCTGCCCGAGCTCCAGTGGGCGAAGCTCGGCCCAGTTCTGTTTGTGCGTGAGGGCCCGGCCCTGGTGCGAGAATTCGCGGCTCGTGGGGTGCGCGTGTTTCTCGATCTCAAGTGGCACGACATTCCGAGCACGGTCGCCGAAGCGGCGTCCGTGGCGCGCACGCTCGGTGTCGCCTTGGCGACGGTACACTGCTTGGGAGGGCATGAAATGCTCGCGGCCGCCGTGCGCGCGGCCGGCGACGATCTCGCCCTCGTGGGTGTCACGCTGCTCACTTCGCACGGTCCCGCTGACGTCGAGCAGATCCTCGGGCGCGGCGTTCCGGACCTGGGCTTCGAAGCCGCACGGCTCGCGCGACTGGCGATGGGAGCCGGGCTGCGAGGGGTAGTCGCGTCCGGCCGCGAACTTGGTGTGCTGCGGGCGTCGCTCGGCGCTGCGCCGTGGATTGTCGTGCCTGGGATTCGCCCTCCCGGTACTTCCGTCGACGACCAGGCCCGTTCGGTGACGCCCGCCGAGGCCGTGCGGCACGGGGCGACCCATCTGGTCGTCGGTCGTCCGATCACTCGGGCGGCGGATCCCGCAGTGGCCTACCGGCAGATCCTGGAGGGAGTGTGAACCGAGCGGTGTGGGTCTTGATGCTCGCGGCCGCCGGGCCGTTGGCGGGCCAGTCTGGCTTGGCGGAGGCTGCGCAGCGGACCCGAGCGGCGTGGTTGGCGCACGATGCGGTGGCGCTCCTGGATCGCAGTCCCGGGGTCATCCTCCAGATTCCCGGTGCTGATCCGTCCTCAGCCCTCCGGCGTCAGCAGGCGGGAGAGTTATTGGCGCGCTATCTCAGGACCTCGGTCGAGCGCAGTGTCGAGATCGCCACGGTGCGGGAGGTTGAGGAGGGGCGCGGCTATGTCGAGCTGGTGCGTCGGTTCAGCGTAACGGGCACGGCCGAGGAACGGCGGGAAACGGTGTTCGTGGGACTGCGACGGGTCAGTGATTGGTGGGTCGTGGTCGAGCTGCGTACAGCCCCGTAACACACACGCCGACGCCCAGTGATTTTCGCGTAATCCCGCCCCTTGCGAGGACTTACGGGCCCGGATATAGTTCAAGGCTCAATTGGACATTTTGACGGGAGCCGTAACGTTGAAGGTGCGAACGAGCGTCAAACCGATCTGCGAGCACTGCAAGGTGGTGCGCCGGCGTGGGGTGCTGCGCGTCATCTGCAAACGTAATCCCAAGCACAAGCAGCGGCAGGGCTGACCATGGCACGTATCGCTGGTGTGGATCTCCCGCGCGACAAGAAAATCGAATTCGCGCTGCCGTACATCTTCGGCGTCGGCCGGAATAACGCCAAGCGGATTCTGGCCGAAACGGGCGTGAGCCCGGACACGCGGGTGCGCGATCTGCGGGACGCGGAAGTCGCGCGGTTGCGCCAGGTGATCGAGCGGGACTTCAAAGTCGAAGGCGCGCTGCGCACCGAGACCGCGATGAACATCAAGCGGTTGATGGATATCGGCACGTACCGGGGCACGCGGCATCGCAAGGGGCTGCCGGTGCGCGGCCAGCGCACGCACACGAACGCGCGCACCAAGCGTGGGCCGCGGCGCGCCATCGCGGGCAAAAAGAAACCCTCCCTGAAAAAGTAGCGGGCGAGCATGGCACAGGCGAAAGCAGCGGGCGCCAAGCGCGCCAAGAAAGTCGTGGAGGCGGAGGGCGTCGCGCACATCACGGCGACGTTCAACAACACGCTCATCACGATCACCGACATGCAGGGCAATACGATCACGTGGGGGTCGTCCGGCAAGGCGGGCTTCAAGGGATCGAAGAAATCCACACCGTTCGCCGCGACCGTGGCGGCCGAGCAGGCCGCCCGCGAGGCGGTGAACCTCGGGGTGAAGCGCGTGCACGTGCGGGTCCAGGGCCCCGGGTCCGGACGCGAATCCGCCATTCAAGCGCTGGCGACGGCCGGGCTCCAGATTCGCTCGATCCGCGACGTCACGCCGATCCCGCACAACGGGTGCCGGCCGCCCAAGAAGCGGCGGGTCTAATCCATGGCGCGCTATACCGGTCCTGCCTGCAAGCTGTGCCGCCGCGAAGGCACGAAGTTGTTCCTCAAGGGAACGCGGTGCCTCACGGAGAAGTGCGCGATCGAGCGCCGCGCCTACGCGCCCGGACAGCACGGCCAGTCCACCGGGCGGCGCCGCAAGGCGTCGGAGTACTCCAAGCAGTTGCGCGAGAAGCAAAAGGTCAAGCGCATTTACGGACTGTCCGAGCGGCAATTTCGCAACGTGTTCGAGCGCGTGTTGCGGGAGCCTGGCGTCACCGGTGAAGCATTGCTGGTGGCGCTCGAGAGCCGCTTGGACAACATGACGTACCGCATGGGCTTCGCGATTTCACGCCGTCAGGCCCGCCAGCTGGTCCGCCACCGCCACATCCTGGTCAACGGCCGCACGGTGGACATTCCGTCCTATCGCGTCCGGCCCGGTGACGAGGTGAAGGTCGCCGACACGAGCCGCGAGCTCGTACCGGTGAAAGTGGCGCTCGAGCAGTTCGGCCGCATGCAGCCGGTGAGCTGGGTGCAGGTCGACACCGACAAAGCCGTCGGGCGGATGACGGAGCGGCCCACGCGCGACACGATCCCGATCGCCGCCCAAGAACAGTTAATCGTCGAGCTCTATTCCAAGTGATCACGACACTCGATTTGACGGGGCTCGTCCGACCGCACCTGGTCGAAATGACCAAGCGGGAGGACAACCCAAATGCCGCCGAGTTCCGCCTGCAGCCGCTGGAACGTGGCTACGGCTACACGCTCGGCAACTCGATCCGCCGGATGCTGCTATCGTCGTTGCGCGGCGCCGCCGTCTGGGCGTTCCGCCTCGATGGGGTGGTCCACGAGCACCAGACGATCACCGGGGTGGTCGAGGATGTGCACCAGATCATCCAGCGGTTGAAGCAGCTGACCCTGGTTCTCGACCCGGACGTCGATGAAGCGGTGCTACACATCCGCCGCGACAAGGCCGGCCCGGTGTACGCCCGCGACATCGAAGCGCACGCGGCAGCGGCCATCGTCAATCCCGGCCAGCTGCTGTTCACTCTGCAGGACGATCGCGACGTCGCCGGCGAGCTATACGTGAACAAGGGACGCGGCTATGTAGAAGCGGAGCAGCATCCGGTGGATCGGACGCTCCCGGTCGACGTAGTGCGGATCGATTCGATCTACAATCCTGTGCGGCGGGCGAACTTCACCGTCGCCGAGACGCGCGTGGGGCAGCGGACCGACTATGATCGCCTGACGATCTCGGTCGAAACCAACGGCACCATCTCCCCCGAGGACGCGGTGGCCTACGCCGCCGCGCTCGCGCAGGAACATTTCCGTTTCTTCGTGGATTTCGGCAAGGTCCCGATGGTGTCCGCCGAAGCGCCCGCGTCGGGCGGCGTCGCCGGCGACGGGCTGGCGGGATCGCTGGCGCGTTCGATCGACGACCTGGGCCTGTCGGTGCGGTCGGTCAATTCGCTCAAGAACTCCAACATCCGAACCCTCGGCGATCTCGTCCAGTACACCGAGAGCGACTTGTTGAAGGTCAAGAACGTGGGGGAGAAGGCCCTGGGAGAAATCGCCGACCTGTTGCGCCGCGAAGGCCTCAACTTCGCCATGCGCATCGAAGAGGTGGACGGCGCAGTGCGGGTCACCGATCCCGGCGTGGCGCCGGTGGCGCACGCCACCGAGGGTGCGGAGGAGTAGATGCGGCATCGCGCCAAGGCTCGGCAACTATCGCGCACATCCAGCCACCGCAAGGCGCTGCTCGCGAACATGGCCACGAGCTTGTTTCGGCACGACCGGATCGAAACGACCGAGGCAAAGGCGAAGGAGCTGCGCCCGTACGCCGAGCGGCTCATCACGCTGGCGCGCCGCGGCGATCTGCACGCCCGCCGGCAGGTGGAACGGAGAATCAAGGACCGGGACGTGACGCACCGGTTATTCGCCGAGCTGGGCAAGCGATTCGCCGCGCGGCCCGGCGGCTACACCCGCATCGTCAAGCTCGGCCATCGCGTCGGCGACGGCGCCGACGTGGCCCGGATCGAATTGCTGAGTGAGTGAGCGGGCGGCGGGTCGCCAAACGCAACGGGGGACCCCGCAGGGTCCCCCGTTTTCTTCATCCCACCGACCCGGCTCAGGCGGCTTTGGTCACCCGATTCGACTTGATGCAGCGCGTGCAAACGCGCAGCCGGCGCGTGGTGCCGTCCACTACCGCGCGGACCGTTTGCAGGTTTGGGTACCAACGCCGGTTCGTCTTGTTGTTGGCGTGGCTCACGTTGTGGCCCGTCGTCGGGCCTTTCCCGCAGATCTCACACACTCGAGCCATGGGCGTCAATCCGGATAATGAGCGCGTCGCAGCGTCCTCCCGCGCGCAGCCGCGGCGGGGAAAAGCGCCGGAAACCTAAGCCCGGGGGGCGAGTGGAGCAACCCCGCAAGACGGCTGTGATCACCGGAGTCACCGGTCAGGATGGTTCGTATCTGGCCGAGCTGTTGCTTGCCAAGGGGTACGAGGTGGTCGGGGTGGTGCGCCGCACCTCCCATGATTCCTACGAACGCATCGGGCATCTGCTCGATCGGCTGCACATCGTCCCGGCCGACTTGCTGGATCAACACTCCCTGACGTCCGTCGTCCGGGATGCTGCGCCGCACGAAGTCTATAACCTCGCTGCCCAGAGCTTCGTCCCGACGTCCTGGTCCCAGCCGGTGCTCACGGGGGAGTTCACGGCGCTGGGTGTGACCCGCCTGCTCGAGGCGGTGCGGCTGGCACATCCGCAAGCGCGGTTCTATCAGGCCAGCTCCTCGGAGATGTTTGGGAAGGCGGCGGAAACCCCGCAGCGCGAGACCACGCCGTTCTACCCACGCTCACCGTACGGAGTCGCGAAGGTATACGGCCACTGGATTACGGTGAACTACCGCGAGTCCTACGGGCTGTACGCCGTGAGCGGCATTCTCTTCAACCACGAATCGCCGCGGCGCGGGCTCGAGTTCGTCACCCGCAAAGTCACGCACGGTGTGGCCCGCATCGTGAAGGGCCAGGCGACGTCGTTGCGGCTGGGCAATCTCGAGGCGGGCCGCGACTGGGGCTTTGCCGGCGACTACGTCGAAGCGATGTGGCGCATGCTGCAGCAGCCGACGCCCGAAGACTACGTGATCGGAACGGGGGAGACCCACACGGTGCGCGAATTGTGCGAGGTCGCGTTCGCGCATGTCGGGCTCGACTGGACAAAGTACGTGACGGTGGACGCCCAGTTCGTCCGACCCGCCGAGGTCGACGTGCTGTGCGCCGATCCGTCCAAAGCCCGCAGCCGACTCGACTGGCGACCCCAGGTAACGTTCGCCGCGCTGGTGCGGATGATGGTGGACGCGGACTTGGCGCGGCTGGGATGAAGGTGCTCGTGACGGGAGCCGATGGGTTCGTCGGCTCGTGGCTCGTGCGACGGCTCGTGGACGAGGGGCACGCCGTCACGGGCACCTTTCGGCCCGACGAGGATCACCGTGATCGGCGCTTCGAGGCCGCGGTGCGTGATCGGGTCGCGTGGGTGCCACTCGAGCTCGCCGACGACGATTCGGTGCGCCGTGCCGCCACCGGCTCGTGGGACGCGGTGGTGCACCTGGCCGCGGTGAGCTGGGTGAGCGTGGCGGAGCGGAGTCCGGGGCGGGCCTGGAACGAGAACGCCGGCGGGACGGCGCGGCTGACGCGCGTGCTGGGCGATGCGGTGCGCGCCGGCGATGCCGATCCGCTGGTGCTCGTCGCATCGAGCGTCGAAGTCTACGGGCCGGGGAACCCGGCGCCGCGTCGTGAAGTGGAATCACCGGCTCCGGTCTCGGCGTATGCGGCGAGCAAGGTCGGCGCGGAGGTGGCCGCGCAGCAGGAATGGCGCCGCACCGGCCTGCGCATCGTGATCGCCCGGCCGTCACCGCATACTGGGCGCGGGCAGCACGAACGCGCCTTCGTGCCGCGGTACGCTCGCCGCGTGCTCACCGCCCGCCGCCTGCATGCTCCGGCGATTGCCACGGGATTGCTGGATGGCGTGCGCGATTTCTTGCACGTGTCCGACGCCGTGGATGCCTACCTCCGGCTGCTCACCGCGGGAGTACCGGGGGACGTTTACAACGTGTCATCGGGCGAGCCCGTCCGCTTGGAGGACGTGGTCCTGCGGCTGTGCGCGCTCGCCGACTGGAAGCCGATTCTCGAAGTAGATGCCGCCGACGTCCGACCGGATACCGTGCCGCACCTGGTCGGCGACTCCACCAAGCTCCGCTCGGCCACGGGGTGGACGCCGCGGCGCACGCTCGACGAAACACTGCAGGAAGTGCTCGATGCCCAAGCGAACTGACCTGCGTCGCATCCTGCTGCTCGGCTCCGGTCCGATCGTGATCGGGCAGGGAGCCGAGTTCGACTACTCCGGGACGCAGGCGGTGAAGGCGCTAAAGCAAGAGGGGTACGAAGTCGTGCTGGTGAATTCGAATCCCGCCACCATCATGACCGACCCAGAGCTGGCCGACCGCACGTACATCGAGCCGGTGACCCCCGAGTGGGTGCGCAAGGTGATCGAGCGCGAGCGGCCCGACGCGCTGTTGCCCACCATGGGTGGGCAGACGGCGCTGAACGTCGCGATGGCGCTGGTCCGGGACGGGACCCTCGGCGAGTTCAATGTCGAGCTGATTGGGGCCTCGGCGCGGTCTATCCAAATGGCTGAGGATCGGGCGGAATTCGCGGCGGCGATGCGGCGCATCGGGCTCGCCACGCCACTAGGCCGGACGGTGGGGTCACTCGCCGAAGCCCTGGAGGCGGTGGCGGCTACGGGCTATCCCGCGATCATCCGTCCTTCGTTCACGCTGGGCGGAACCGGCGGCGGCGTCGCCTTTAATCGAGCTGAATTCGAGGAGCAGGTGGAGCGGGCGCTCGAGCTCTCCCCCGTGCGCTCGACACTCATCGAGCGCAGCGTGCTGGGCTGGAAGGAATTCGAGCTCGAGGTGATGCGGGACGGTCGCGACAACGTCGTGATCGTCTGCTCGATCGAAAACCTCGACCCGATGGGCGTGCACACTGGCGACTCCATCACCGTGGCCCCCGCCATGACGCTCACCGATCGGGAATACCAGAAAATGCGCGACGCCGCGATCGCCATCATCCGGGAGATCGGCGTGACGGCGGGGGGCTGCAACATCCAGTTCGCCGTCAACCCGGCCGACGGCGAGATGCTGGTGATCGAAATGAACCCGCGCGTGTCCCGCTCGTCCGCTCTGGCGTCCAAAGCGACCGGGTTTCCCATCGCCCGCATCGGCGCGAAGCTCGCCGTGGGGTACACGCTCGACGAGCTGCCGAACGACATCACGCGGACCACCCCGGCATCATTCGAGCCCGTGCTCGACTATGTCGTGGTGAAGGTGCCGCGGTTCGCCTTCGAGAAATTTCCGACCGCGGACTTCCGGCTCACCACGCAGATGAAATCCGTGGGTGAGGCGATGGCGATCGGCCGCACGTTCAAGGAAGCGTTTCAGAAAGGACTGCGAGCGCTCGAAGCAGGACGCGCGGGGTGGGTCACGGGTCAGACCCTGGCCGATGACCGGGTGACGAGCGACACCGCGGAGGACTTGCGGGTCACGCTGCGCACGCCGACGCCCGAACGGATCTTCCAGGTCAAGCGGGCCCTCGTAGCCGGCCTCGCCGTGGACGCCATCGCGGAGGCGACCGGTATCGATCCCTGGTTCCTGTACCAGCTCGAGGAGCTGGTCGAGGCGGAGCGCTGGTTTGCCCAGGTGCCCGACCCAGGAGCGGCGGAGCTGCGCCGCATGAAACGGATGGGGTTCAGCGACGCCCAGCTCGCGACGCTGCGGCACTCTACTGAGACCGCGATCCGCGAGCGTCGCTGGGCGTTGGACGTGCACCCGGCGTACAAGACCGTGGACACGTGCGCCGGTGAGTTTCCGTCCGCGACGCCCTACCTCTATTCGTCCTACGACGACGAAAACGAGTCCATGCCGTTTGGTGAACAGGGGATCGTGATTCTGGGGAGCGGACCGAACCGCATCGGGCAGGGCGTCGAATTCGATTACTGCTGCGTGCGCGCCGGGCTCGCGTTTCGGGACCTCGGGTTCAAGACCATCATGATCAACTCTAACCCCGAGACGGTCTCTACCGACTTCGACATTTCGGACAAACTGTATTTCGAGCCCCTCACGTTCGAGGATGTGATCGAGATCGTCCGCTTGGAGCGCCCCCGTGGCGTGGTGGTCCAGCTCGGCGGCCAAACGCCGTTGCGCCTGACGACCGCGCTCGAAGCGGCCGGGGTGCCGATTCTCGGCACCACGCCCGACGCGATCGACATCGCCGAAGACCGCCAGCGGTTCGAAGCCTTGGCCCGCCGGCTCGGTGTCAACCAGCCGGCCAACGGAACCGCGCGATCGATCGATGAGGCGATCCGCGTGGCTGCGCACATCGGCTACCCCGTGCTGATCCGGCCGTCCTACGTGCTGGGTGGGCGGGCGATGGAGATCGTGTATGACGCGGGGTCGCTGCGCGAGTTCTTCGAGCGCGCCGCCCGGGTATCGCCCGACCACCCCGTCCTGATCGACCGGTTCCTGGAGGACGCCTTCGAAGCCGACGTGGACGCCATCGCCGATGGCCGGCGGTGCGTGATCGGCGGAGTGATGCAGCACATCGAGGACGCGGGGGTGCACTCCGGTGACTCGGCCTGCGTACTCCCCCCTTACCTGATCGGCGACAGCCAGGTCGCGGAGATGCGCCGTCACACCCTGGCGTTCGCGGCCGAATTGGGGGTGGTGGGGTTGATCAACATCCAGTTCGCCATCAAGGACGGCGTGGTGTATGTGCTTGAGGTGAACCCCAGGGCGTCACGGACCATCCCGTTTGTCAGCAAGGCGACGGGGGTCCCCCTCGCCAAGCTCGCGGCGGCCGTCATGGTGGGCCATACCCTGGACGCCCTGGGCCTCGCCGACGAGCTTCCGGTCCCCGGCGTAGCCGTGAAGGAGGCGGTATTCCCCTTCACCAAACTGCCCAACGTAGATACCGTTTTGGGCCCGGAGATGCGGTCCACCGGGGAGGCGATGGGCTTCGCCGACAGCTTTGGGATGGCCTTCGCCAAGGCGCAAATCGCGGCCGATGGCAGTCTGCCGCTCGAGGGCGCGGTGTTCGTCACCGTGAACGACTCCGACAAGCCGACCGTCGTCGCGATCGTGCGTCGGTTTCACGAGCTCGGCTTCCGGATTCTGGCCACCGACGGCACGCAGCGATATCTGCGCGCGCGCGGGATTCCGGCGGAGCGCGTGGCCAAGGTGCACGAGGGACGGCCCAACGCCATCGATTTGCTGGTGTCGGGAGAGATTCAGTTGTTGATCAATACGCCGTTGGGAAAGTTCACCCAGCAGGATGACTATGCCATCCGGCGCGCCGCGCTGGTGCATCGGGTGCCCTACACGACGACGATGTCCGCGGCGAGCGCCGCGTGCGATGCGATCATCGCGTTGCGCAGCCGCAAAGGCAGCGTGAGGAGCTTACAGGAATGGCACGAAAAAACGATCGTCGCAAGCCGGCTGCCGGCCGCCGGCAGCGCCCCGGAGCCAAGTCGCGTCCCGCACCCCGCGACCGGGTAGCCAAGCGCCCAGCGAAGGCGCCCGCGCCACCGAAGCCGACGGGGAAGCCCGCGCCCAAGCCGGCAGTCGCCGCCAAGGCACCTCCGGCCGCGCCCAAGGTCAAGTACCACGGACGCCTGCTCGAGAACGAACCGTTGGCCCGCTACACGACGTGGCGGATCGGCGGTCCGGCTCGCTATTTCCTCATGCCGGCGGATGTGGAGGACGTGGCACGCGGACTCGAAATGGCGCGCGAGCGTGCCCTGCCGTGGCTCGTGCTTGGTCTCGGCTCGAACGTACTCGTGAAGGACGGCGGCTTCCCGGGCATAGTGATTCGGTTGGGGAAGGGGCTCGATAAGTTCGAGATGAAGGGTGCCATCGCGATCGTTGGGGCGGGTTTGGCGACGCCGATCCTGGCGCGCCGCACCGCGGAGGCCGGGTTCAGCGGCGTCGAGCGGTTCGTGGGGATTCCGGGCACGGTGGGCGGCGGCATCTATATGAACGCCGGCTGTCACGGCGCGGAGTTCGCTGAGGTGGTGACCGAAGTGACCGTGATGGACCCGAAGGGGAAGGTCCGCACCATCCCCCGCAAGCAGATCTCCTACAAGTACCGCGGATCGAACCTCGGCGAAGTCGTCGTGCTCGAGTCGAAGCTGAGCCTCGGCGAGGAAGCGCCTGCCAAGCTGAAGGAGCTGCAGGCGAAATTGTTCCGCTGGCGCAAGGCCGGCACACCCTTCGACCAGCCGTGCGCCGGGTCCACGTTCAAGAATCCAGGGGGCAACAAGACAGCTGGGATGCTGATCGACGAAGCGGGCTTGAAGGGATTCCGCCTCGGACCGGTGCAGGTCTCGCCGCTGCACGCCAACTACTTCGTCAACGCCGGGACAGCCACCGCCGCCGACGTGCTCAAGCTGATCGACCACGTCAAACGAACAGTCGCTAAGAAGACCGGCGTCGAGCTCGAGCTCGAGATCAAGGTGGTCGGGGTCTAGTGGCCGACTACTTCGTTCATCAGTCGAGTTTCGTCGATGCGGGTGCCCGGATCGGCAACGGGACCAAAGTCTGGCACTTTTCTCATGTGATGCCGGGTGCCGTCATCGGTGAGCGCTGCAATCTGGGGCAGAACGTCGTGGTGATGCCCGGCACGCGCATCGGCGACAACGTCAAGATCCAGAACAACGTGTCGATCTACGAAGGGGTGGAGCTCGAGAACGATGTGTTCTGCGGACCCTCGTGCGTCTTCACGAATGTGATGAACCCGCGGAGCCACATCTCTCGCAAGCATGAATACAAGAAGACCTTGGTGCGGCGCGGCAGCTCCATCGGGGCCAACGCCACCATCGTCTGCGGGGTCACGCTCGGCGAGTACAGTTTCATCGGCGCGGGCGCGGTGGTCACCACCGACGTCCTTCCCTATGCGCTCATGGTCGGGGTGCCGGCGCGACGCGTGGGGTGGATGTGCCATTGCGGCGAGCGGCTCAAGTTGGACGGCGGCCGCGCCCGCTGTGCCGCGTGCGGCAGTAACTATGAGGAATCCGGCGGCTCCCTGCGCCCAATTGCCTGACCTGCCTCGCCTGTGTAAATTGTTGCCTCTTCTGCGGATAGAGTTTACGTGAACGTGCCGTTGCTGGACCTCGTGGGCCAGTACGTGGCCATCAAGGACGAGGTCCTTCCCGCCCTGCAGGCGGTCATTGAATCGCAGCAGTTCATCATGGGACCGTCCATCGCCCAGCTCGAGGCGAAACTGGCGGAGCTGTCGCACGCCCGCTACGGCGTCGGGTGCGCCAGCGGTACCGACGCTCTGCTGCTGCCGCTCAAGGCGCTCAGCCTGAAGGCCGGGGACGAGGTCATCACGACCCCGTTCACCTTCTTCGCGACCGCGGGGGCGATCCACAACGCCGGGGGAACGCCGGTGTTCGTGGACATTGACCCACGGACGTACAACATCGATCCGGCCGCGGTGGAGGCGGCGATCACACCGCGCACCCGCGCCATCGTCCCGGTGCATCTCTATGGCCAGATGGTCGAGCTCGAGCGGTTGCTGGCGATCGCGCAACGCCGCGGAATCGCGATCATCGAGGACGCTTGCCAGTCGGTCGGCGCGCGCCGTTCGATCGACGGCGTATGGCGCATGGCGGGCGAGCTCGGCTGGGTGACCGGCTATTCGTTCTTCCCGAGCAAGAATCTCGGTGCCTGGGGTGACGGCGGGATGATGGTGACCTCCGATGAAGCGGCCGCCGAGCGCCTGCGCCGGCTGCGCCTGCACGGCGGAGCCAAGCAGTACCATCACGATGAAGTCGGGACCAATTCGCGGTTGGACACACTGCAGGCGGCGGTGTTGCTCGCCAAACTGCCGCATCTCGCGGGGTGGTCGGCCACGCGGCGCGAGCACGCCGCCTATTACACCGAGGCTTTTGCGGGGCTGGACGCCGTCCACCCACCGGTCATCGCCGCGGGGAACGAGCACATCTTCCATCAATACACGTTGCGGGCGGACCGGCGCGACGCGCTGCAGGCGCACCTCAAAGCGCAGGGGATCGGCAGCGCGGTCTACTACCCGATCCCGCTGCACCGCCAGCCGTGTTTCGCGCACCTGGCCTACGCTGCCGGGAGCATGCCGCATGCGGAGCGAGCGGCGGCCGAGGTGATCTCGCTGCCGATCTACCCCGAGTTGACGCGCACGCAGCTGGACTACGTCGTCGACACGATTCGCGGGTTCTACCGGTGAGTCGGCTGCGACTCGGCGTCATTGGCGCCGGGACGTGGGGCAGGAATCATGTCCGCACCGTAGCTGGGCTCGCGGACGGAGAGCTGACCGCTGTGTGCGACACGCGGGAGTCGGTGCGAGAAGCGATGGCGCGCCAGTACCCGGGAGCGTTTGTCACGGGCGACGCCGACGCACTGCTGGAGCGCGTGGAGGCGGTGGTCATTGCCTCCCCCGCCGCGACACACGCCGACTACGCGCGACGGGCGATTGCGCGTGGCACACCGTGCCTGGTCGAGAAGCCGTTCGCGCTCCGGGTGGCGGACGCCGAAGGCGTCGCCGAGGCGGCCGTGGCCCGGAACGTGCCGGTGCTGGTCGGCCATTTGTTGGTGTTTCATCCGGCGGTGGACGCGCTGCGTGCCCTGATCGCCGGCGGTGAGCTCGGGCGGGTGCTGTACATGTATGGGTTGCGCGTCAATCTGGGGCAGGTGCGCGCGGACGAAAACGCCCTCTGGAGCTTCGGGCCGCACGACGTATCCGTGGCGCTGCATTTGTTGGGTGAGGCGCCGGTGCGCGTGACGGCGCACGGCTCGTGCTACCTCCAGCCTGGCGTCGAGGACGTGGTGTTTCTGCACATGGCGTTCGCGAGTGGGACGGTGGCGCACATTCAGCTGTCCTGGCTCGATCCCCACAAGGAACGGAAGCTGACCGTGGTGGGCGACAAGAAAATGGTGGTCTTTGACGATATGGAGCCGCGCGAAAAGTTGCGGATCTACGACAAAGGCGTCACGCGGCCCCCGGAGTACGTCTCGTGGGGCGAGAGTCTCGCCATTCGCGAGGGCGACATCTTCATTCCCAAAATTTCCAATGTGGAGCCCCTCGCCGCCGAGCTCGCGCACTTCGTGCGCGTGGTCCGGGGCGCAGAGGCGCCGCGCGCGGGCGCCGCTGAGGGCGTCCGCGTCGTTCGTGTGCTCGACGCTGCCACTCGCTCGCTCGCGGGCGGAGGAACCCCGATCTCTCTATGACTGCATCGCAAACTCCCACGGCCGCGCTGCTGGCCAAAGCCGGCGACCGGTCGGCGGTCTTCGGCATCGTCGGGCTGGGCTATGTCGGTCTGCCCCTCGTCATGGAGCTGGTGCGCGCGGGCTACCGCGTGCTCGGCTTCGATATCAGCACGCGTGTGGTGGAGGGCCTCAACGCCGGTCGTTCCCACATCAAGGACATCACCGACGCGGCCGTGGCACAAGCGGTCAAGGACAAGATGTTCTCGGCCACGACCGACCTGTCGCGGCTTTCGGAGCCCGACGTGATCTCCATCGCCGTCCCGACGCCGCTCTCGAAGACCAAGGACCCCGATGTGAGCTATGTGCTCTCGGCGACCGAGTCCATCAAGAAGACCCTGCGGCGGGGCCAGCTCGTCATCCTCGAGTCCACCACGTATCCCGGCACGACGCGCGAGCTGATGCTCCCGGCTCTCGAGAGCACGGGCCTCAAGGTGGGCGAGGACTTCTTCCTCGCGTTTTCGCCCGAGCGCGTGGATCCCGGCAACCCGAAGTACAACACCCGGAATACGCCCAAGGTGGTCGGCGGCATTACCGAGAACTGCCTCGCGGTCACCTTGGCGCTGTACCAGCCGGCAATCGAGCGGCTCGTCCCGGTATCGTCCACCGAGGCGGCCGAGCTCGTCAAGATCCTCGAAAACACGTTCCGCAGCGTGAACATCGGGCTCGTCAACGAGATGGCGATCGTATGCGACAAGCTCGGCGTCGACGTGTGGGAAGTGATCGAAGCGGCCACGACGAAGCCATTCGGGTTCATGAAATTCACGCCGGGTCCAGGCGTGGGGGGGCACTGCATCCCACTCGACCCACACTACCTCGCGTGGAAAATGCGGACGCTCAACTATCGCACCCGGTTCATCGAGCTGGCGGGAGAGATCAACGCCGAGATGCCTGAGTACTGGGTAGCCCGCATCGCCGACCGGCTGAACGAGCAGGGGAAAGCGGTGCGCGCCAGCAAGGTGCTGGTGCTGGGCGTCGCATACAAGAAGGACATCGACGACATCCGCGAGAGCCCGGCGCTGGACGTCATCCGGCTGCTCGAGCGGCGCGGCGCGGTCGTGACCTACCATGATCCGCACGTCAAGCGGCTGCACGAGGACGGCGTCGACTTGGCGACGGTGCCACTCACGGCCGAAACCCTGCGCGCCGCCGACTGCGTGGTGGTCGTCACCGATCACTCGGGCGTGGACTATGGGTTGGTCGCGCGCGAGGCGAAGGTCGTTGTGGACACCCGGCACGCGTTGCCGGTCGATTCCCGGAGGCGCGCGTGAAAGTCTGCGTCGTAGGCACCGGGTACGTCGGCCTGGTCGTCGGCGCCTGCTTCGCCGAAACAGGCAACGACGTGTTGTGCGCGGACGTCGATGCGGGGAAAATCGCCCGCCTCAAGGAGAATCAGCTGCCGATCTACGAGCCGGGTCTCGAGCCGCTCGTGGTGCGCAACCAGCGCGATGGCCGCCTCAAGTTCACCACCGACGTGGCGGGCGCAGTCGAGGCCGCGGACGTCGTGCTGATCGCCGTGGGGACCCCTCCCGACGAGGACGGCTCGGCCGACCTACAGCACGTGCTCGCTGTGGCGCGGACTATCGGCCAGCACATGAACCGACCGAAGGTGATCGCCACGAAGAGTACGGTGCCGGTGGGAACCGCGGAGCTGGTCCGGGCCGAAATCGCCAAGCATACCCGCACGCTGTTTCACGTCTGCTCCAACCCTGAGTTCCTGAAGGAAGGCGCCGCGGTCGACGATTTCATGAAACCGGACCGCGTCATCGTGGGCGTGGATCACGAGGAGTCGCGGCGCGTGTTCGAGGAGTTGTACGGCCCGTTCGTGCGGACCGGCAACCCGCTCATCTTCATGGACATCCCATCGGCGGAGATGACCAAGTACGCTGCGAACGCGATGCTGGCCACGCGAATCACGTTCATGAACCAGATCGCCCAGCTGTGCGAGGCGGTGGGGGCCGACGTCAGTCTGGTGCGCAAGGGGATCGGCTCGGATCACCGCATCGGATCGGCGTTCCTCTTCCCCGGGCCGGGGTACGGCGGCTCCTGCTTCCCGAAGGACGTGAAGGCGTTGGTCCGCACCGCGAACGGCAAGCAGGTATCGCTCGGCGTGCTGCAGGCCGTGGAAGACGGAAACGAGCGCCAGAAGCGTGTGCTGTTCGAGAAGCTGTCTCGCCATTTTGACGGCAAGCTCACGGGGCGCACGGTGGCGGTCTGGGGCCTTGCCTTCAAGGCCGAGACGGACGACGTCCGGGAGAGCCCAGCGTTGGTGTTGATCGAATCGCTGCTCGCTGCCGGCGCAACCGTGCGCGCCCACGACCCCGCCGCCATCGAAACCGCCCGGCGTCAGCTGGGCGAGCGCGTGACCTATGTCGAACATGCCTATGACGCTGTCGCTGGAGCCGACGCCCTGGCGATCGTCACCGAATGGCGCGAATACCGCAACCCGGATTTTGCTCGGATCAAGCAGTCGCTCCGTCGCGCCCTCATCGTCGACGGCCGGAACCTGTACGAGCCCGGACGCCTGACCCAGCTTGGCTTTACCTACGATTGCATCGGCCGCCCGCTGGCATGCGCATCCTCGTAACCGGGGCCGCCGGTTTTCTCGGATCGCATTTGTGTGACCGCTTGCTGGCGGATGGCCATCGGGTGATCGGGATGGACAACTACATCACCGGGACGCCCGCCAACCTCGCGCACCTGCTGCATCATCCCACGTTCCAGTTCGTCCGGAACGACGTCACCACCTTCATCGAGGTGGAAGGGCCGCTCGATGCGGTGATGCATTTTGCGAGCCCGGCGAGCCCGGTGGACTACCTCGAATTGCCGATCCAAACGCTCAAGGTCGGCTCGCTTGGCACCCACAAGGCACTGGGGCTCGCCCGCGCCAAAGGGGCGCGGTTTCTCCTCGCGTCGACATCCGAGGTGTATGGCGACCCGCTGGTCCATCCGCAACCGGAGACCTATTGGGGGAACGTCAACCCGGTGGGCCCGCGCGGCGTGTACGACGAAGCCAAGCGCTTCGCCGAGGCGTTGACCATGGCCTATCATCGCTACCACGCTCTCGACACGCGGATCGTCCGCATCTTCAACACGTTCGGCCCGCGGATGCGGCCCCACGACGGACGCGTAGTGTCGAATTTCATTCGGCAGGCGTTGCGCGGCGAGCCGCTCACGGTGTACGGCGACGGCTCCCAGACCCGCTCGTTCTGTTATGTGGAGGATTTGGTCGAGGGGATCGTCCGGCTGTTTGAGCGGGGCACGCCCGAGCCGACCAACATCGGCAATCCGGGCGAGTTCACGGTGCGCCAGCTTGCCGACCACGTGCTCGCGCTCACAGGGAGCCGGAGCGACATCGTTCACCGGCCGCTGCCGGAGGACGACCCCCGAGTCCGGCAACCGGATATCAGCCGAGCGAGGGAGCTGCTGGGGTGGGAGCCCTGCGTACCGTTGGATGAAGGGCTCTCCCGGACCATCGCCTATTTCCGCGAGGTGCTGAAGGGATGAGCAGGCTACTGGTCACCGGCGCCGCCGGATTCATCGGGTCCCACTTGTGCGAAGCGTTGCTCGCCGCCGGGCACGAGGTCGCCGGCATCGACAACTACGATCCATTCTATCCGCGCGCCGTGAAGGAGCGGAACTTGAGCGCGCTGCGCGGTCGCCAGGGCTTCCAGTTCACCGAGAGCGACCTGGTGCGCGATCCGCTGCCGCTCGCGGGCGTGGAGGCGATCATTCATCTCGCCGCCCGGCCCGGCGTCCAGCCGTCGCTCGATGATCCCGCTTCGTACATGGAGACGAACGTGACCGGGACGGCTCGGCTCCTCGACCAGGCGCGTCGGGCAGGCGTCGCGCGAGTGGTCTTCGGATCGTCGTCCTCGGTGTACGGCGAGTCGACCCCCGCACCATTCGGCGAGGACGCCGTAGCGGACACGCCGATTTCCCCGTACGCGGCGAGTAAACGCGCGGGGGAGCTCGAGTGCCGCGTGTTCAGCCACCTGTACGGGACGCGCATTGCCTGCCTCCGATTCTTCACTGTATACGGGCCACGCCAACGCCCGGACCTCGCCATCCACCGCTTCACCGCGCGCATCCTCGCCGGCCAGCCGATTCAGATGCGCGGGGACGGCTCGAGCGCCCGGGATTACACGTATGTTTCCGACGTGGTGGATGGGATCCTGGCTGCGCTCGACTGGACCGCACGGGCAGGCGCTGGCGGCGCCGAGCCGTGGCGCGTCTTCAATCTGGGCGGCGGCGGGCGCGTGCGACTCGATCGCTTGATCGCGCTGATCGGCGCGGCGGCCGGCCGCGAGCCCGTCATCGAACGCGGGGCCGATCAACCGGGTGACGTGTCGCTGACGGCGGCGGATCTGCGGCGCGCCGAGCGCGAGCTGGGCTACAAGCCCAAGGTGGAGATCGAGGAGGGGATCCGTCGGTTCGTCTCCTGGTACAAGGAGGCTCATGGACGCGAGCCCTGAACGCCGGGTCGACCAGGCGCGCGAGCGCTTCCAGCTGCAGGACTACTACGGCACGATCCACCTCCTTGAAGAAATCGTCGCCATCGGTCACGCATACGCCGACGCCGAACACATGCTGGGGCTGTCCTATTCCCTGGTGGGGCAGGCGGAGAAAGCGCTGGCTCACCTGGATCGTGCGCTCGAGCTGAATCCGCAGTATGTCGAGGCGCTGGTGCATCGCGCCCTGGTGCTCAATGATCTCGGCCGCGAGTCGGAGGCCACCGAATCCTTGCGGCGAGCCGGGCAGATCGGCGGCAAGTCACGCCTCGGCTTCCCCAACCACCTGGCGGCGAAGCTCGCGAATCTGCACGCCCACCTGGCCGAGGCCTACATCGAGGCCGGCGGGATGCGCGAGGCGATCGGTCAGTACCAGGCCGCGCTGGCGCTCGGTCCCGAGTTCCACGACCTCCGCTACAAGCTGGGCCGCCTGTTGCTGCAGGCTGGGCGCGTGCTTGAAGCGCGCGAACAGTTCGAGATCATCGTTCGTTCGCGTCCCAACTTTCTCGATGCGGCCGCGATGCTCGGCCTCGCCAGCTACCTGGGCGGTGACGGCCTCTCGGCGCGCGTCGTGTGGGAGGACTGCCGTCGTCGTCGCCCCGAGGACCCGCGCGTTGAAGCGTACCTCGCGATGTTAGACCGGGGAGACCTGATCACCGCCCACACCGAACCGGCGCCGCGCGGGTCGGGGCGCCAGCGTACCGTGTGATGCGGCTGGTGGCCGCGGGGGTGCTCGCGGCGGCGCTGGCGTGCGCCCGGACGGCGGCCGATCACGAGGTGTTGGGAGATCGCGAGTATGCGACCGCCGCCTATGCGGACGCCCTCGCGGAATACCAACTCGGGTTGAACGCCGGCAGTGGCAAGTCGGACCTGCATGCCAAAGCGGCCGCGGCGGCCCTGCACACGGGAGACTTCATCCTCGCAGCGGAGCAATACCGGGCGCTCGCTCGGGACGACCAGAGCCGCGCCGGGGAGGCCGCGGACGGCCTGGAGCGTGTGATCCGCGGGGCCGTCGCAGGCAACGACCGAGTCGCTCTGGCGGACGCTCTCCTGGGGCTGCGCGAGGTCGCTCCGAACCGGCCCCTCGGTTCTTATGCGCGACTCGTCGCCCTCGACGCGGCGGCGGCGGGGAACACCGCGGATGCGCTGGCGTACCTGCCCTCGGCGATTGCCACTGCCCCCGATGCCCGCAGTGCCGATTCGCTCCTTTTTGTCTACGGGTTGGCAGCGGCGATGGCACGGGACTGCACCACCGCCACCGTCGTGTTCCAAGGCGTGCTGCGGCGCGAGCGTCAACCGTTGGTGCTCGATGCGGCCCGGGAAGGCGTCGCCCGCTGCGCCTTGTTCCGCGGTGAAGCGGCCATGGCCGCCGGGCGCCCGATCGATGCGGAGGAATGGTTCCGCCGGGCGTCGACGCCCGGTGCGACGGTGGAGGTGATGCGGGCCGCCTATCTGGGCCTGGGCGATGTGGCGCTGGCTCGCGGCGATGTGGCCGGCGCCGTCGATCTGTATCAACAGGCGCTCGCCGGCGGCATGCCCGGCGACTCGATTGCTCAGCGTGCGCAGGACAAGCTCAACGCCGTCGGCAAGCCCGACACCGCTCTGGCGCCCTTGCAACCATGAGGACCATGCGCGTTTTCAGACTGTTGCTTCCCATCGCCCTCGTGGCGTGCGGCCGCGGTGCCCGTCCCGCACCTCCACCGCCGGAGGTGCTCCTGGCACGGTCGCGGACGCAATTCCGGGCGGGAGATTTCGCCGATGCGCAGCAGAACCTCCGCCGCGTGATGTTCGAGCTGTCGCCCAACGATACCACGCTTCCCGAGGTCCACTACCTGCTCGCCGAGACGCAGTTTCAAACGGGGCAGTTCTCGGAGGCGTCGGTCTCGTTTCGTCAGACCGCGGACCAGTTTCCCGGCAGTACGTACGCCCCGCTCGCGCTGCTCCGGGCCGGCGACGCGAACATGCGGCTGTGGCGTAAACCCGAGCTCGATCCGAGTTTCGGTCAGAATGCGCTCGCCATCTACCAGGATTTGACGGGGCGGTATCCCAATTCCCAGGCCGCGACCCGGGCGCAGCTGCATGTGCGCCAGTTGCGCGAGTGGTTTGCCGACAAGACTTATAAGAACGGTTTGTTCTACTTCCGGCGCGGCGCTTACGACTCCGGCATCATCTATTTCAAGGACGTGGTGGCCAACTACGCGGACACCCCGCGCGCGGTGGACGCCTTGCTACGTCTCGCGGACAGTTACCGGGTCATCGGGTACCGCGAGGAGCTGCGGGAAACCTGCGCGCACATGCGCCGCTTTTACCCGCAGACTCCCGGGCTCGAGCAGTCCTGCCCGCCGGACAGCGGCATCGGCGCGCGCTGAGCGCGTGGACGCGCTGTTCGGCGGGTCGTTTGACCCCGTGCATCTCGGCCATCTCGTGGTTGCCGAAACGGCGTGCGAGGCGCTGGGGGGGGGCGCGCGCGTCCGGATGATGCCGGCGCGCGAGCAGCCGTTCAAGCAGGCGGCGCACCGGGCGACGCCCGAGCACCGCGTCGCGATGCTGTCGCTCGCCGTGGCCGGGAACCCCCGGTTCGCGGTGGAAGACATCGAGATCGGACTACCGGCGCCATCCTACACCGTCCAGACGTTGCGGGCCCTCGCTCGCCGGGAGCCCGGGAACCGGTTCACGTTACTGTTGGGGGCGGATGCCGCTCGTGACGTGCCGGCGTGGTACGAGGCGGAAGCGCTGCCGGCGCTGGCGGACATTGTCGTCTTCGCGCGGCCCGGGACGGCCGTGCCGCCGCACCCGTTGTTTCAGCAGGTGATCGAGGTGCCGGCCGTGGACATTTCGGCGACGCTCGTCCGGCAGCGTGTGGCCGACGGTCGATCGATACGTTACCTGGTGCCCGACGCGGTGCGCGAGTACATCGCCGCGCACGGGCTGTACCGATAGTCGAGGGCGGATGGTTCACAAGCTGTTTACCAAGGTCTTCGGGACGCGCTTCCGGCGCGAGATGAAGCGGATTCGCCCCCTGGTGGACGCGATCCACCGGCACGAGGCGCGGCTCAAGGACCTACCGGACACCGACATCCAGGCGCAGACCGCGAAGTTCCGCGCGCAGATCGCCGAACGAACCGGCGAGCTCGCCGCCGACGTCGCTCGCCTGAAGCAAGAGAAGCATGACTGCCCCGATGCCGAAGAGCGGGCGCGCCTCTCCGACCGGCTCCTGGAAGCGGAGCTGCGGACCGCCAAAGCGTTGCAGGCCGCGTTGGATGAGCTGCTCCCCGAAGCCTATGCCACGGTGCGCGAGGGGTGCCGCCGGCTGCTCGGGTCGAAGGTCCTCGTGACCGGTCACGAGCTGGCCTGGGATATGGTTCCCTATGACGTGCAGCTGATCGGCGGGATCGTCCTGCACCAGGGCAAAATCGCCGAAATGGCGACGGGCGAAGGCAAGACGCTCGTGGCGACCCTGCCGCTGTATCTGAACGCCTTACCGGGGAAGGGCGCGCACCTCGTCACGGTCAACAACTATCTGGCGCGGCGTGACTCGCAGTGGATGGGCCATCTGTTCACGTGGCTCGGTCTCACCGTCGGCTGTATCGACGATACGCAGCCGTCCTCTCCTGAGCGCATCGCGGCCTACCGCTGCGACATCACCTACGGCACCAACAACGAGTTCGGCTTCGACTACCTGCGTGATAACATGGTGTTCACGCTGGAGCAGCGGGTACAGCGCGGCCACCATTTCGCGATCATCGACGAAGTGGACTCGATCCTGATCGACGAAGCGCGCACGCCGCTCATCATTTCCGGGCCGGTGGGTGTCGAGTCGGACGACAAGTATGGCCAGTACAACGCCCAGGTGGTCCAGCTGGTGCGCAAGCAGACGGCCGTCACGAACGACCTCATCGCGAAAGCCGAACCGCTGCTCGAGAACGAGAAGACCCAGTACGAGGGCGCGAAGCTGCTGTACAAGGCCCGGCTGGGCACCCCGAAGAACAAGCGGCTGCTCAAGCTCCTGAACGAACAGGGGGTCAAGGCGTTGGTCCAGCGCGTCGAGCTGGACCGTCTCGCCGACCGCAAGCTCCCCGCGCGCGAGCAGAAGATGCGCGACGTGGAGGACGACCTGTACTTCGTGATGGACGAGCGCGGGCACTCGGTCCACCTCACAGACCTGGGTGTGGAAGCGATGTCGCCCGGCGATCCGACCCTGTTCGTCGTTCCGGACATCTCGCAGGCGATCCACGCGATCGACCGGGACGACGCCTTGACCCCAGCCGAGAAGATCGAGCGCCGGCGTGTGGTCGAGGGGGAGTACGCGGCCAAGAGCGAGATCCTGCACATCATCCACAAGCTGCTCCAGGCGCACGCGCTCTACGAGAAGGACGTGGAGTACGTCGTGCAGGACGGCCAGGTGTTCATCGTGGACGAATTCACGGGGCG
>DATBLG010000146.1:0-15750 GCA_036555485.1 Gemmatimonadales bacterium | reverse complement strand
GGCGAACCGCTCCAGCACGTCCGCACCCACGTCCGACCATTGATCGTTGAAGAACGCGGCCGGCGCCTCCTCGCCTTCGATCCACTCCGCCGGCTCGTCCCACTCCTCGTTCTCCAGTTCCGGGCGTTCGGTCGGGACGCTCGGCGTCTCCGCTTCGAACGCGAGGACGTCGCTCGCGGACAGGACGCCCACGAGCCGGCCGCCGGCCGTCACGGGCGCACCGCTCACATGTCGTGTGCTGAATAGCTCAACCGCCCCGCGCAGCGTGAGCTGCGGGTCCACGGTCGCCACATCAGTGGTCATCAAATCCCGCACCGTGAGCATGTCGCCTCCTCGATCGGTACCCCGGAACGATCGCGAGCGCCCTGTGAACTGACCGTGAAGCCGGGGTTAGCCTGCCATCCGCTCGACGCGCCAGCCTTCATGCGGTTCTCAGGCAGTTCTCAAGGCGACGAGGGCATTCTGGAAGGGAGCGCCTGTGCCATGATCTACAGGCCTGATGCCACGTGGAGGTAACCGATGTCGCACAAACAGATGTTGTTCCAGGCGACCGCGCGAGAGAAAGTCCTTCGTGGGGCCACGGCCATGGCCGACGCGGTGCGCGTCACCCTCGGTCCCAAGTCGAAGTGCGTGCTCGTCGAGAAGAAGTGGGGCGCGCCGCTCGTGTGCAACGACGGCGTGACCATCGCCAAAGAGGTCGACCTGAAGGATCCCGAGGAAAACCTCGGCGCCCAGGTGCTGCGCGAGGCCGCCACCCGCACCGGCGATACCGTCGGGGACGGCACCACGACGTCCACGCTGCTCGCGCACACCATCTTTGCCGAGGGCCTGCGCAACGTGACGGCAGGGGCGAGCGCCATCGACTTGAAGCGCGGGCTGGACCGCGGCCTCAAGACCGCCGTCGAGGCGCTGCGCAAGCTGTCGCGCCCCGTCCAGAGCCGAAAGGAGAAAGCGCAGGTGGCCGCGATCTCCGCCCACAACGATCTGGCTATCGGGGAGATGGTGGCGGACGCCGTAGAGAAGGTCGGCGCCGAGGGAGCGATCACGGTGGAGGAAGCGAAAGGCACCGAGAGCGTTCTGGAGGTCGTGGAAGGACTGCAATTCGACCGGGGGTTTTTGTCGCCGTACTTCATCACCGACCCAACCAAAATGGAAGCCGTGCTGGAGGAGCCGTTGTTGCTGCTGTTCGAAAAGAAGATCACGGGCATGAAGGACCTGCTGCCGTTACTCGAGCAGGTGGCCAAGGTGAGCCGGCCGCTGCTGATCCTGGCGGAGGACGTCGAGGGCGAGGCGCTCGCGACGCTGGTCGTGAACAAGATCCGCGGCACGCTGGCCTCGGTGGCGGTGAAGGCCCCCGGGTTCGGCGACCGGCGCAAAGCGATGCTCGAGGACATCGCCATCCTCACAGGCGGCCGGCTGCTGGCTGAGGAAGTCGGGGTCAAGCTCGAGCACGTCACCGTTGACGACCTCGGGAAGGCGAAGCGGGTCGTTGTCGACAAGGACAACACGACGATCATCGGTGGCGGTGGCGCGAAGTCGGCGATCGAGGGCCGCTGCCAGGACCTGCGTCGCCAAATCGAGCGCGCGACCTCGGACTACGACAAGGAGAAGTTGCAGGAGCGCCTCGCCAAACTCTCGGGCGGCGTCGCGGTGATCCGGGTGGGCGCCCCGTCGGAAACGGAACTCAAGAATCGCAAGGAAGCGTTCGACGACGCGATCAGTGCCACCAAGGCCGCGGTAGCCGAGGGGATCGTGCCTGGCGGCGGCCTCGGGTTGCTCCGGGTGATCGGGGCGGTGGAACAGGAGGCTGCCAAGTGCGACGGCGACGAGCGGACCGGGGTGTTGATCCTGCGCCGCGCGCTCGAGACCCCGACCCGCCAAATCGCGGAGAACTCTGCGGCGGATGGGGGCGTGGTGGTGGATCGGATGCGACAGGGGAAAGGGAACTTCGGCTTCGATGCGGCCCGGAATGCCTACGTGGACCTCGTGGAAGCCGGCATCATCGACCCCACGAAGGTTGTCCGCGTGGCGCTCGAAAACGCCGTGTCCGTCGCGAGCGTGCTGCTCTTGACGGAGGCGACCCTGACGGAGCTTCCCGAACCCAAACCCGAGCCGGCGCGCGCGGCCGAGGAGTACTGATGGTGACCACCCTGCGAGGAGCGCGAGCGCGTCGAGGAACCGGCGCGGGGGGCACGGCGACACCCATGCTCGCTGTCGTCCTGGACCACGCTCACGCCCGTTTCTTCCTGGTGAGAGGTGCGGCGACGGCCGAGATCGAGGACTTGAGCTCACAGCGGATGCGGGGCGGGAAGTTCCACAGCGATCGCCAGGACTCGCCCGGTTGGGGTGAGCGCGGGTTCCATCAGCGCCGGCGCGAGGAGGAGCGCCGCCACTACGCGGGAGTTGGGCGCCGGCTCGGCGCGCTGGTGCGCGCGCACGGGGCGCAGGAGCTCGTGCTCGGCGGCTCCGAGCCGGTCGTGGCGGCGCTGACCCGCGCCTTGCCGCCGCTGCTCGTGGGAATGGTGGCCGGCACGGCCCGATTGAACCCCATGGAGCTCAGCGTCGCCGCCGTGCACCGCGCGGCGCAGGCCGCACACGCGACGCACGTCTTGGCTGCCGAGACCGAGTTGTTGGACGCTTGGCAGGAGGCTATGGGCGCGGAGCGGGCCGTGGATGGTCTGCGGGCCGTGTTGCTCGCGCTCGGCCATGACCAGATCCGCACGCTGCTCCTTGCCACCGGATACAGCCGGACTGGCTACCGTTGCGCCGGGTCGGGGCAGCTAGTCTTGGAAAAGCCGGAGGCGAAGGGTGAGGCGGTCGTCCGCGTGCCCGATCTCGTCGCGGCTGCCGTGGCCGAGACGCGCCGCTGCGGCGGTGAGGTCGTGGAGATCACGGAGCCTCGCCTCGCGGAGCAGATCGACGGCATCGCCGCGCTGTTGCGCTACAGGTAGTGGAAGCGACTGGCGTCACGTTTCTTACAACAGGAGTTACCATGGCAATCGCCAAAGTCACCGAGATCAGCGCGTCGTCGTCGAAAGGGTTCGAGGACGCCATCCAGGCGGGCATCACGCGCGCCGCCAAGACCCTGGAGCACATCCGGGGCGCCTGGGTCAAGGACATGAAAGTCGTGGCGGAGAATGGCCGAGTGACCGAATACCGCGTCCGCATGAAGATCACGTTCGTGTTGAAAGACTGACGGCGACGCTCACGCGCTGCACCGCAGTACCGCCGCGCCGCGCATCCGTCCTGCCCGGAGCGCTTCCAGGGCATCGTTGGCGCGTTCCAGTGCGAAGGGCTCCACCTCAGTGCGCACTGGGACGCGGGGCGCCAGGGCGAGAAACTCCTCGCCGTCCTTGCGAGTGAGATTCGCAACGGACCGCACCACCCGCTCCCCCCACAAGATCTCGTAGGGGAACGATGGGATGTCACTCATGTGGATCCCGGCGCAGACGACCGTACTGCCCGGCGTGACCGCGCGCAGCGCGGCGGGGACGAGTGCCCCGACCGGAGCGAAGATGATCGCGGCGTCCAGCGGCTCGGGTGGCGTTTCTTCCGAGGCGCCGCTCCACACCGCACCGAGGCTTCGCGCGAACGCCTGCGCGGCGGCATCGCCGGCCCGCGTGAACGCGAACACCCGACGCCCCTGGAATCGAGCCACCTGGGCCACGATGTGCGCCGCGGCGCCGAAGCCGTAGATCCCAAGGCGTTCTCCATCGCCGGCGGCGCAGAGCGCGCGATAGCCGATCAGCCCGGCGCAGAACAATGGGGCGGCCTCGCAGTCGTCGTAGCCATCGGGGACCGGAAAGCAGAATCGCTCGTCGGCGACGGCAAACTCGGCGAAGCCGCCGTCCAGTTGGTAGCCGGTGAATCGCGCGCGCACACACAGATTCTCGCGGCCCGATCGGCACCAGCCGCACTCACCACATGTCCACGCGAGCCAGGGCACGCCAACCCGCTGCCCGACGGCAAACCGCTTTGCGCTCGGGCCGCACGCGTCCACCGTCGCGACGATCTCGTGCCCCAGAACGAGCGGGAGCTTCGGGCGCGGCAGGTCCCCGTCCAAGACATGCAGGTCGGTGCGGCATATGCCGCAAGCGCGCACGCGCAGCAACAGCTGCCCCGGCCCCGGCACCGGATTGGGGACCTCGGCGGCCCGGAGCGGCCGGCGGGCAGCGTCGAGCAGCATGGCACGCATCAGATGCCCGGTCCCTTCATGGATCCTTCATCCGTCCTTTAGCCGGCCAGGGTGAACATGAAGGTGACGGCTTCAACCAGGGGGACCGATGAAAGTCGCGGATCTGATGCAGACGAATCTCAAGACCGTCGGCATGGACGATACGGTGACCGATGCCATGGTCACGCTCGCCGAGCAACATGTCTCGGGACTCCCGGTGGTGGATCAACACGGCCGGATGGTCGGGGTGATCACGGCCAGCGATGTGCTGCAGCTCCTGGCGGAGTCGCCGGACGCAGAGCGGCGAGGACAGGTGCTGGAAGAGACGCCGGTACGGGAGATCATGACGGCGAAGCCGATCACCGTCGACCCCGATGCGGACGTGCACGAGGCCGCCCGCCAGATGCTATACGGCGAGATCCACCGGTTGTTCGTCGAGTACGAGGGGGCGCTGGTCGGCGTCATCTCGCAGACGGACATCGTTGGAGCCGTCGCCGGAGCCAAGCTCTAGGAGGTCCCATGAAAGTCTCTGAGATCATGCGCACCAATCTGAAGACACTCCGGGCCGAGGCAACGGTGGCGGATGCCGTGGCGGCGCTTGCCGAGGCGCAGGTGTCCGCGTTGCCGGTGCTCGATGGGCACGGTCGGGCAGTTGGCGTCTGCTCGACACGCGACGTCCTCGTAGCCGAGAGCCGTTGCGCCAGCCCGACGGCCCGTGAACGGCTGTTCGAGGGCGGGTTGGTGCTCGAGATCATGACGCCGTGGCCCGCTACGGCCAGCCCTCAGGATGAAGTGCGGGCGGTGGCCCAGCGGATGCTGGACGGGAAAGTGCAGCGTCTGTTCGTGCAGGAGAACGGCCGGCTGGTGGGCGTCATCTCGCAGACCGACATTGTGGCGGCGGTGGCGGCCACTCGAGTGTGAGCGCGCCGCCGAGTGCCTGGGGTGGCGTTCGGCGAACATCATTGGGCCAGGCCCGGCGGTTTAGGCGTCGCCCGGTTCCACTCATAGACAATGCGGCCCAGGTCGACATTCGGGGCGATCAGGCAGATGTGCCCATGACCGGAAAGGATGCGCAGCGTGGCTCCGGGTACCCGCTCCGCCATGAAGCGGCCCTGCTGCACCGAAGGTACGAGGTGATCGCGTTCCGAGGCCAGGAATAGAGCAGGCGTGCGAAGCTCCCCCAGGCGGTCGCGGACGTCATAATGGCGGAGGATCTGAAGGCGGGCGAGGTACCCGTCCCGGTTCGTATCCCGCGTCAGCTCGACGAAACGGCGAATCTCCGTGCGGTGCGTAAACTGGGAGTGCAGCCGGAACGCCGTCAGGCGCCTGACCAAAGGCATCGTCTGCCACGGGATGAGTCGCAACGCCATGATGGCGAGGCGCAACCGGATCTGCGGCAGGAACCGGGGGAAGGAGTTGAGCACCACGAGCGCGGATACCAGCTCCGGGCGCGCCAGGGCCAAGCTCAAGGCGATGGCTCCTCCGAACGACTCGCCGACTACAACAACTGGAGCGCCGGACGGCGCCAGCGTCCCGATGACGCCGACGAGATCCTCGACCAGCACGTCCATCGTGTCCGCCGCGTCGCGCAGCGTGTAGGTTCCCACGCGGTGTCGCCGGGCGAGCCGAGGCACCTGACGATAGAACAGCCGGCCGGTCCCGTCCATCCCCGGGACCAGGACCAGTGGCGGGCCGTCGCCTTCCACCACGATACGCGGATCGTACGGCGACATCATGTCCACGTTACATAAGGCCTGGCGAGTCGGCTGGGCGGTTCTGACGGCCTTTTTCGTCGAGAGTATCGTCTTTGGGCTGTCGGTCCTGCCGGCGGCGCTGTTCTGGGAATGGCATTTCCGTTGGTCGCTGCCGGCGAACTGGATCCGCATCGTACTGCTGTCGATGTCGCTCGTCCCCGCCTACCTGCTGTTCTCGCTCTCGCTGATGGTTCTGTCGGCGCTGTCCGTTCGTCTGTTGGGGTGGCGCACCCCTGCGGACGCCGACATGCGAATCGCCGATCTGGACTGGCCGCTGCTGCGCTGGGCGCGATATGCCATGTCCACCCACGTCGTACGGGTGTTCGCCGGCACGCTGCTGCGGGCGACGCCGCTGTGGACGTTCTACCACCGGCTCAACGGGGCACAGCTGGGACAGCGGGTGTACCTGAACAGTGTCACGATGTCGGACCATAACCTGCTCGAGTTCGACGACGACGTGGTCATTGGCGCGGGCGTCCATCTCTCGGGTCACGTCGTGGAACGCGGGGTCGTCAGGACGGCTCCAGTGCGCCTGGGACGGAACGTGATGATCGGGGTGGGCAGTGTGATCGGCATCGGCGTGGAAATCGGCGCGAACACCCAAGTGGGTGCGCTGAGCTTTGTGCCGAAGCACCGCACGCTCCAAGGGGACGCCGTCTACGGCGGGGTCCCCGTGCGGCGTCTCGATTCGCCAGAGTCCGCCCCCTAGACCGGCACCGCCAGGATCGCACACGTGGCGCGACGCAGCACGCGAGTCGCGATCCCCGGCGCCGCGGGCTCATCGAGGATCGTGCCCCGACGATAGCCGATCACCAGAAGGTCACTGTCTTCGGCTGCCGCGAGGATTTCGGTCGCGGGATCCCCCTGGCGCACCAAGGTCTCGCAGGCGGCAACGGCCACTCCCTCATGCTCGCCACTCTGTTCCAGGCGCCGGAGCCAGCGCGGCCGATCGCTCGACCGCACGGGCGGCGCGGAGATTGGCTTGACGTGCAAGGCGGCGATCCGTGCACCAATACAATCGCCGATGGCGATCGCGGCGTTGAGCACCGCCGGGGCGTCCGGGCTGTCGTCCACCCCTACCAGCACCCGCTGGTACACCCGATGGGAGCTTGCCGCGATGAGGACCGGAATGCGGCTGCGTCGCAGGATGGCCGCGGTCACGCTGGGGCCATGGTTCTGCGAGCGCTGCACCGTCGGTCGGCCCAACACGAGCACATCGACGCCGGTTTCTTCGGCGTGCCGCGGGATCTCAACCCCCGGCAGACCAAACGCCGTTCGGTATGACACGCTGTGGGCGGGCAGGGCGGCCGGCCCAGCCAACTGCCGCAATCGCTCCGAAGCGCGCGCGGCGGCCAGCTCCGCGGGAGAACCCGTGCGGGCGCGCCGATATCCTTCAACCTCTTCGGGGCCGACGAGCTCCCAGGGGTCCCGGAGAACGGTCAGCACGATCAACTCGGCCTTGGCTACGGCCGCCAGCTCGGCAGCCGCGAGCACGGCCTTCGGGCTTGATGAAGACATGTCGACGGCGGCGAGAACGCGGCGTACGAGCATTGGGCCATCCTCCTTCCCAGGCAAGGTGGGACCGCCTGTCTGAAGAGTGCGTGAAGCGTGCGTGAGGTGCCCCAAGCCGGCGCTCGTCGAAGAGAACCTCCAGTCCGCCTCAAGTTCGCTTCACGGGATTCCCCGAAACGTTCGTCATAGGAGATTCTCAGGTTCACGTGATTGCGCGAAAGGTGCCATGCCCTGGAAACGACTTCTCATCGGGGTCGACGATTCGCCCGAGGCCGCAGCGAACGCGGCCCTCGGATGGCGGCTCGCGCAGCAGCTCCGAGTCGAGAGTGACTTGGTTCATGCCGTGCGCGAGTACTGGATCACCTTCGCGGAGGAAGGCCTGGTCGAGCACGCCGCTGAGTTTCAGTTGGCGATCATCACGTCTGCGCGCCAACGGATGGCGGCGGCGCTCGGGCCACATGTCCCCGAAGACATGATCCGGCGGATGATCGTTCGCTTCGGTCGTACGGCGGTCGTGTTGCGCGAGGTGGCTCGGGAGCTCGAGGCGGATACCATTCTGCTGGGCGGCAAGCATCATTCGATGCTCAATCGCTGGGTCGGAGGCAGCACGAGTCACGACGCCGTGCGAACCGCAGGGGTCCCGGTGCTGGTGACGGCGTCGCCGGCGGACCACGTGTTCCGCCGTGTGCTGGTGGCAGTGGATCTGTCGGCGGCCGCGGAGCCGACCGCGGCCGCCGCGCTGGAAGCGGCGACGGTTCTGGGTGCGGAGCTGCGCGCGGTATCGGTGATCGAGACTCCCATCGTGTCACCGACCGGCACGGCGCCGTTTGCACGGACCCCCTTCTACGAGATCGCCGAACGGGAGTTGCAGCGCCGGGTGTGGCCGCTCTTCGAGGGCCGGTCGGTGACAACGGTCATACACGCCGGTCCCGTGGTGGAGACGATCCAAGGCGAAGCCGCGGAGTGGGGCGCCGACTTGGTCGTGGTCGGCTCGCACGGCAAGGGGTGGGGTGAGCGATTGCTCTTGGGCAGCGTCACCGAGCGGTTGTTGAATCACTTGCCCACATCGTTGCTCGTAGTGCCGGTTAGCGCGCAACAGCCGGGAACCCCGACAACGGTCCGCGCACGGAGAACGCGGAAACGGGCGGCACGTCGCCCGGGGCGGAAACCCAAACGGGCGACCCGGAAATGAACCGCGACCCCCAGAACGTGCTGATCGCGGCGCGGCTGGAAGAAGTCGCCGCGCTGCTCGAGCACCAGGCCGCGAGCCCGTTCCGAGTGGAGGCGTATCGGCGCGCGGCGGAGATGGTGCGCGGGCTCGACCGACCGGTTGACGCGGTACTGCGGACCGGTGGCCTCGCGGGGCTCGAGCGACTGCCGGCGATCGGCGTGACCATCGCCCGGGCGATCCGCGACCTCGTGGAAACAGGTCGCCTCCCGATGCTCGAACGGCTTCGCGGCGAGAGCGACGCGGTGAGCCTGCTCACCTCGGTCCCCGGCATCGGCGCGACGCTCGCCGAGCGCCTGCACCTCGATCATGGGATCGACACGCTGGAGGATCTCGAAGCGGCCGCCCACGATGGACGGCTTGCGGCCATCCCGCTGTTCGGCGAAAAGCGCCTGCGGGGTGTGCGCGAGGCACTGGCGGCACGTCTGGGCCGCCTGCGCCGGCCGCCGGCCGGGGCCGACGAGCCACCGGTCGCCGAGCTGTTGCAGGTGGATCGTGAGTATCGGTCCAAAGCGGCCGCCGGCGAGCTGCGCAGCATCGCACCACGCCGCTTCAACCCGCGACGAGAGGCATGGCTGCCGATCTTCCACACCTGGCTCGGCGACCGCCATTATACCGCGCTGTTCTCCAACACGGCGCGCGCGCACCAGCTGGGCAAGACGCGCGATTGGGTGGTGATCTACGCGGACGGGGACCGGGGGGAACGTCAGTACACCGCGGTCACCGCGTTCCGTGGGCCGCTCAAAGGGAAGCGCGTCGTGCGGGGGCGGGAAGTGGACTGCTTCGCTCATTACCGCGGGCGCGCGGCGACCCGCATCCCGTCGGCGAGCTTGTCTGTCGGGTGACGGATCACGAGCGCGCCTGGCGCGAGCCCGCCGGCGACTTCGGCTTCGAACGCGTTGCGGTGCCCGATCTGGACGGCCTGACGTCGCGCACGGCCGTCTTGGGCTACGAACACGTACCAGTGTGATCCGTCTTGGAACAGGGCGCTGGCGGGGATCTTGGGGACACTTGCCCCTTCCCACAGCACCACCCGCGTCTCGACGCGGTAGCCATCGCCGAGCTGGGGCGGTGTCTCGTCCAGGTCGGCGATCATGTTCACCCGCTGTTCCTCGACGCCCAGCGCTGACACCTTGGTGAAGCCGGAGGGCTCGATCAGGCGGACGTGCGCCTCGAGCGCGTGGTCACCGCCCCAGTTCTCGACCAGCACCCGATCGCCGGGTTTCACTTTCACCGCGTCTTCCGACAGCAGGTCCGAGACGATCTCGAGTCGAGTCGGATCCCCCAGCTCGAGCAACGTCGTACCGGCGGTGACGACCCGCTCGCTCCGCTCCGGGATGCGGAGCACGCGGGCGCGCAGCGGTGAAACGAGGAGAAGGGCCGCGCCGCCCGGAGCGGCGAGCGCCGCCCGCGCTACCTCGACGTCGTGCGCCGCGGCTTGTGCGCGGAAGTCAGCCGCCTCGAGCTGTCGGGCGCTGGTCGTCTCGGCGAGCGCCGCCTGTTCCCACTGCTGCGGCGCGAGCAGGTTCCTCGCGAACAGCGACTCGGCGCGGGCGTACTCCCGGCGGGCCTGATCGGCCGCCGCCCGTGCGGCGGCGACCGCGGCCGCTGCGGCACGCTGGGCGTCACTCGCTCCCTGCACGCGCGCGACCGCTTCAGCCCGCCCACGCGGATCGAGCGGTGCCGCGTGCAACCGTGCCACCACGGCTCCGCGGGCGACGGATGCGCCTTCCTCGAATGTGATCCGCGCCACTCGGCCGGCGGCCGGTGCGACCACGATGTAGCGGTCTCGCACCCGCGTGCGGCCTTCCTCGTCGATCGTGACCTGCAGGGGCCCGCGGGCGACTGCGATCACGTCCACGGGGACCGGCGTTGGACGGAGCGCGATAGCGAGGAGCACGACGGCCGCGATCCCCGCGGTGCCCCAGCCGACCTGCTTGGGACCAAGGCTCATCGATTCAATCTCCTGTCTTCAGCACCGCCACGAGGTCCAGCCGGTCGATGCGACGAAGCACGATCAGCGCCGACATGACCGCGGCCATGAGGATCACGAGGACGGCATATCCGTATGTGCCGGGGTGCAACACGAACGGCAGCCGGTACAGCTCCGTGTCGAACGCCAGGACGAGCAACGCCGCGCCGCCGTACCCCCAGACGAAGCCGAGGGGCAGCGCGGCGAGGACCAGCACGGCCTGTTCGTCCAGCAGGATCCGGGACGTTTCGGCGCGCGTGAACCCGAGGACCCGCAGACTCGCAAGCTCCCGGGCGCGCTCCGAGAGGGCGATGCGCGCCGTGTTGTACACGACCCCGAACGCGATGAGCACGGCGAACCCCACAATGTAGGTCGTGATGATGCCGTGGCTGCGCGCCATGGTCTCGTCGAAGCTCCGGACCGTTGGTTCACGAATTGAGACGCCGGCGACGGCGGGCATCCGCTTGAGGACGTCATACAGCGCCGCCGTCTCACGGCTGTCGACTGACAGCGCCGCTCCCGAGACCGTCCTGCCCTCCCGCAGCAGACGGTGTAGGCCGCCTGCCTCCATGTAGGCGAGCGTCCCCATCGGCTCGTGCACCAACCCCACGACCGGCACGACTCGGGTGGGCCGCTTCCCTTCGAGCACTTCGACCGTAACCGCGTCGCCGGGTGCTACACCCAGCACCTGCGCCAGCTTGTCGGTCAGCAACACCCCGTCGGCCGGGAGCGCACGACTCCGTCCGTTGAAGTCTGCCACCTGTCGCAGTTCCGCATCGGCCTCGAGGCCCAGGATTGCCGTGCGGCGCGACCGGTGTCCGGCGACGAGTCGCACCGGCACGGTGCGGTACGGCTCGGCCCGCAGCACGCCCGGCAGGTGCCGCAGCTCGCTGCGGACCCGGGCCGGCCTCGGCTCCGTGAAGTTGATGCTCACGGCCTGGCGCTCGCGGACGTTGAATTCAAAGTCCGCCAGGGCTTCGACCGAATCGATCGTGAACCGGCCCAGCACGATGATCCCACAGGCGAGGCCGATCCCGACGGCAGTCACCAGCGCGCGGCCCGGCCTGCGCTCCAGGGTACGCAGCACCATCCGGCCCACGGGCCCGAGGACACGATGCACGCCGAACGCCTCGAGCGCTCCGCGTCGGTAGCGGGGCGGTGGCTCGGGGCGCATCGCCTCCGCAGGCGGCAGCCGCACGGCGCGGCGCACGGCGCTCAAGGCTCCAAGGAGCCCCGAGCCGGCGCTCACCAGCGTGGCGAGACCCAGCACCCCCCAGCCCGGCGTGAACTGAAGCACCGGGAAGCGGTAGTAAGCGGCGTACAACCCGGTCAGGCGGGTGGCCAGCCACAGCCCGAACCCGGCGCCGACCGCCGCTCCGAGCAGCTCCACCCCCACCACCAGCTTCGCATAGTGCAGCCCGACGTCGCCGTTGCTCCGGCCGAAGGCCTTGAGCACACCGATCTGCGGCCGCTGGGTCGCCACCAGGCGCGCCAGGACGATATGCACCAGGAACGCGGCGACGCCCAAGAAGATCGCAGGCACGATCGCGCCGCTCACCCGCAGCTGGCTGATTTCGTCCGTGATGAAGCGGTTGGATTGATGGTCGGCGCGGCCGACCGCCCCCAATCCCCCGTAGCGCGTGAGCAGTCGATCGAGGCCCGCGCAGACTTCCCGCTCGTCGGCGCCGGGAACGAGTCGCAACGTGACGTCGTTGAACGCGCCCTGCATGTCGAACGCCGTGGTCAGAGCCTCGTGGCCCATCCAGAAGACACCGTAGCGCTTGTCGTCCGGGAAGAACCAGCCCGGGCTGATCTGATAGACGAACTCGGGTGAGAGCGCGATCCCGACGATGCGCAGCTGCTGCCAGCGGCCGTTGATGATCGCACCCAGCGTATCGCCGACCTGGAGCGCATTGGCCTGGGCGAACTGCTCGCTAGCGATGACCTCGTCGGGGCGACCGGCGGCGAGGTAGCGACCCTGTCGCAGATGCAGGTCGTTGAGCATGGGGGTGCGGCGCTCGGGGATCGACACGAGACGGCCCGTCGCGGGCTCGGTGAGGCCTGGGACGGCGAGGGTCACGTGGACCACGACGCGCGTCTGGACCGCGCTCACGCCGGGGAGTGCGGCGATCCTCGCGGCGACGGTGCTGGGGGCGCGCCGCAGCGACGCGAATACATGGGCGAAGCGATAGTCCCGGTAGTAGGCGTCGAGCGATCCGCGCAACGAATCGTAGGCGGTTCGGATCGTGACGATGCTCGCCACTCCACAAGCGACGATCAGCGCCACCGCGGCCATCTGCCCGCGCAGGTGCCATAGGTCGCGCAGCACCTTGCGATCGAGGACGCTCACCATTGCAGCGTGTCCACAGGCGCGCGCACGGCGTTCCGCTCGATCGAGGCGATCTGGCCGCTGTGCATCCGCACCACTCGATTGCCCATCCCGCCAATCGCGACGTTGTGAGTAATGATCGCTACGGTGGTACCGAGCTCGCGGTTCACCCGCTCCAGCACCTCGAGCACGAGCTTGCCCGTCTGGAAGTCGAGCGCCCCGGTCGGCTCGTCGCACAACAGGACGTCCGGCTGCTTGGCGATCGCGCGGGCTATTGCTACGCGCTGCTGTTCACCGCCCGACAGTTGCGCAGGGAAATGATCGACCCGCTCGGCCAAGCCCACAAGCTCGAGCGCACGCCGGGGGTCCATGGGGCGCTCGGACAACTCCGTCACGAGCTGGACATTCTCCTGCGCGGTGAGACTCGGAATCAGATTGTAGAACTGAAAGACGAACCCGACATGCTCGCGACGGAACCGAGTGCGTTCGCGCTCGTCGGCCGCCGTGAGGTCGTGCTCGAAGAACCGGACGGTGCCGCTGGTGGGGACGTCGAGCCCGCCGAGGATGTTCAGCAGGGTCGACTTGCCGCTCCCCGAGGGGCCGAGGATCACGACGAACTCACCCTGGTAGATCTCGAGCGACACGGCGCACAGTGCATGCACCTCCACATCGCCGAGCCGGTATACCTTGGAGAGGTCGTGTGCACGGAATACCGGTTCCGCGAGGACGGCGGTCTGCTCACCCCTGGCAGGCAGGCCTTGGACGCGCGCGGCGGTCATGCGCTCATCGTAACAACGCCGCAGCCGTCACAATGTGAAGGGCTCTTGAAGCGGGCTTCAGACCCAGGCGATGGAATGAGCTGGACTACGCCTCGTTGCGTGTCACGCCCGAGGCGGACCGTCAACCGCGAAAGACGTCGCCGGGTGCGCGCCTGGGCGTTGCGGGAATCTCCCGACCGTATCCGAAGCGGAGCAGGATCTGCGGGAACCCGGCGCGGCCGGCGAGGTTCAGCAGCCGCAACCGCAGGTCGCCCACTTCGACCGGTTGATTGAGGAAGGAAGCCGAGACCCCGTCGACCTGCGCGCGCAGCAAGACCCGGGCGAGGCCCTGGCCTGCGGCGAGCCAATCGGTGCTGGTATCCCTGGCAGTGCCGAGCAGCATGAGCATGGGTGAGCCCACGGCCAACTCTCGGTCCCGGGCGGCTTGCCCGCGACCCACGTCGAACGTCCGGACGACCAGCGGGCCGGCCGCCGACATCACATCCCCGTGGCCCAGGGCAAACCCCGGCATCCCATCGCCACGGTCGCTCCAGTTCGGTCGCAGCCAGGCCGCCAACTCGCGGCGGAACCGTTTGTCGGCCATCTGGAGCCGATCGGCCTCGGCGACGAGGTCGGCGACGGCTAGGCGCGCCTGTTTCGTGCGAAACAGATGTAACCAAGCCCCCTCGGCCTGCGCCGCAGCCTCGAGGGCCGGGCCGAGCTGCTCGGGCAGGCTGCGGCTCTCGAAGGGGAGGCGATTCGTGCGGCGCGCCGCAATCGCCTGGAACAGCCCCTCATCTTCGGCGGTCCGCTCCCAGGCCCCGCTCAGTCGAATCCGAGCGAGGAGATCGGGATCGGCGGCGTCAGGCAGCCGCTCGACGCGCGAGGCGCAGCCGAAATGCCGGAGCGCGACGCACAACTGAAACAACGCGGCGCCGCAGCTGATGACCAGCTCGCGATCGTCCGGATCGACGACCGGCAAGCCCCGGGCGCGGTCGGCGCGCAGCTCCAAGGCATCGTCGGCGCCCATGCGGAACAGCCACGGTTGGCTGTTGTGACTCGACGGAGCGCGCACGGCGTACTTCACCGCGGCGCGGAGCTTCTCGCTCGCGGTCCCGGTGATCGGGAACTCGTCCAGCGCCTCGATGTAGGGTTCGAGCAGCGTATCGGGCATGCGTCATGGGCTCCGTCCGAGATAGCCGGAACCTAGGCCCGGTTTGATGAGAGAATCGGAAAGGAAGGCTGAACCTATCTTGAAGGCGTCGTCGGGTGGCTCAGGCGCCACACGTACGCCGCCACCGCTTTCACCTGCTCGTCGTTGAGTGAACTGCCCCCTCGGGGGGGCATCATCACTCCGCTCTTCGAGCGATTCTGCGGGACGCCCGACACAATCTGCTGCACGATCTCCGAGAACGTGCCGTTGCTCTGGACCCAGAGGGTGTCGGTCAAATCCGGCCCGGCCGCGCCCTTGCCTTCTGGGCCGTGGCAGGCGAAGCAGAGGCCCGGCCCCTTGAACAACTTGGCGCCTTCGGCGATGCGAGCCGGTGTCACACCCTCGGGAAGTTGGGACGCAGCTTGCTGGGCGGCGAGCTCGGTCCGCCACGCGGCGAATGCGAGCGCGATAAAGACGAGCGCGATTGCTGGGCGACGAGGCATCGGCGGCTCTCCTCGAGTCGAATCAAAAAGCGGTGGTCAGCCCGAGCGTCCAGACGAACGCCTTGGCATCCAGGTCCCGCGTGATCTCTCCGTGGACACGGAAGTTACGTCGCAACTGATATCCCCCGCCCCCCGTCAACGCCTCGTACTTCCGCACGCCGCTCGGGCCCCCGAGCCGCACGTCGAGGAGCGGGCGATTGCTCACCACCCGGTTGTACAGGGCGACGCCGTACCAGCGGCTTCCGGTAGGCCGAACCATGAGCTCGGCAAAGCCGCCGTCCATCACGGCCGTCGGCTCGTCGACCGTGAAGGTCGGCCGGTTGTCCTCGCGGTGGAGGTACTGAGCGTTGAGTAGCAGCGGTCCACG
>DATBLG010000111.1:0-26241 GCA_036555485.1 Gemmatimonadales bacterium | reverse complement strand
ACCTACCCCGGAAATCCGCAAGATACCGGCACTTCTTGACCCCTTCCCCACCCTCGGCTAGCCTTCCCCCCGCCCTCGGACCCCGATTTGTGCCTCTGGAGCTCCCATGTTTCACGGTACCCGCCCCGGCTGGATCGAAGTCGTCTCGGGAGTGATGTTCGCCGGCAAGTCCGAGGAGCTGATCCGGCGCGTGCGCCGGGCGGTGATCGCCCGCCGTGAGGTCCAGGTGTTCAAGTCCCACCTCGACGCGCGCTATGCGGGGCTGTACTCAGTCACCACGCACGATGGTCTGACCGTCGAAGCCGAGCCGGTGGACAACTCCGAGCAGATCGCGCGCGGGTGGCGCCCCGGCACCGAGGTCGTCGCCGTGGATGAGGCCCAGTTTCTTGACGAAGGCATTGTCGCCGTGGCGAATGATCTCGCCGACCGGGGGGTCCGAGTGATCCTCGCCGGGACCGACGTGGACTTCCGCGGCCTCCCCTTTGGACCAATGCCGCTGCTGATGTGCGCCGCGGAAGTGGTGGACAAGCTGCACGCCATTTGCGTGGTGTGCGGCGGCCCGGCGAGTCGGAATCAGCGGCTGGTGGACGGCAAGCCCGCGCCGTGGGAGAGTCCGACGATCATGGTCGGGGGTCGCGAAAGCTACGAAGCGCGATGCCGGCATTGCCACAAGGTGCCGAAAGCGGATGAGCATCAGACGGCGTTGTTGTGAACTGCGTAGTCGGCTATCGGCTATCGGCTATCGGCCAAGCCGAAAGCCGACGGCCGACGGCTGAGAGCGCCTTCAATGCTGAACGTGGCCCTGACGGGCAACATCGCCGCCGGCAAGTCCACGGTCGCGGATTTCTTTCGCCAATGGGGCGCCACGGTGATCGACGCCGACGAGCTGGCGCGGGAGGCCCAGGCCCCCGGCACCCCAGTGCTCGCCGCCATCGCCAAACGGTTCGGCGCGCAGGTGCTGCGGCGCGACGGCTCGCTCGATCGGGCCGCGCTGCGGGCCAAAGTCCTGGGCGACGAAGCGGCCCTGGCAGCGCTCAACGCGTTGGTGCACCCGGCGGTGCAGCGGCGCCGTGAAGCGCTGCTCGATGCCGCATGGAAGCGCGGCGATCGGATCGTCGTGAGCGACATCCCGCTCCTCTTCGAGGCGCTCGATCCCGCGCAGTTCGACGTGGTCGTGTTGGTGGACGCACCGGTCGCGGTTCGACGCGCTCGGTTGCGCGGGCTGCGCGGGCTCTCCAACGAGGAAGTTGATGGGCTACTCGCAGCCCAAATGCCGGCCGACCGCAAACGGAAGAAGAGCCACTTTGTGATCGACAACGAGCGGGGCCTGGACGAGCTGCAGCGCCGCGCTCGGGCCGTCTACGACGTGCTCGAGCAGCGCGCGACCGCCAAACAACAAGCTTGACAAGGGTTTCCGCCCTCTCTAGCTTCGCCCGCGTTCGCCACTCGGACTCCCCCGAAAGCGACCGCCCGCATGCCCAACATCCCGACCGAGCTGCGCTACACCCAAGAGCACGAGTACGTGAAGCCGCTCGGCGACGCGGTGCAGATCGGCATCACCGACTACGCGCAGGGTGAGCTGGGCGATGTGGTGTTCGTGGAGCTTCCCAAGCCGGGAACGACGTTCGCGAAGATGCAGGTGTTCGGGACGATCGAGGCGGTGAAGGCCGTGTCGGAGCTGTACTGTCCGATCGCTGGGACTGTGACCGAAGTGAATGGGGCGCTCGAGGGCGACCCGGCGTTGGTCAACCGCGACCCCTACGGCGCGGGCTGGATGATCAAGTTGAAGCTGCAGGACCCGGCCGACGTGAATGGTCTTCTGGATGCGGCCGCGTACGCGAAGCACATTGGGAAATGAAGTCGTCAGTCCTCAGTTGTCAGCTGACCACTGAGGACTGACGACTGAGTACTGATGCTCACGCTCACGTTCCACGGCCACGCCTGCTTCGTCATCGAAGGCGACGGCAAGCGACTGATCGTCGATCCCTTCCTCACCGGCAACCCGAAGGCCGACGTGTCCGCCGACCGGCTGCCCCCGCTCGACGCTATTCTGCTGTCGCACGGGCATGGCGACCACCTCGGCGATGCAATCCCACTGTCGAAGCGACACCGCGCCACCATCGTTGCGACCTACGAGCTTGCCCAATTCTGCGAAGCGCGCGGCGCCACGGTGCACGCCATGCACATCGGTGGCAGCCACCGCTTTCCGTTCGGCACCGTGAAACTGGTCCCCGCGTTTCACGGTGGCGCGGTCGAGGGTGATGACGGCTCGCACACCACCAATCCATGTGGTCTACTGCTCACCCTCGGCGGCAAGACCGTGTACCATGCCGGCGATACCGGCCTCACCATGGAAATGCAGCTGCTCGCCGGGCGCGTCGACCTGATGTGCGTCCCGATCGGGGACAACTACACGATGGGCGTCGAAGACGCGGTGCGGGCGGTCGAGTTCGTGCGGCCCCACACCGTGCTGCCGATGCACTACAATACGTGGGATGTGATCGCCGCCGACCCGGAGGATTTCCGGCAGCGGGTTGGCGAGCGGGCCGCTGTGGTGATCCTCGAGCCCGGCGCGTCCCACACCCTTTCCTGAGCGACCGACTCCGAACCGTCATGCCGATCTCCGCCGACCTCGTACAGCCCGACGTGTTCCTCCCGCGCCACCTGGGACCACGCCCAGAAGACCAGCGGGAGATGCTGGCGCTGCTCGGCTACGACTCCCTCGATCACTTCATTGACGCGGTCGTCCCGCAAGACATCCGCCTGGGCCGCCCGCTCGCCCTTCCGCCCGGTCGCGACGAGCGCGAGGTGCTGCAGGCGCTGCGGCGCATCGCGGCCAAAAACGAGACGTTCCGTTCGTACCTCGGCATGGGGTACCACGCCTGCTTCACACCGCAGGTGATCCAGCGCAACGTGTTCGAGAACCCGGGGTGGTACACCGCCTATACGCCCTACCAGGCAGAGATCGCCCAGGGACGGCTCGAGGCGTTGTTGAATTTCCAGACGATGGTCGTGGACCTGACCGGCCTCGAAGTCGCGAATGCCTCGCTCTTGGACGAAGCCACGGCGGCCGCCGAGGCGATGCACGTCACGCAGGCCGTGGCGCACCCAACGGGGCGACCGGTCTACTTGGTCGACGAGCAGTGCCACCCACAGACGATTGCGGTGGTGCGGACGCGGGCGGAGGCGCGTGGCCTCGAGATCGTCGTCGGTGATCCGGACACGTTCCGGTTCGGCGGCGGCGTCATCGGGGCCCTGGTCCAGTACCCGGGCACGGACGGCCGCCTGCGCGATTTCCGCGACTTGTGCGACCGGGCCCACGCCGAGGGCGCCCTGGTGACTGCGGCGACCGACCTCTTGGCACTCACCCTGCTCGTTCCACCCGGCGAATGGGGCGCCGACATGGCGGTCGGCAACAGCCAGCGGTTCGGGGTGCCAATGGGTTATGGCGGTCCGCACGCCGCATTCTTCGCAACGCGGGACGCGCACAAGCGCCATCTTCCGGGACGGATCATCGGCGTCTCGAAGGACCGCGCCGGGCGTCCCGGCTTGCGCATGGCGCTGCAGACACGAGAACAGCACATCCGCCGCGAGAAGGCGACCAGCAACATCTGCACCGCGCAGGTGCTGCTCGCCGTGATGGCCAGCATGTATGCGGTCTATCACGGGCCGGACGGGCTGCGTCGCATGGCGGAGCGGGTGCATGCATTCGCTGGACTGCTCGCCAAGGCGCTGCAACGCATGAACTATCGCATCGTGCACGCGGGGTTCTTCGACACCGTATGCGTCGAGGTCGAGCCCTGGGCCCTGCCGCGCCTCCTCGAGGCCGCGTGGGCACGTCAGATCAACTTGCGGTCGATGCCACCAAACCGGATCTGTATCGCGCTGGACGAGACCGTCACCGTGAGTGACCTCGCCGACCTGATCACGGTGTTCTCCCTGAACGAGACGTTGCCCTACCTGGCGGACGAGGCGGCCGCCCGGGTCGAGAGCGCGATCCCGGAGAACTTGCGGCGCAGCTCGCCGTTTTGCACCCACCCGGTGTTCCATCGCTATCGCTCCGAAACGGAGATGCTGCGCTATATCAAGCGTCTCGAGGCGCGCGACCTGTCGCTCACTTCGGCGATGATCCCGCTCGGCTCGTGCACCATGAAGCTCAACGCCACCACCGAAATGGTCCCGATCTCGTGGCGCGAGTTCAACCGTCTGCACCCCTTCGCCCCGGTGACACAGGCGCAGGGCTACCAGATGCTGTTCCGTCAACTCGAAGACCAGATCGCCGAAATCACCGGGTTCTCGGCCGTGTCGCTGCAGCCCAACGCGGGCTCGCAGGGTGAGTTCGCCGGATTGCTGGTGATCCGCGCCTACCATCGCGCCCGCGGCGACACCACGCGCTCGACCTGCCTGATCCCGCAGTCGGCCCACGGCACCAATCCCGCCAGCGCCGTGATGGCCGGCATGCAGGTGATCGTCGTCCAGACCGACGCGGCGGGCAACATCGACCTGGCGGACCTCAAAGCCAAAGCGCAGCAGCACGCGGCCACCCTGGCCGCGTTGATGGTCACCTATCCGTCCACCCATGGGGTGTTCGAGGCGACGATCCGGGAGGTCTGCCGCATCGTCCACGCGCACGGCGGGCAGGTCTACATGGACGGCGCCAACCTGAACGCGCAAGTCGGCGTGACCCGGCCGGCCGACATCGGCGCCGACGTCTGTCATCTGAACCTCCACAAAACGTTCTGCATCCCGCACGGCGGCGGCGGCCCGGGGATGGGCCCGATCGCCGTCGCGGCGCATCTCGCCCCGTTTCTTCCCGACCATCCGGTGGTGCCCCTGGGTCACCGGCAGTCGTGCGGCACCATTTCAGCCGCGCCCTGGGGCAGCGCCGCCATCCTCCCGATCTCGTGGGCCTACATCTCTCTCATGGGACAGGAAGGTCTGGTCGAGGCTACCAAGGTTGCGATCCTCAACGCGAACTACATCGCCAAGCGGCTGGAAGGCCACTACGAGCTGCTGTATGCGGGCAACAACGGGCTGATCGCGCACGAGTGCATCCTGGAGACGCGGCCGTTCAAGGCGTCGGCCGGTGTGGACGTGGAGGACATCGCGAAGCGCATCATCGATTACGGCTTTCACCCGCCGACGGTCTCGTTCCCCGTCCCCGGAACGTTGATGGTCGAGCCGACCGAGAGCGAATCGCGGGAGGAGTTGGACCGGTTTTGCGACGCGCTCATCGCCATTCGGGAAGAGATTCGCGAGATCGAAACGGGCACGGCCGACCGTGACACCAACCTGTTGAAAAACGCGCCCCACCCGCTCGCCGACCTCCTCGCCGACACCTGGGATCGACCCTATTCGCGCGAGCGGGCCGCGTTCCCGTCGGACGCCACGCGGGTGCACAAAATCTGGCCGGCTGTGAGCCGCATCGACGGGGCCTACGGAGATCGCAACCTGATGTGCGTGTGCCCGCCGCTGGAGGCGTACGCGGAGGCCTGACGCCGACGTGCACTGGTCCTTCATCGTCGAGCCGCGCGGCCGAACCGGCGCCGACAACATGGCGCAAGACGAAGCGCTGCTGTACGCGGCGGATCGCTCCGGCGCCGCGTTTCTGCGTTTGTACCGCTGGACACCGCCGTGCCTTTCCTTAGGGCGCAACGAGCCGGCGTGCGCACGCTATGACCGCGGCGCCATCGCGCGGCTCGGCCTCGACGTAGTCAGACGTCCGACCGGCGGTCGCGCCGTGTGGCACGAACACGAGCTCACCTACGCCGTCGCGGCCCCGATAGCCGCATTCGGAACGCTGCGCGTAAGCTACCGCGCGATTCACGAACGGCTGGCCGCGGCGCTGCGTCGCCTCGGGGCGGCCGCGACACTGGCCCCCGACCGCGCTACCCCGGCACTGGACGACGTATCGGGTGCATGCTTCGCGGCGCCGGTGGGTGGCGAAGTCGTCGTGGCCGGACGGAAGGTGGTTGGGTCCGCGCAAGTGCGGCACGGCTCGGCGTTCCTGCAGCATGGCTCGATGTTGCTCGACGGGACCCAGCAGGTAGTCGAAACCGTCAGTCGTCGGCCCTCACTGAATGGGTCCGCTACAACCCTGTCTGCCATCTTGGGCCGCCCGATCGGCTTCGATGAGGTCGCGTCGGCCATCGCGGCGGCATGGGCAGGTCCGCTGGTGCCATCCGCCTGTCCCGCTATCCGACAATCCGCCTTTGCCGACCCATTATGGACTTGGCGACGGTAGACCTGGCGCGCCGAGGGGCCGCGGTGGAATCTTAGGGCCATGCTCATCGCCCATTGGCGCACGTTCGGTCGGCGGTCCGCTGTTGCCATCGCTGTACTGTCACTCGGTATCGCCGCGTGTGACCGTCGCGGCGGCTGCCGCGGGGAGTACTGCGGTGCGGTCGTGATCGCGGCAATCGGGCAGACCGTGAGTCTCCTGCCGCCGGTGACAGACGAATCACTGGACCGCGACATCCACGACCAGATCTTTTTGAAACTCGCAGACATCGGCATGGACGGCAGTACGATCAATGAGGCCGGGTTCGAGCCACAGCTCGCGCGTTCGTGGGAGTGGAGCGACCCGCTCACTCTCACCTTCCACCTCGATCCGCGCGCGCGCTGGCAGGACGGCCCGCCGGTCACGGCTGCCGACGTGGCGTTCACGTTCGACGCCTACGCCGACACGCTGGTCAACTCGCCGTTCGGCGCCAACCTGCGTCGCATCGCCTCAGTCACCGCGACGGATTCGCTGACGGTGACGATCCGGTTCCGCGATCGCTACCCCGAGATGCTGTACGATGCGGTGCACCATGTGCGCGTCCTGCCGGCCCACCTGCTCCAATCGGTGCCGCGCGACCAATGGCGCACCACGGCGTTCGGCCGGGCACCGGTTGGCAACGGCCCCTATCGCTTCGTGCGCTGGACACCGGGGGAGAGTATCGAGCTCGCCGCCGATTCGACGTTTTTCCTGAGCCGCCCCTACATCCGGCGCCTCGTGTGGCGGATCGTGGCCGACATTCCCACCGCCGTGACACAGCTCGTGGCGGGCGAAGTGGACGCGCTCCAAATATTGATCACGCCGACTAACATCGAGCGGGCCCGCGCGGTGGAGCGCCTGACCTTGTACCCGTACCCAGGGACCGCGTACGGGGCCCTTGTGTTCAACCTGCGCGCCAACGGCGACCCCAAACGGCCGCACCCGATTCTCGCGGACCCCGATGTGCGGCGCGCACTGATTTTCGCCACCGACCGCGATCGCATGCTGCAGAGCGTCTTCGCCGGCGCGGCGACGGTCCCACCCGCGCCGATCCCGAAGCTCTGGGCCTCGCTGTGGTTCTCCGACCTGCCCGTGCCCCCTTACGACACCGCACAGGCCTCGCGCCTCCTGGAACGGCGAGGCTGGCGCGACACCGACGGCGACGGCATCCGAGACCGCAACGGACAGAAGCTCGCCCTCCACATTGCCGTACCCACCACGAGCGCGGTTCGCATGCAATACGCGACGCTGCTGCAAGAGCAGCTTCGGATTGTCGGGGTCGAGGTGGTCACTGACGCGATGGATGGCGCCGCCTTAAGTGAGCGCACGCGCGGCGGCCAATATGACGCGGCGCTCCTCTCGTGGGTCACCGATCCGAGCCCGTCATCCGGCCTGCCGCAGCTGTGGCGCCGGGGGGGCAGCTCGAATCTCGGTCGCTACGACAGTCCCGCGTTCGACCGCCAAGTGGACCAGGCCGTCACGGCCACGACGCAACAGCAGGCCACAACCGCCTGGCGGGCGGCGTTGGGGACGCTCGCGGAGGACGCCCCGGCCATGGTCCTGTACGCCCTCGAGAACGTCGCGGCGATCGACCGCCGCATCGCCGACGTCCGGATCCGGCCCGATTCCTGGGTGGCGCTCATCCGTACCTGGCGCATCCCTCCCGACCAGCTGACCGAACGGGATCGCCTGGGGAATTAGGTGACGGCGTGGCTCCTGCGGCGGCTCGCCGCCGCCCTCGCCATCATTTTCGCCGTCGTTACGCTCTGCTTCGCCGCCATCCACCTCGCTCCCGGGACACCGTTTCTCCCGGGCCAGGACCGCCCGATCGATCCCGCGGTCGTCGAGCGGCTGCGGGCGCGGTTCGGGCTCGACCAGCCACTGCCGGTGCAGTACGCCCGCTATCTCCGTGCGCTCGTGCGTGGGGACCTCGGTGAGTCGTTCAGCCAACGCCGGCCCGTCGTTGATGCCATCGCCAGCGCGGTCCCTAACACCCTGGTGCTTACCGGCACAGCGCTCGCCATCGACTTCGTGCTGGGCGTGCTGATCGGGGTCGTCCAGGCCGCGCGCGCGCGGCGGCGGCTCGATGTGGCCCTCACCAACGCGACGCTGTTCTTCTATTCCCTCCCCACCTTCTGGCTCGGGCTCGTGCTGCTGCTCGTGTTCGGCCAGTGGCTGGACTGGTTCCCCGTCGGCGGGGTGACCCAACCGGTGTTGCATGACTCGATGCCGCTCGCGCTCCGCCTGCTCGACCGGTTGCATCACCTCGCGCTGCCGGCGTTGACGCTGGGGTTGGTGGGCGCCGCCGGGACGGCCCGCTACCAGCGCGCGGCGCTGCTCGAGGCGCTGGGCGAGGACTACGCGCGAACCGCGCGCGCCAAGGGATTGGCAGAGCCGCGCGTCCTGATAGACCATGCGCTGCGCAACGCGCTGCTGCCGATTGTCACGCTGCTCGGCCTCGCATTGCCGTTTCTCTTGACGGGCGCCGTGGTCGTCGAAACGGTGTTCAGCTGGCCAGGGCTCGGCAAGCTTGCCGCCGACGCGATTGCCGGCCGCGACTATCCGCTGGTCATCGCCACAACGCTCATCTCGAGCGTGCTGGTGGTGCTGGGAAGCCTGCTCGCGGATCTCTTCACCGCCGCCGCGGATCCCCGCGTGCGCCTGCGGGCGTGAGCACCTTCACCTGGCTCGCGCTGGCGGCGTCGGTTCTCTGGACCGTCGTCTGCGTGGTCTGGTTGCGGCGCCGGGCGGGGCGTGCCAGGGGCGACGCGGGTCGCCGCTTCTTTCGCTACCCAATGGCGACGTCCGGGCTCGCCGTCCTCGTGTTCTTCGCGACGATCGCGCTCGCCGCGCCGTTGCTCGCCCCATACCCGCCGTGGCTGCAGCTGGACATCGTCCAGCTCCAGAACCGCCCGCCCAGCTGGCTCCATCCATTCGGTACGGATCTCTACAGCCGCGACGTGTGGAGCCGCCTGGTGTACGGCGCCCGGGTGTCACTCGGCATCGGCACGCTCGGCATGCTCGTAGCCATCACGCTCGGCGCGCTGGTGGGTGCGATCGCCGGGTATTTCCGTCGCGCGGTCGACGCAGTGCTGATGCGTCTTGTGGACGTGGGACTCGCGGTCCCGCGGATATTCGTCGTGCTCGTCGTCATCGCGCTGTGGGACCGGCTGGCGCTCGTGCCGCTCGTGCTGCTGCTCGGGTGCACCGGCTGGTTTCCCACGAGCCGCTTGGTGCGCGCAGAGGTCCTGTCGTTGCGCGAGCGTCCGTTCACCGAGGCCGCCCGCGCGCTCGGGGCCGGCTCCTGGCGCGTTATCTTTCGCCACGTCCTGCCGAATGCCGCGGCGCCGCTCATCGTGTCGACCGCCCTCGGCATCGGAAACATGATGCTGCTCGAAGCTGCGCTCTCCTTTTTGGGTGTCGGAGTCCAAGCGCCGCGCCCCAGCTGGGGGAACATGATCGCCGACGGCCGGGAGCAATTCGCGACCGCGCTCTGGACCTCGCTCTTCCCCGGACTCGCCATCGCCTTCGTCGTGATGGCCCTCAACGCCGTGGGCGACGGGGCGCGTGACGCCCTCGACCCACGCCAGGAGTCCGCATGACGGAGCCGCTGCTCCGCGTCCGCGACCTGAAAACGTATTTCGTCACCGACCGCGGCGCCGGCACGGCACGCGCGGTGGACGGCGTGTCGTTCGATCTGCAACCAGGCGAAACCTTGGGGATCGTGGGGGAGTCGGGGTGCGGCAAGACCGTTACGTCGCTCTCGATCCTGCGACTCATCCCCGAGCCGCCGGGGCACATCCGGCCCGGGAGCTACATCGAGTTCGAGGGTCGGAACCTCCTCACGCTCGCGCCCAAGGAGCTGCGCGCCATCCGCGGCAACCGCATCGCGATGATTTTCCAGGAGCCGATGACGTCGCTCAACCCGGTGCTGACCATCGGCGACCAGGTCGCCGAGGCGGCGATCGTGCACCAGCGACTGTCGCGACGCGCCGCCCGCGCGCGCGCCATCGAGATGCTCCAGCAGGTCGGGATTCCCGACCCCGGATCCCGGGTAGACGACTACCCGCACCAGCTTTCCGGCGGGATGCGCCAGCGCGTGATGATCGCCATGGCGTTGATCTGTCACCCGCAGATCCTCATTGCCGACGAGCCGACCACCGCGCTCGACGTGACGATCCAGGCCCAGATTCTCGAGTTACTCGCGCGGCTGCAAAAGCAGCTCGGCATGGCGGTCCTGTTGATCACGCACGATCTGGGGGTAGTGGCCGGCACCGCCAACCGGGTCGTGGTGATGTATGCGGGCCAGGTTGTGGAGACGGCCCCGACGCCCGAGTTGTTCGCCCGTCCGGAACACCCCTACACCGAAGGGTTGATGGCATCGATCCCCCGGCTCGACCGCCCGCGAGACCGGCTCCACAGCATTCCCGGTTCGGTCCCCGCCGCCACGGCGTGGCCCACGGGGTGCCGCTTCCACCCGCGCTGCCCCTATGCGTGGGAGAAGTGCCGCACCGAAGAGCCGCCGCTGCTCGACACGCAGGTCGCGGGGCACAGCGCGCGCTGCTGGCTGATCACCGAGCCCGGACGCCGCGGAGGAGGTCGGTGAGCGCCGCGCTCGTCCACGTCGAGCGACTGGTCAAACATTACCCCGGGCCCCGCACCTGGCTCGGTCTGGGCAAGCCGCGCGGCATCGTACGCGCGGTGGACGGCGTGTCGTTCTCCATCCCGGCCGGGAGCACGCTCGGCCTGGTGGGCGAATCGGGCTCGGGGAAGACTACGGTCGCGCGAACGCTGCTACGACTCACGGAGCCCACCAGCGGGTCATTCCAGCTCGGCGGCGAGGACGTGTTTGCGCTCGCGTCCGCACCATTGCGGGCGCTGCGGCGACGGATCCAGATCGTGTTCCAGGACCCGTACAGCTCGCTCAACCCGCGCATGACGGTGCGTCAAACCCTGCGCGAGCCGCTCGAGATCCACCGCCTGGGAACTCGCAAGGAGCGGGACGGTCGCGTTGTCGCTCTGCTCGAGGAAGTCGGCCTCGACACCGAGCTCGCCGATCGGTACCCGCACGAGCTGTCGGGAGGTCAGCGGCAACGGGTCGGCATCGCCCGGGCTTTGTCGGTCGAACCCACGTTTCTCGTGTGCGACGAACCGGTGTCGGCGCTCGACGTGTCGGTGCAGGCGCAGGTCTTGAACCTGCTCACCGATCTGCAGCGGCAGCGCGGACTGACCTATCTCTTCATCGCGCACGACCTGGCGGTCGTGAAACACATCGCAGACGATGTCGCCGTGATGTACTTGGGCCGGATCGTGGAGCGAGCCGCCGCGGCAACGATCTACCATCTGCCGCGCCATCCCTACACGCGGTCACTGCTGTCGGCGGTGCCGGTGCCGGACCCTACAGCACAGAAGCAGCGCATCGTACTCCAGGGGGACGTCCCCTCGCCCGCTAACCCGCCGCCGGGGTGCCCGTTTCATCCGCGCTGCCCACATCCCAGGAAAAGCGATCGCTGCCGCACCGAGGTCCCAGCGCTGCGCGAGGTGACGCCCGGGCAGCTCGTCGCCTGTCACTACGCCGAAGAGCCGATGGGGTAGGCAGTCATGACCGAAATTCGTCCGCTGCTGCAAGCCGCAGTCGCCGAGCGCTACACGCTCGAGCGCGAGGTCGGGCGAGGCGGCTGGGCAGTGGTGTTCCTGGCCCGTCGCTCCGACTCGAGCGAACCAGTCGCCGTCAAGGTACTTCGCCCAGAGTATGCCCGGTTCGTAGGGGCCGAACGGTTTCATCGGGAGATCGCGCTGCTTTCCACGATGCGGCATCTCAATATCCTGCCGCTCGTCGAATCGGGTCAGGCCGGCGCACTACCGTATTACGTCATGCCCTACGCCGACGGCCAGTCGCTGCGCGACCGGTTGGCAGGCACACCCCAGCTGGCCCTGGCGGAGGTGATCGACGTGACCCGGGGCATCGCGGAAGCGCTCGACTACGCCCACGCGCGCAACATCGTTCACCGTGACATCAAGCCGGATAACGTGTTGTTCCTGGCCGGCCGACCCGTCGTGGCGGACTTCGGCATCGCCCGGGCGATCGTCCAGGCCGGGGGCGAGGGCCTCTCCTCGAGTGGCCTGATCCCGGGAACGCCGGAGTACATGAGCCCGGAACAGGCCCGAGGCGCTCGCGATCTCGATGGCCGCAGCGATCTGTACGCGCTCGGGTGCGTCGTGTACGAGATGCTGGCCGGGGAGCCGCCGTTCAGGGGGGCGACGGCGCAAGCGCTGCGCGCCCGGCACGCGCACGACCCGCCGCGCTCGCTGCGGGTCGTGCGGCCGGATGTCCCGGAGGCGGTCGAGGCGGCGGTCCAGGCCGCGCTGGCGAAGCTGCCCGACGAACGGCCTGCAAGCGGAGCGGCGTTCGCGACGCTCCTCGGAGGCAGCTAGGACATCTCGCCCTCTCCAGTTATGGCTCCGCAGCGTTGCAAACCAGATTGTCAGTGCGGCCTCATGGACCCATCCGCGAAGGCGTGTTGGGCAACAGGCCGATTATGAAATCCTCGCACTTCGGCGGGCACGGAGGCACCGGAGGAACAACCCCTCTAGCGCGGGGTTCCCCCGGACCGACTTTCGGCATCGGAACACGGGCAAGCGTCTCCCACAAGGCGACCAGGGTGTCGTGCGTGGCCCTGAGTTCCGCTCGTAGCGCAACGACTTCGCTCTTCTTTGCATAGTCACATCCCGTGACTGCCCATACCCCAAGCAAGGAAGCTGCAATGAGTGTTACGCGATGGATTTTCATCATCGTCCTCCATTTTGAGGAAAACGGTCAGTTTCGCTCCGTCAAAAGGTCGGCCCGGCCCAGAGCCACCAGTCGATCCCGATACAACGCAGCCTCCTCCGGTCTCGCCATTGCCGTGGCGGCTCTATGTCTCAGCGTCAGACTCGCCGGTAGGAACGGTAGGTACACGATCGGTGTGGGATGATCGAACGCCGATGAGACGTCGAGTGCCTCCTGATATCGGCCACGCGAGAGCAGCAGTTCCGCTCGCGTGATGCGTTCGACAGGAAGGGACTCGGCCCACCCCCACGCCAGGTCGTCCCACCAAGCTGTGGGGGTGAGCCCCTCGAAACGGGTGAGCGCCGCATCTGAATCACCCCGAGCGAGAAGCAGGTGCGCCTCCAAGGCATGGGCATAGAGCCGCGCCTCAGGATCGGGAGTCTTGGCAGCCCGACGCGCGAGCAGACCATGCAGTCGAGTGGCATCGGAGATCCGTAATGTCCGTCCGTACCACGCTCCGAGCAGCAGGAGTCTCCTGATGTCAAGCGAGTCTTCGTATTGCGCGCCGTACACGCTTCGGAACGACGCAATGGTCTCCGGGACCCTCGTATCGAAACCCGGTGTGGCGGAAAGAGCGTCGACTAGGTAGGCGGTTGTGGCCCACCACATGCCGGCGTTCGCGAGCGAATCCACGAGAGAGACGATCGCAGTTTCCCGACCTTGCGCGGCCAGCAGATCTTGGAGCATAAGAAACGCCCCCCTTTGGAGACCGGTAGCCGCGGGCGTCGCGAGGAGGGCGCGGGACGCGTCTTCTGCGCATCCGAGGAAAGCCCCGGCGACAGACAGCATCTTCGCTGCATTCAGAACCACGAGCGGCGACTCGCTGGTTACGGTGCGCCAGTCCACACCGTCCCGCCCTCCCCGGGCACAGGTGAGCATGAGAGCAAGCTCCCTTCTTTCGTCCGAACGGTTGCCAAACCGCTCGAACTGATGCACGGCCCTCTCCGCCTCGCCGACGTCACCGCTTCGAATGGCGATTTCAGCGAGATGAAAGAACGGTGGTGCGAAACCCGTATCAGCGGCGGCGACGGTGAACTCGGATTCGGCCAGAGAGTCCAAGGGACCCATGACACTAGGCAGGAGATGGTGGTACACCTCTCCAAGGGTCATGTGGGCTTCATTCCAATCGGGCGTCGTGGAGAGGGCGCGAGTCAGCCATTCCACAGCGGCGTCGGCTTGGCCGTGGAGATAGGCAGCAAGTCCGCGAGCGAAGTCCCCCTGCCGTCCGGGGAGTTGCCTGACGCGCACGAGCGCCAGGTCAGCAAACTGCGCAGCTTCCGGAAGCTGACTCATCCAGCTCGCCGCCTGTGCGCCGCGTAGCGCGGCTACTACAAGTGCCGAGTCCTCTCGAACAGCGCGGCGCAAGAATACGAGTGCGGAGTCGAAGTTCCCGCGCCGGTACTCTCGTTCTCCTTGTAGCCAGCTCGCCACAGCGGCGGGCCGCCGCTCCGTAAGCGCCGCTAGATCGATTCGCCGCCCGGGCGCGAGGAGCCGCGGGAGAAGTTGATTCACCGCCTCGAGACCCGCCCGCGCGGCCTCCGGAGCAACTCTGGTGGCACTCGCGCGCCCCACAACCGAATCGCCTTTGGCATCGTTCATGCGCACCACCACGGTGGTCGAATCCCCATGGCGAACGACCGTTCCGTCCAGGTACCACCGCGCTCCCCGAGCGCGGGAAATCCGTCGCGCCTCGGCGGCGGTGAGCAGGCCGACGTCGCTTCGCAATCGCGTGTCGAGAAGCGGCAGGCCGTCGATCCATTGGAGCGGCTCCGTGTACTCAAGCGCGCTGCCAATCATCAGCGAGACCATGACCCCTGCCCCTCCCTGCGTCGCCTGCGCGGGCGTTTCGCCGAGCGGGAATACCACCACCCGGTTCGGGTCCACTAACGGGCTGGGCGAAAAGACGAACTGCCACAGGGCCCCCGCGGCCGCGAGGACAGCTACAACGACCGCGGCGCGCAGCAGCCGACGCCGATGCTCCACCCGGCCACTCCGCGCGCCCTCGAGCGCCGCGACGAACTGCAGCGGGGTGGAGTAACGGTCGGCCGGGACCTTGGCCAGCGTCGTTTCAATCACTCGCTGCACGCCGAGCGACACCGTCGGGCGCACGACGCGCAGCGACGGCGGCCGCTCCTGCTGATGCCGCGCGATCAGCGCTTGCATCGTCCGGGCCGAGAACGGCGGATCCCCGGCCAGCATCTCGTACAACACGCACCCGAGCGAGTAGAGATCGCTCCGGCCGTCTACCGCGTCCTGGCCGCTCCCCTGCTCCGGGCTCATATACGCTGGCGTCCCGATCGCGATACCACGCTCGGTCAGCTGCGTACCGCCCGCCGCACTGATCGCCCGGGCAATCCCGAAGTCGGCCACGAGGGTGTGGCCGCCAGACAGCAGGATGTTCCCCGGCTTGATGTCGCGATGCACGACCCCAAGGCTGTGCGCGTACGAAAGCCCCTCGGCCACCTCCCGCGCGATCTGTAATGCCTCCTCCACGGGCAGCTGTTTCTCCCGGTCCAGCCGGTCGCGCAGCGACTCGCCCTCGACGTACGGCATGACGTAGTAAAGGAACCCGCCGTCCGATCCCGAGTCGTAGAGGGGCAGGACGTTGGCGTGCTGCAGGCGGGCCGCGATCTCGATCTCGCGCAGGAACCGCTCGCGGCCGAGCAGGTCGGAGAGCTCGGGCCGTAGCACCTTGATGGCAACGGGTCGATTGAGCTTCGGGTCGCGCGCGAGATAGACTGTGGCCATGCCACCGCGACCGAGTTCGCGCTCGATTACGTAACGCGCCGACAACGCGGCGCGGATCTGGCCGAGAGATTCGACATCAGCCCCCGGCTTGGCGGGGGTGTCCGTAGGCGGTCAAGAATACGGGCAGGACCGACCCAGAGCTACCGTGCGAAAAAGCCCGGAACGCCGGGCCGGGACGTCACCCCCCGTGCGCGATCGTCGGTTGGACCTTGAGCACCTGCGCCTCGGCGAACAGCGCGAGGAGCCACCCCCCCGTGTAGACCCAGCCACCGAGCTGCAACGCGCCCTCTCGCAGGAAATCGACCAGAAAGGCGACGGCGGGCACACCGGCGCAGAGCAGCAACAACAGCGGGACCCGCGTGGCTTTGGTGCCGCGTCCCTGTTGCCAGGTGAGGGCACAGCCCGTCACCATCAGCGACACCGCGGCCGCGATCAACCCGGGCCAGCCCTCCCGTTTCGTGACCGCGAAGGCGAGGTAGGCGCCCGCGAGTCCGAAGTACGCGACCCGCAGCACCGCATGCAGCCCTTGGCCGTGCCGCTCGTGAAACGCCGCCAGCGGGGGGACCAGTGTGTGCAGGAAGTAGATGAGGGTCGCGATCACGGGGATCCCGATGAACAGAATGGTCGGCACGTCGCTCCACACGCTGTTGATCGGGCGCACGTCGCATCCGTACGGGAGGCACAAGCCGGCCGCAAGGACCACCGCTGCGAGCTTTCTCAGCATGGGCTGTTCATACTTCCGCCTAGCTCACTCCCCCCATCATCCGCCGCACCGGCCTGATCAATGCAAACATGATCACTGCCGCCACGAGACACACCGCGGCGACCGCGCCGAACAGCACGTCGAGCGGCATCGAGCTGAAAAAGCCGGCGGTCCATCCGGCCAGCTTGTTGCCGAGCGAATTGGACAGGAAAAAGACGCCCATCATCAAACTCACGATGCGTACTGGCGCGAGTTTGGTGACAGCGGAGAGACCGACCGGACTGAGGCACATTTCGCCGCATCCCGCGAGGAAGTAGGCGCCCACCAGCCACAACGGACTCACTTTCACCCCAACGCCGCTCTGCGCCAGCGACCCGGCCGGCACGAGCAGCAGGAACGCGAGACCGGCACACAGCAGGGCCACCGCGAACTTGGCGGGTACCGACGGTTGGCGCGGTCCGAGCTTCACCCACAACCACGCGAACGGTGCCGCCAGGATGATCACAAAGAGCGCCTGCACCGCCACATACCACGACGAGGGATAGGAGAATCCGAGCACGACGTTGTTGGTGTGGCGGTCGCCGAACAGGTTCAGCGTCGAGCCCGCCTGTTCGTAGGCACCCCAGAAAATCGCGGCGAATACGAACAGGACGAAGATGACGGCGATGCGCTTCCATTCGTCCGTTGTAAAGCCCGACAGCGGGACGGCGGATGCCGCAACCGGCTTGGGTCGCGCCGCCAGCCGCGCGAGCCCCGGCTCGAGCCGCCGCCGCCCGACGACGTACTGGATGAGGCCCAGCACCATCCCGAAGCCGGCCATGGCAAAACCGAGGTGCCAGTCCACTCGCTGAGCCAATCCGCCGGCGATGATTGGGCCGATGAACGCGCCCAAATTGATCCCCAAGTAGAAGACCGAGAATCCGGCGTCGCGACGGGCGTCACCCTCCTCGTACAGCGAACCCACGATGGTGCTGATGTTGGGCTTGAGTAATCCGGTACCGATCACGATCAGCACCAGACCGGCGTAGAACGCGGTGAGCGACTTGAACGCCAGCGTGAAGTGGCCCAGCGCGATGATGCTGCCGCCGATCAGGACGCTGCGGTACTGTCCCAGGAACCGATCCGCGATGATCCCGCCGAGAATCGGCGTGAGCCAGACGCTGCCCACGTAGTTACCGTATACCGTGGCGGCGGTTCGATCGTCGAAGCCCAGCCCCCCGTTCGCCGCCGAGGCGGTCATGTAGAGGATGAGGAACGCGCGCATGCCATAGTAGCTGAAGCGCTCCCACATCTCCGTGAAGAAGAGGGTCGATAGGCCCCGCGGGTGGCCGAACCACCCCACTGTCTCTGGAGTCCCCGTGGACGGAACGGCCATCGCTAGCGTCTCCGGCGGCGAGCGAGCATATCCTCCAACGCCACCCGATCGATCTTCCCATCATTGCGCACGCGCACGTCGTAGTTCTCCCAGTACATGAAATTCTCGAGGGCCCGGAGAAACGTTGCGTTGGCGGTGCCCTGCGGGGCGTCGAGCCATTTTTCCCGCTGACCCACGGGCTCGGCCAGCAGGATCGGCTCGAGCCGCCGCACGAGGTCGGGGGTGAGGGGCAGGAGATCTTCCGGACGGCTCTGGAAGAAGTACAGCTGGTGCAGCCCGTACAGCCGCTGCAGCTCGCGGATCGGATTGGTATCGTCGTATACCCGGATGTCGATGTAGCGGTCGTTGGCGCCGAGGTAGCCACCGTTGGCGCGCACCACGAGCAGCGCGGCCGATTCCATCCCGCGCTTGTCGCCACCGCCTGCCTGCCCAGCCACGAGCGCCGCCATCAATCGGTCGGCAAGCGATCCCGTGGACCGCCCGAACGCGTCCGCCATGTTCTTCACCGTCTGGTCGCTCACCATGATGTTCGCCTGCGCCGTAAAGCCGCGCCCCACGATCATCGCCCCCTTCCCGCCGATCACGATCTGACCGTCCGCCGCTGGGGTGCGGCCGCCGGCCCAGTCAAAGCAGGAATCGCCGGTCCAGCTCGCCGTGTTGCCGTGGGCGTCGACCATGCCCACCTGGCGCTGCGAGAGGCGCGCATCACCGCGCATCACGATGCGCATCGCTTCTGGCGCCGTCGCACCCATCGCCATCAATCGCATCCCATCGTCGCCGTAGGCGGTATTCGCGAGGGACTGTGTGGCCACAGCGCCAACGCCCGCCTTGGCCCACGGCACGATCCCGCCGACGTTCGGGAACTTCGACTGCACCGCCACGCCGAGGTCGCCGGTCGCCGAATCGTACGCCACGATGCTGTACGTATGAGCGCGCTTGGCGAGATCGGCGGGGGCGACGACGGGCTGCTGGACGAGCACTACGAGCGCCAGGAGCATCGCCTACTCCTTTTTCCCGAGTTTCTTCTTGAGCAGATCGAGCTGCTCGTCAGCCGCCCGCTCACGGGCGGTACGGTCCAGGTCGGCCTTGAGGAGCTCGTCCTTCAGGTCCACACCAGGGCGAGCGCCACCCATCGCCTGCAAGTCCCGCCACGCACGCTCGGTGCTCTCGCCGGACATCGTCGCCGGCCGGTCGCGCTCGGCGGTTTTCAGCTGGGTCTGCATCTCTCCGAAGTCGCGCTCGGCGAGCGCCAACTCCTCGCGCTGAGCGGCCAGTTTGCGGTCCAGCACCTCGGCGCGCTCGCGGTGCCGCGCGGCAAAGCGCTCGGCCACCTGCACCGTCTCCTGGTCCTGGATCTCCGCCGCGAGCCTCCCGCGCCGCTCCGCATCGGCCAGCCGCTGGCGCTCGGCGCCCAGCTCCACCTCGGTCCGGGCCAGCGCCTCGCGCATCTCCTGCACGGCCACCTTCGCGTCCACGACCGCTTCGCGCATCTGACGCGCGAGGTCGCGCAGGTCCCCGGGCGGCGTCGCCGCCTCGAGCGCGGCGCGCAAGGCATCCCGCAAACGCTCGAACACTCGCGCTAGCTCTTTCGGACGGTCTTGGCGAAGAAAGTCGAAAACACGGGCTCCGCGACCTTGGAACCGCACTTCGGGCAAGCCGGTCGCCGGCGGGCGTGCTGGGTGATCGACATCGATTGGCTGAATCGCTTGCGACACTTGGAGCAGCGGAATTCGTAGATCGGCATGGCGCCGTTTACGTTATTCCGCGCCCGCAGGGGGGTCAAGTTGACGTGGCATCGCGCGACCGCAGATTGTCACGCCATGCCCACGCTCCGCAACTGTTGCGCGCTGGTCGTCGCTGGACTCGCGCTGTGTGGCTGCGACGAAGGCCTCACTCCCCAATCGACCTGCCCGGTCGGTTTTGTCGGCATTTGCGGCAGCGTGACCTTTCGCGGCACCCTGCCCGAATCGACCGACGTGGTCTACATCGTCGCGTACACGACGTTCCCGACTAGCCAGGCCGAACTGTTCACCTTCCAGCCGCTCTCGCCGCCGCGTTTGTCCCTCGACAGCGCGGCGCGCGCCAACCCGCAACCGTATCAGCTCCCGCTGCCGAACGGCAGTTACGCCTGGGTGCTCGCGGCGTGGAAGAAGATCGGGGTCTTGTCGCTCGCGACCGCCGACAGCCTCTTGCGCGAAGCGGGATACTACCGGGATCCCGCGGACACAACGCAGCCCGGGGTCGTGAGCGTCAACGGCGCCGGCACTGATGCGATCGATTTCGTGGTGGACTTCACGAATATGCATCCGGTGTCGTTCTACTTCCCACTGGCCGCTCGACCGTGAGGGTGCCGGCCGTCGCGCTGTTGGCGGTGTGCATGGGCGCGCCGCTCGCGGGCCAGGATCCGTCCATCGTGTATGGCGTCGTCTCCGACAGCGCCGGCCGCCCGATCGCCAACGTCCGAGTTGCCGGGCTCGAAGTCGGCTTGGCGGTCGTGACGGACGCGAGCGGACGGTACCGGCTCGCAGCACTGCGCCCCGGTTCCCTGACGGTACGCGCAACGCGCATCGGGTTCTATCCGGCCCAGGCGACCGTCCACGTGGTCGCCGGCGATTCGATCAGTGCCGATTTTCGGCTGCACGCGAACCCCCTGACGATCAACCCCGTGGTCGTCACCGCCGCCAAGCGGTCCCAGTTGCTTGATCAGGCCGTCACCAGTGTCGCCCTCGTTACAGAGCAGCAGATCGCCCGGCGGGCGGTCAATACGATCGACGAAGCGGTGGACCGGGTCCCCGGTGTGCAAATGATCCACGGACAAGTGAACGTGCGCGGATCCTCGGGATTCGTCCTGGGTCTGGGGAGTCGCGTATTGCTCCTGGTCGACGGCGTCCCCGCCAACCAGGGCGATCGCGGCGGCATCAACTGGGACCTCGTCCCGGTTGACCGGATCGAGCGCGTCGAAGTCGTGAAGGGCGCCGGGTCGGCGCTGTACGGCTCGTCGGCGTTCGGTGGTGTGGTCAACCTGATCACTCGCGACCTGCCGGACGGCTTCCACGCGCGGGTTCGCGCAACTGGCGGCCTGTTCGCTGATCCTCCGCACGAGGCGTGGCGCTTCCGGACCTCCCGCGGCACGGAGCATGGATTGGACGTCGCCGGCTCCTATGGTCGGGGAACCGTGCGCGGCGGCGTGTCGGCCGGGGCACGTCATTCCGAAGGCTACGTCCAGCAGGACAAGGCCGATCACTGGCAGGTCACCGGCAGGGGCGGGTGGCGTCCCGACCCGGCGACCCTGGTGAGCGTGTCCGGGGCGTGGTCCAGCGACCAGTACCAGGTCGCCGAGCCGTGGTGCGGCAGAGGGAGCTGCGACGATCAAGGGCTGGCGGCGCAACCGTTCAAGATCGACACCGCGAACGCTGGCAACTTCACGCGCTCAGACAAGGGTTACTTCACCGCTCTCATATCCCGGACCCCGTCCGATCGGTTGACCTGGCTGGCGCGCGCGAGCTGGCTGCGCACCCATTTCACCGACGCCTTCCCGAAGCGGCAACCCCCGTTTTCCACCACTGACTTCTCTATCGCCAACCGCTACGGCGCAGAAGGACGGCTCGAAAGTCGACCTGACACCCTGCGCGTTGTCACCGTAGGCGTGGAGGTGGCGGTCGCCGATGTGTGGAGCAACATCTTTTCCGGCAACACGACGGGAGGCACCGGCCGGCACACGCAGGGCGAGTACGCCGCATACGCCGAGGCGGAGCAGGCGCTCGGGCCGGCGCGCATCACCATCGGCGCGCGCGGCGACTTTCTCGTGGTCGATGGCGGCGGGATTACCGCGTTTGTGAGTCCGCGGGCGGGCGCGGTTTGGCCCACCGCGACCGGTAGCTGGCGGGTGTCGGCGGGACGGGCGTTGCGAGCCCCGAGTCTGGCGGAGCGGTTCGTCACGACCTACGCGCTGAGCTTTCGGGTGATCCCGAACCCAGGCCTGCGATCCGAAGAAGGGTGGTCGGCGGAGATCGGCCGGTCGTGGACGGTGGGCAGCAGATTGCGAGGGGATGCGGCCGTGTTTTGGACCGAAGCGCGTCGCTTGATCGAGCCGGCGCTGACCCCCGCCGGAGTGATCCAGCTGCAGAACCTGCAGCGCGCCCGGTTGCCGGGGCTCGATCTCTCGGTGACCGCGGAGCCGCTCCCGCGGCGGCTCACCACGACCCTCGCCTATCAGTACCTCGACGCGCGCGAGCTGGCGACCGACTCGTCGAATCAACGTCCCCTGCTGTTTCGACCGCGCCACCTGTTGACCCTGACCGCCGACTACCTGTGGCGGGCGTTCGGGGTCGGCGCGGATTTCCGCTATGCGAGCCGCTTCGAACGCGCCGACCCGCTCTACCCCGGCGACACCCGGCTCGCGGCGAAGGTGCTCGACCTGCGGGCCAGCTGGGAACCTGGGCCGCTGTCCGTGCACCTGAAAGTCGCCAACGCGTTGAACTATGTCTACAATCTCGCCCCGCGGACCCTCGAGCCCGTGCGGGCTGCGACGCTGGCGGTCACCTACACCTATTAGGTTCGAGACATGCTCCCCATTCGATGGATCGCGGCCTCCGTCCTCGTGACAGCCGCCTGCCGCGTTGACCGCCAGCGCTCGCCCGTCTGCGGAATGGCACTCCTGGTGGGCCCGTCCCTGATCCAGCAGCAGCTCAACGATGCGCGCGCAATTCTGACCGCCGTGCCGCGCGGGCTGCCCGGTGGTGGCACCCTGCCGGCACGCATCGCCGGCGAATCCGACACCGCCCGGGTCCATGTGGCCTACGACGGCGACCGCCTGGTGCTGCAGTTCGAAGGCTCGCGCTTCCCCGCGGTGTCGGTGGATTCGACCGGTCGGGATTCCACAGTGTTCGGCCTGCTCCTGGTGGATGACTCCACCGAAGTGGTGCAAGGCGTCCTCGTGTACGATCGGCCGCGCCCGCCTGCGGATTATCCTCGCCTCGGCACGCTCGTTGGTGGCGACCGATTCGTTCCCGTGTACGGTGTGCGACTCAACTGGGCGGGGGTGAGCAACCCGCGGTGCCCGCTCCTGGGGAACCCGTCGGCGCCATGAGCCGTCTCGTCGCCGTGAGCGCGACGCGGCGCACCGACCTCGGCCGGGAGCGCGTCGCGCTCAACTCGAGTTATGTCCGCGCGCTGCTCGGTGCGGGACTCACGCCCGTGCTCGTGCCCCCGCTCCTCGATCCGGCCCAGGCGGACGACGTGCTGAGCGCCGTTGCCGGCCTGGTGCTCACCGGTGGTGAAGACGTGCACCCGGCGAGCTATGGCGAGTCTCCGCACGCCCGCCTCGAAGGGACCGACCAGGCGCGCGACGCCGTTGAGCTCGCGTTGTACCGCGCCGCACGCGCCCGCCGCCTGCCCGTGCTCGCGATCTGCCGCGGCATCCAACTGGTGAACGTTGCGGAAGGCGGCTCGCTCTACCAGGACCTGCCGAGCGAGAAGCCATCACCGGTCAATCACGTCGACCCCAAGGGCCGCCATGCGTTACGTATCGAGCCGGCATCCCTGTTGCACCGCACCATCGGCGACCCGGTGTCGGTCAACAGTCGCCACCACCAGGCCGTGAAACAGCTCGCCACCGGGCTGCGGGCCGTCGCGTGGGCCGAGGATGGGATCATCGAGGGCGCCGAGCCGGTGGATCGCAGCGCCCCATGGCTGCTGGGCGTGCAATGGCACCCGGAGGACGACGTCGAGGATGGGTTGTTCGCGGGTTTTGCCGGCGTGGTGACGGAACGGTGAATCAGGCGGGAGCGCTGCAGTTCCTGTCGGCGGAATGGGTGGACGCCTGCATGGCGGCGATCAACGCCAGCGAGACCTATCGCGTCACGTCGGCCGACTGGACTCATGGGCCCGTGGCCCTGGTGGCCGCGGCCCAGCCGGCGTTGGGACTGGAGCGCGCGCAGGGTGTCTGGATCGATCTCGACCGAGGGATCTGTCGCGCGGCACGATTGGTGAGCCCCGAGGAAGCCGAGGGCGCGCCGTTCACGCTGACCAGCGACTACGCGAGCTGGAAGCAGGTGCTCCGCAAGCAGCTTAGTCCGATCGCCGGCATCCTGGAGCGCCGCATCACGCTCACGGGTTCCCTCCCCGTCATCTTGCGGTACGTGAAATCGGCGGAAGCGCTGGTGTCCGCGGTAGCCACGGTGCCGACCCGGTTTATGGACGAGTAACGCTACACGCTCCGCAGCAGCCGATCTTCCGTGCAAGAATTCGGAAACAACACGCGATCCGAGAGTCGATTCAAGGCCTGACGCAGCGCCGGGAACCGCTCGGCGGCGAGACGGTAGATCTCTGCGACACCATAGCGCTCCGCGAGGGTGTGTTCCGCCGCCATCCCGAAGCCGCGGCGGCCGAGCGCGTCGTAGTAGGGAAGATCTGGTCCCCCTCGGCGCCGCCGTCGGACCGCGATGAAATCCGGGAACAGTCCCGCCAGCCACAGGCTGTAGTTCCCGAGGTGGACCTGGAGGTGGAAGCGCCGTTCCCCGGACTCGTTTTCCCGGGCCAAGTCGTTCACAATATCGGCCAGATAGTGGTAGTTTTGGTCATCGACGGCCCGAGCGCGGGTGGCGTGGTCCTGCCGTCCGAACTCGAGCAGCAGCGCGGCGAGGTAGTCAGCAAGGGGGCGGTCGTCCAGCCTGGCGGCAAGCAGGGCGTGCCGCACCGCCACGTAGGCGAACAGCGCCGCCGAGGGCACCGCCAGGGAACGAATCGCGAGCAGAGCGTCGAGCAACCCTGGCTCGTCGAGCAGGACGTCGGGGCCCTCGGAGGCAAGTCGACGCTCGACACGGGCGCGACCGCCCGGCACGAGGCGGGCCAGGGCCACGACGACCAAACGGCAATCGGCACCGCTCAGACGGGCACGGACGTTCGCGAGGATCATGCGCCAAGCCTCATCGACCCCGAAACCTCCCAATCGTTCACCGCAACCCGACGTCCTGGGGCGGCTCTCGGCGCTGTCACGAGATCTCGCCGGCGCCTACCGCCCCGCGACGGTGATCGAACGGGTCGCCGATGCGCTCACCGAGCTGCTCGCCCCCGCCCGTCTCACCATTCTCGCCCTCAACGTCGATACTAACAGGCTGCAGATCGCGTACCACCGTGGCGGTGAGCCACCGCACATCGAAGATCCCCTGCTCCAGTTGCCGCTCCGTCGTGGACCGATGGTGTTCACCCGTCACGTCCTCGAGGAGGCCGCCCGACACGGCGTGACGGTGACCCAGGACGCCGCGGCGTGGATGGGCGCGCCGATCCAAGCCGTGGGCCGAAACATCGGTGCGGTGGCGGTCGCCTCCGAGCGCGCGGACGCCTTCGGGCCGGACGAGCTCGGCGTCCTGACCGCGGTCGTCTCGCAGGCGGCCATCGCGCTCGAGAACGCTCGGTTGCTCGAGCTGCTCTCCTCCGGCAAGCGACAGTGGGAGCTGACGGTCGACGCCATCAACCAGGCGATTTGCATCGTGGACGATCAGGGCGTCGTGCGCCGCGCCAATCGCGTCTTTGCCGATCTGGTCCAGATGCCGGTCACCGCCCTCCCCGGCCGCGCCTGGTTGACGCTGATCCCACCGGCGTGGGGGACAGTGGTGTCGCGCGCGCTCACCGAGCCGGGCGCTCATGAGATCCGGTCGGGCGAGCGGGTCTACACCGTGAGCGCCATTCACATGGAAGGCGCGGACGACGAGGCCGCTGTGCTGTCGTTCGAGGATCATACCGAGAAGCGCCGGCTCCAGGATCAATTGATACAGTCTGAGAAAATGTCGGCGATAGGTCAACTGATCTCCGGCATCGCGCACGATCTCAACAACCCGTTGGCCTCGGTAGTGGGCTTCGCCGACTTCCTCGCCGAGTCGGGCGACGTGCCCCAGGCCCTGGCCGAGCCACTGCGCGTCATCCGTCAGGAAGCCGAGCGCGCCGCGACGATCGTCAAAAACCTGTTGTCGTTCGCTCGCCGCCAGGAAGGCGAGCGGTCCCCGCAGCCGATCCGGCCCTTGCTCGAATCGGTGCTGGGGCTGCTGAAGAACCAGATGATGGCGCTCAACGTCGAGGCCACGTTGACGGTCGAACCCGGGATCCCCGACATCGAGATGAACCCGAATCAGATCAAGCAGGTGTTCGTCAATCTCCTGAACAACGCCGCCCAGGCGGTCGGCAGCACCGGGCGCACCGGGACCATCACGATCACGGCAAAGCGCTGGCTCGACGGCGTGGCCGTGAGCATCGCGGACGACGGGCCGGGCATACCGGAAGAGTTGATCCCCCGCGTGTTCGAGCCGTTCTTCACCACCAAGGCCGAGGGC
>DATBLG010000083.1:0-12079 GCA_036555485.1 Gemmatimonadales bacterium | reverse complement strand
CAATCCCACCAAGCCCTACGACATGCACGACGTCATTCGTCGCGTGGTGGATGACGGAGCGTTTTTCGAGGTGCATCGGGACTACGCCGGCAATCTGCTGGTGGGATTCGCACGGCTTGGCGGCCGACCGGTGGGCGTGGTGGCCAACCAGCCGGCCACCCTCGCCGGCGCGCTCGACATCAGCGCGTCACTCAAGGGCGCGCGGTTCATCCGGTTCTGCGATGCGTTCAACGTACCGCTCGTCACGTTCGAGGATGTGCCGGGATTTCTCCCCGGTGTGGGGCAGGAACATGGCGGCATCATCAAGCACGGCGCGAAGCTGCTATACGCCTATTGCGAGGCCACGGTGCCGAAGCTCACGGTCATCACCCGGAAGGCCTACGGCGGGGCGTACGACGTGATGAGCTCGAAACACATCCGCGGGGACTACAACGTAGCGTGGCCGTCGGCCGAGATTGCCGTAATGGGCCCCAAGGGCGCGGTGGAGATCCTATTCAAAGGCGAGGTCACAGACGAGCGCGTCGCGGACTACACCGAAAAGTTCGCGCATCCCTATCGGGCGGCCTCCCGCGGCTTTCTCGACGATGTGATCGACCCGCGCGACACCAGGCCGCGGTTGATCGACGCGCTCGCGACCCTCGAGACCAAGCGCGACAAGAATCCTCCGAAGAAGCATGGGAATATCCCATTGTGACGGTGCGGTCGGCCATCGGCCGTCGGCTTTCGGCTGCGACATCAATGTCCTGCAACCGCCCCAGCCGATAGCCGACAGCCGATAGCCGATGGCGATTTCCCGAGTTCTTGTCGCCAACCGCGGCGAGATCGCCCTCCGCATCATCCGCGCCTGTCATGAGGAAGGGCTCGAGGCGGTCGCGGTCTACTCCGAGGCCGACCGTCTGTCGCCGCACGTTCGCGCGGCCAACGACGCGGTATTGCTCGGCCCACCCGCGGCGGCGGAGTCCTATCTCAATATCGCGAAACTCATCGACGCCGCGCGCCGCACCGGGTGCCAGGCCATCCACCCCGGGTACGGCTTTCTCTCCGAACGGGCCCGGTTCGCCGAGGCCGTTGTCGATGCGGGCCTGGTGTTCGTCGGGCCGCCTGCGTCCGCGATCCGGGCGATGGGCGACAAGACGGAAGCCCGCCGGCGCATGAAAACGGCCGGCGTGCCGATCGTCCCTGGGATCACGGACACTCTCAAGAACGCGGCCGAGGCGGAGCGCGAGGCGACGCGCATCGGCTTTCCCGTCTTGCTCAAGGCATCGGGTGGCGGAGGCGGCAAGGGGATGCGCGTCGTGCGCGCGGTCGCGGAAGTCGCCAGCGCGTTCCAGGCGGCGCGGAGCGAGGCGATGAAAGCGTTCGGCGACGGGAGTATGTACGTGGAGCGATACGTCGAGCGGCCGCGACACATCGAGATTCAGATCCTCGCCGACGCGCACGGTCGCATCACCGCCTTGGGCGAGCGCGAGTGCAGTATCCAGCGTCGCCATCAGAAGCTGATCGAGGAGGCCCCCTCCGTTGTGGTGACGCCGGCGCTGCGCCGCCGCATGGGGGAGGCGGCGACCGCGGCCGCGGGCGCCGTCGGCTATGTGGGGGCCGGGACGATCGAGTTTCTGCTGGCTCCGGACGGCGACTTCTTCTTTCTCGAGATGAACACGCGCATTCAGGTCGAGCATCCCGTCACGGAGCTGGTGTACGGTGTCGATCTGGTGCGCGAGCAGCTGCGGATCGCTGCCGGGCAGCCGATGCGCGTATTTGGCGGCCAGCTCCACCCGCGCGGGGCGGCCATCGAATGCCGCATCACGGCTGAGGATCCGTTCAACGGCTTTCTCCCGGCCACCGGGGTCGTGAAGTACTTGCGCGTACCGGGTGGCCCCGGCATCCGCTGGGACGGAGGCGTGGAAGCCGGAAACGAAGTCACCCTGCACTACGATCCGCTGATTGCGAAGCTGATCGCCTGGGGCGAGACGCGGGAGATCGCGATCCAACGGATGCAGCGTGCCTTGCGCGAGCTGGTGATCGTCGGCCTGCCGACCTCCCAGGCGTTTCACCTGCGGGTGCTCGACGATCCCGAGTTTCGTCGTGGGGAGTTGGACATCACGTATCTGGAGCGCGCCGGCGCTCGTCTGCTCGCGGACCCACTCAGCGAGCGGCTGGTGTCGCCGGTCGCCATTGTCGCCGCGTTGTTGGCGGATGAGCGTCGCACCGGGCCCGGCCGCGTGGCGCCTCCCGGTGGTCCGCAGCCCGTGGTCTCCGGATGGGGAGATGCCGGGAGACGGGAAGGGCTGCGGGAATGAGCGAAGTGGTCACCGTCTCCGGGATCGCTGCTGGCGGCGACGGGGTCGGGCGACTCGCCGACGGGCGGGCGGTGTTTCTCCCGCGGACGGCGCCGGGGGAGCGCGTGCGGCTCGACGCCGGACGACTCCGCGTGCACCGTCACTTCGCGCGCGGCGTGGCGGATGAGATCATGGAACCGGCGCCCGAGCGGGTGGCGCCATCGTGCCCGCATTTCGTCCACGACCACTGCGGCGGTTGCCAATTGCAGCACCTCTCGTACGAAGCGCAGCTCGCGGCGAAACGAACCATTGTGGGCGAGAGCCTGCGGCGCATTGGCAAACTCTCGGTGACCGACCCCGAAATCGTCGCCGCGACAGAACGGTGGCGCTACCGGTCACGGATCGTCATGACGGTGAAAGGCGGTGGCGGCGGGGGGCGGGCGAGGACGGTAGGGCTGCATCCCTTCGACGGTCCGGGAAGAGTGTTCCCACTGGTGGATTGTGAGATCGTCGATGCCCGTCTCATGGCGTTGTGGCGGGAGGTGCGAGAGCATCTCGATCTGCTGCCCGCGCGCATGACCCAGCTCTCGCTGCGGCTCGATCGAGACGGGACTCGACACGTGATTGCAGAGTCGCCGGGTGAGCCATGGCGCTCCGGCGAAGCGCTCATGGCAGCGCTCGCACCAGGTGACCGATTGGTGTGTTGGTGGCAGCCGGTAAATGGGGCGGCGCGCGTCGTCGCGGGGCCCGCGCCCGGGTTTCCGCCAACCGCATTCGAGCACGACAATCCCACCATTGACTCGGCGGTGCGGCGGTGGGTGGTGGACCAGGTGGGTGAGCTCCGTGACACCGTCGCGTGGGACCTCTACGGCGGGATCGGAGATACTGCGGTGTTGCTCGCCGAGCGCGGCGCGACGGTGGTCAGCGTGGATGCGGATGAGCAGGCGATCGTTTGGGCGCGGCGCCGTCCCGAGGTCATCATGCACGGAGCGCGCATGCGGTTTGTGGCGGGTCGGGCGGAGGACGTGCTCCCGAGCCTCCCCGTGCCTCAGGTCGTCGTCGTGGCACCCCCAGCGGAAGGCTTGCATTGGGACGTGGCGCTGCGCCTTGGCGGCGACCCGGTACCCGTCCTCGGGTACGTGTCTGACGATCCAGCGACCCTGGGGCGCGACCTGTATCGGCTAAACGTGAACTACCGCCTACGATCGGTGCGGGCGTTCGATCGGTCACCACACACGGCGCAGGTGGTGACGGTGGCGGTCTTGGAAGGTGCCACGGCGTGAAGTACTACATCCGCGTCGGGTCCCGTACCGTGGAGGTCGAGGTCGAAGGCGGTCGCGTCGTGGTCGACGGAAAGCGACAGGAGGCGCACCTCGCGGCCGTTCCCGGGACACCCCTGAACCATTTGTTGCTATCAGGGGAGTCATGGACCGTCGCGGCCCAGCCGCTGGAAGGGATGGGAGAGGGCGGAGGACCGCGTTGGGCCATGGGGGCTGCCGGCGAGCGGATCGAGGTGGAGGCGGTGGACGAGCGTACGCGCCAGATCCAAGCGCTCACGGGGCGGAAGCCCGGCGGCCCCGCAGGGGGCGTCGTGCGCGCGCCGATGCCGGGGCTCGTCGTTCGCGTCGAAGTGGCTGAAGGACAACGCATCGCGGCGGGGGCCGCGCTCGTCGTGGTGGAGGCCATGAAGATGGAGAACGAGCTGCGGGCCACGCGACCCGGTGTGGTGGCGAAGGTGCATGTGGCGGCCGGGACGGCAGTCGAGAAGGGTGCACCTTTGGTTACCTTTGCCGCCACCGACGGCTCGGAACCCTCTGGTTGACAGGGCCTTAGCGCCCCGGGTATACTCCAAGTCTGTCAAATTTCGGGAATGAAATCGAAGCCATGAAGACGTTCACGTTGCGCAAAGAAGACGTCACGCGGCAGTGGTACGTGGTCGACGCCGCCGGGCAGCCGCTCGGCCGGCTGGCGAGCCGCGTCGCGCAGATCCTGCGTGGCAAACACAAGCCGACGTTCACACCGCACTTGAATGGTGGCGATGCCGTGATCGTCGTCAATGCGGAGCAGGTGAAACTGACCGGACGCAAGCTCGATCAGAAACGGTACTTCCGCCACACCGGATACATGGGGCACGAGCGGTTTACGCCGGTGAAAAAGGAGCTCGGCAAGCATCCCGAGCGTGTCATCGAGCAGGCGGTGTGGGGCATGCTGCCCAAGACGACGCTGTCGCGTCAGCACGTGAAGCAGATGCTCAAGGTGTACGCCGGACCGACGCACCCGCACGCGGCCCAGCAGCCGCAGCCCCTCGTGCTCGCGGAGACGAAATGACCGAGACGCCGGAGCTGCGTTGGCACGCCGTCGGGCGACGGAAAGAAAGCGTCGCACGAGTCTACCTGACCCCCGGGTCGGGCAAGTGGAACATCAACGGGCGGACGCTCGGCGACTTTTTCCCGCGCGCCTCGCTCGTGTCGCACATTCAGCAACCGTTTACGGCTACGGACACGCTCGGCGCGTTCGATGTCAAAGGGATTTGTCGTGGCGGGGGCGTGACGGGGCAGGCGGGGGCGATGCGGATGGGGATCGCCCGGGCACTGTGTCTGGCCGACGATCGGCACCGCAAGAAGCTGCGCGAGCAAGGGCTGCTCACGCGCGACCCGCGGGCGGTAGAGCGCAAGAAGCCCGGCCGTGCGGGCGCGCGCAAACGGTTCCAGTTCAGTAAGCGGTAGGACGCTCTCGGCCGTCGGCTATCAGCTGAGCCGATGGCCGATCGCTGACGGCCGATAGCGCAGTCAATCACACACGTCGCCCGATCCACGAGCCGGGTCCCCGCGTACGACGCAGGGTAGCTCGGGAGATGACGGCGGCGGCGGACTAAAACCCGTGAAAGGGAGTGCATGACGCAGCCTCAGGTGCAGGATCTGCTGGAAGCGGGTGTCCATTTCGGCCATCAAACGCGCCGTTGGAACCCGAAGATGCGCCGGTTCATTTTTGCCGAGCGCTCCGGCATCTACATCATCGACCTCCAGAAGACGTTGCGGCAGCTCGAGCAGGCGCAGGAGCTGCTCCGCGCCATCGTGCTCCGCGGTGAAGGCGTCCTGTTCGTCTGCACCAAGAAACAGCTCAAGCTGATCATCCAGGCCGAGGCCCAGCGGGCCGGCGGGTTCTGGGTCACCGAGCGCTGGTTGGGTGGCACGTTGACCAACTTTCAGACGATCAAGAAGCAGATCAAGCGCCTGAAGGAGCTGGAGCAGGGTGCGGCCGAGGGAGAATTCGAGCACTACACGAAGAAGGAACAGCTGCTGCTCGATCGCGAACGGGTGAAGCTCGACAAGAACCTGTCGGGGATCAAGCAGATGAACCGGCTGCCGGGTGCCTTGTTCGTGGTCGATGCGAAAAAAGAGCGGATCGCGGTGGCCGAGGCGAACAAGCTCGGTATTCCGGTGGTGGCGATCGTGGATACCAATGCCGATCCCGACCTGATCACCGTCCCGATTCCCGGCAACGACGACGCGATTCGCGCGGTGTCGCTGATCGCGACGTCGATCGCCGAAGTGATCGCCGAGGCCCGCAGCCAGCAGCCCCTGCGCGACGCGACCGACGATGCCGAGGCCGTGACCTATTCGACCGAAACAGGTGTCGAGGCGGAGTCGGAGAGCGACCGCAAGAAGCGGGTGGCGCGACGCAAGCGCCGGCCCAAACCGGAAGCGATCGCCGCGCGGCTCAAGGGCGACGAAGCGCCCGCCGCGGTCGAGCCGGCCGCAGGGGGCGAGGCCTAACTTCCGCGCGGAGGACCAGGGGGCAGTCGATGACCGCCGCCGCCCTTCCGAGCCAGACGGCCGCGAGGGCGGCGTTCTTTATAAGGAGTGACCACAGTGACGACGGTGCGTGACGTGTCGACAAAACTGATCGCGGAGCTCCGGGCCCGAACGGGGGCCGGCATGATGGATTGCAAGAAGGCGCTGGAAGAGGCCGGCGGCGACATCGAAAAGGCCGCCGAGATCCTGCGGTCGCGCGGCGCGGCCAAGGCCGACAAGCGGGCGGGTCGCTCGGCTTCGGAAGGGTTGATCGAAGCCTACGTGCATTTCAATGGCAAGGTCGCGGTGCTCGTGGAGATCAATTGCGAGACCGACTTCGTGGCCCGCACCGACGACTTCCGGCAGCTCGCCAAGGACGTCGCCCTGCACATCGCCTCGGCCAAGCCGCTCGCTGTACGCGTCGAAGACGTGCCCGCCGAGGTCATCGAGCGCGAGAAGCGGATTTACGAAGCCCAGGTCGCCGAGGAGAAGAAGCCCGACGCCGTGAAGGCGAAGATCGTCGAAGGCCGGCTCAAGAAGTTCTACGAGGAGTCGGTGCTGCTCGAACAGAAATTCGTCAAAGACGACTCGCGCACGGTGGGCGATCTCGTGAAGCAGCTGGCGGCGAATACCGGCGAAAACGTCCAGGTGCGGCGTTTCGCACGACTCGAGCTCGGGGGCAACTAGGTGGCTAAGCTCGTCTACCCCCGCGCGCTCCTCAAGCTGTCGGGCGAAGCATTCGCGGGGGCGGGTGGAGCCGGCGCCGGGATCGATTACGGGGTAATCGACAAGGTCAGCGACGAGCTGCGACAGGTGGCCGCCACGGGCGTGCAGCTCGGTCTCGTGGTCGGCGGCGGGAACATCGTCCGCGGCGCCACCGCGAGCGAACAAGGCATGGACCGCGTCTCGGCCGATTACATGGGCATGCTCTCCACGGTCATCAACGCCCTGGCGTTGCAGGACATCCTCGAGAAGAAAGGGCTCGACACCCGCGTCATGACGGCGATTCGGATGGAGGCGCTGGCCGAGCCCTACATTCGCCGCCGGGCCGTGCGGCATTTCGAGAAGGGGCGCATGGTGATCTTCGCCGGCGGAACGGGGAACCCCTACTTTTCGACGGACACGGCCGCGGTGTTGCGAGCGCTGGAAGTAGAAGCCAAGGTCATCCTCAAGGCGACGAATGTGGACGGCGTCTATACGGCCGACCCGAACAAGGACAAGAACGCCCGCTTCATCCCCGAGCTGTCATTCCAGGAGGCGCTGGTCAAGGGGTATGCCGTGATGGATGCCAACGCCTTCGGGCTGTGCAAGGAGAACCGACTCCCGATCGTGGTGTTCAACATCAACCAACCGGGCGCGACGGCCAAAGTGTTGTACGGCGAGCGCGTCGGAACTATTGTCCAATGACCCTCGTCGATCACACCAAGCAGGCTCGACAGGCCATGGTGAAGGCGGTAGAGGCGGTGCGCCGCGAGTTCTCAACGGTCCGTACCGGCAAAGCCACGACCTCACTCCTCGACCTGGTGAAGGTGGATGCCTACGGCAGCGAGATGCCGTTGAACCAGGTGGCGAGCGTGGCCACCCCGGAGCCCAAACTTCTCACGATCCAGCCGTGGGATAAAGGTCTGCTGAAAGCGGTCGAGAAGGCGATCCTTGCCTCCGACCTGGGTCTCACGCCGTCGAACGACGGCAACCTCATCCGCCTGCCGCTGCCTCCACTCACCGAAGAACGCCGTCGCGAGCTCGTGAAGGTCGTGCACAAATTCGCCGAAGAGGGGCGGGTGGCAATCCGTCATGCCCGCACCGAAGCCATCAGCCGCATCAAAAAGACCGAGCACGTGTCCGAGGACGATCAGAAGCACGCCGAAAAGGACGTGCAAAAGCTGCACGACGACCACCTGAAGCAGGTGGAGGAAGCGGTGAAGGCCAAAGAGACGGAGATCATGGAAGTCTGATGGGCGACGATCCGCTCGCGCAGGTCCGGCTGCTTGGGGCGGTTCCGCGCCATGTAGCCATCATCATGGACGGGAACGGGCGCTGGGCGCGCGAGCGCCACCTGCCGCGGCCGCTCGGTCACCGAGCGGGGATGAAGGCCGTGCGCGAGGCGGTGGAAGGGTCGATCGAGGCCGGTGTCGAAGTGCTCACCCTGTTCGCGTTTTCCGAAGAGAACTGGAAGCGGCCGGTCACCGAAATCTCCGCCTTGATGGACCTGCTCGAGGAATACATCGCGAAAGAGATCGGTGAGCTCGTCACGCAGGGCGTGAAGGTGAGCGTCCTGGGCGAACGCGCCCGGCTCACCGCCGGCGGCCGTGCCGCCGTGGAGCGCGTCGAAGCCGAGACGCAGACCGGGACCCGGTTGGCGCTGAACCTGTGCATCTCCTACTCCTCGAGAGGCGAGATCGCGCGGGCGGCGCGCCAACTTGCGGAAGCGGTGCAGGGCGGAGCGCTCCGTCTGGACGAAGTGGACGAGCAGGCGATCGCCGCCCGGCTCTACACCGCGCCGTGGGGCGATCCCGACCTCTTGATTCGTACGTCGGGCGAGCAGCGCATTTCCAACTTCCTCCTCTGGCAGCTGGCGTACACCGAGCTGTACCTCACGCCGGTCCTGTGGCCGGATTTCACCCGGCGCACCCTCTTCGAGGCGATTCTCGACTACCAGCAGCGCGAGCGGCGGTTCGGTACCGTTTCCGCGTGATGTCTCGCAATCTCGTCCAACGCATCGCCTTCGCCGGGATCGCTATTCCCCTGGTGGTCGGCCTCCTGTGGTGGGGCGGATGGCCGCTCGCGGCGGTGCTCGCGCTGCTCGGCGTTCTCGGGACGCGCGAAGTGTACGCCCTGGCCCGGCGGCAGCAGATCGATGCGCTCGACGGCATCGGGCTTGCCGCCGCCGCGGCGATTCCGATCGCGACATACTGGGCGAAAGGGTCGGAGAGCCACTGGGCGGAACCCGCATTGTTCGTGGGGGCGATGTGGCTGCTCGCGGTGCTCGGGCTCGCCATGTGGACCCGTGGGCCGCGCGGACGCCCGCTGCCCGCGGTGGCGGTCACGGTGTTCGGCGCGCTGTACGCCTCGGCACTGCCCGCGTTCATCATTGCCATCCGGCACGGAGGGAGCGCCGGCGTGAAGAGCTGGCCCCTCGCGATCCTCGTCCTGTTGCCGCTCGCCCTCACCTGGTTGTGCGATACCGCCGCGATGGCCGCCGGGCGCCTGATCGGCGGGCCGAAACTCGCGCCGGTGCTTTCGCCCAACAAAACATGGGCCGGGGCGATTGGCGGCTTCGCGGCCGCCGTCCTCGGAGCCCTCGCTGCGGGGCGCTGGGTGTTGCCCGAGACCGGCTTGCAGCTCGGGACCCTGCAGCTGGTGGCGGTGGGGGCGGCGGTCGGCGTGGTAGGGCAGGTCGGTGACGTCGCCGAATCGCTCCTGAAGCGCGAGGCAGGGGTCAAGGACTCGTCCGCCCTCATCCCCGGTCACGGAGGCGTGCTCGACCGTCTCGATTCGCTCTATTTCGTCATCCCGGTCGGGGCAGGCCTGTTCCGGTTGTTCGGGGTGATATGACGATCGGCGTGGCGGTGCTGGGCTCGACGGGATCGATCGGTCGTTCGACCCTCGCGGTGCTCGGTCGGCACCGCGACGAGTTCCACGTCGTCGCGCTCACGGCTCACAGCAATGCCGAGCTGCTGCGAGAGCAGGCGGATCAGTGGCGGCCGGCGTATGTGGGATTGGTCAACGGGGGGCAGGGAAGCGGTAGAGGGAACGGGACTGGCTGCCTGGTCGAGGCGGCGACCCAACCGGACGCGGGCATCGTGGTGAATGGCATCGTCGGCGCCGCGGGGCTCGAGGCGACTCTCGCCGCGTTGCAATCTGGGAAGCGGGTGGCCCTCGCCAACAAGGAAACACTGGTGATGGCGGGTGAGCTGGTCACCCACGCGGCGCGCGACGGTGGCGGGGAAATCGTTCCGGTGGACTCCGAGCACAGCGCGGTCCTGCAGTGTCTGTCCGGCCGCTCCGCCGGAGAGGTGTCGCGCCTCATCCTCACCGCCTCGGGGGGGCCGTTCCGCAGCTGGGACCCCGGCCGCATCGCCGACGCGACCGTGGACGAGGCCTTGCAGCATCCCACCTGGAAGATGGGAAGAAAAATCACCGTCGACTCCGCGACCCTCGTCAACAAGGCCCTCGAGGTGATCGAAGCGCATTTCCTCTTCGGGCTCGAGTATTCACAAGTCGAGGTCGTCGTGCATCCTCAGTCGGTGATCCACGCCTTCGTCGAGTTCGTGGACGGCTCCGTGCTCTCGCAACTCGGCTTTCCCAACATGGAGTTGCCGATCCTCTACGCGCTGACGCATCCGCGGCGGTTGTCGGATGCGGGACCGCGGCGCTTTGATGCCCTCGCCACGGGAGCACTCACGTTCGAACCCGTCTCACTGGCGAAGTTTCCCGCGTACGCGCTGGGACGCGCGGCCGGGGCCAGAGGCGGCACCACACCGGCCGCGTTCAACGCTGCCAACGAGGTCGCCGTGCAATTGTTTCTGGAAGGTCGCATCCGATTCGGCCGCATCGCCGAGATCATCGAGCGGGTGCTGGCGCGCCATGACGCGCAGGATGCCACATCGCTCGACGCGGTGCTGGCCGCCGATGCCATGGCTCGGCGCCTGGCCCAGGAGGCCGCATGTTCCTGACGATCGCGTCGTTCATCGTCGTTATCGGCGTGCTGATTTTCGTTCACGAGCTGGGACACTTCATGGCCGCCAAGGCGCTCGGGGTCCAGGTGCTGCGGTTCTCGCTCGGCATCGGGCCTCCGGTCAAGGGACTCGTGTTCCGCCGGGGCGAGACGGAATACTGCATCTCCTGGCTGCCGATCGGCGGATATGTCAGCATGGCCACGCTCGAGGAGCAAGGCGCGGCGCAAGCGCTCGAGGGAGGCGCCGCCTCCGTCCGGATCGATCCGGAGCGCGTGTTCGAGCGGCGACCGGTTTGGGCCCGGGCCATCATCTTGCTCGCCGGGGTCACGATGAACGCCGTGTTCGCGGTCTTCGCCTTCGCGGCGCTGGCGGGGACACGCGGGGTCGACCGGACCCAGACGACGCAGGTCGACAGTGTGTGGGTTGCGGAGCTTCCGGCGGGTGCGGAGGAGCTGGGGACGCTCGAGCGGGGTGACCGCATCGTCGCGCTGAACGGCGCCGCGGTCACGAGCTGGGAAGAGCTGCTGGAAAAGCTCTTCACGCTTCCACCGCCCGTCGCCGTGGAAGTCGAAGGACGTCCCACCCCGTTGACGTTGACCGTGCCCCTCGAGGAGGCGCCGCGGACCGCCCTGGTACGGGCGATCGACCCGTTCTACGCCCCCGTAATCGATCAGGTCATGCCCGGTGCCGCGGCCCATCGGGCCGGTGTACAGGTAGGGGATCGGGTCGTGGCCGCGAATGGAGTGCCGATCACCTCCTGGTTTCAGTTCACACGGATCGTTCGCGGGAGCGAAGGGCAGTCGCTGTCGATCGAAATTGAGCGGGGCGGAGCTCGCATGACACTCGCGCTCACCCCGGAGCGTCGCTCGGTGACCGACCCGCACACCGGGAAAAACCTGATGGGAGGCTACCTCGGGTTGGGCGCGCGTGAGCCGGTGGTGCACGAGCGCTTCGGAGTGGTCGGGGCGGTCGCCGAGGGTACGCGGCGCAGCGTCCAGGTCGCGGGCCAGGTAGTCGGCGCGGTATTCGGCCTGATAACGGGGCGCGTGTCTGTGCGCGAGCTGGGCGGGCCGATTCGCATCGGACAGGTGTCCGGCGAGGCCGCACGATTGGGCGTGGGGGCGCTCGTCACGTTGATGGCCGTGTTGTCCATCAACCTCGCAATCCTCAATTTGCTGCCCATTCCGGTGCTCGACGGTGGGGGGTTGTTGTTTCTGCTGGCCGAAGCGATCCGCCGCAGGCCGCTCTCGATCGAGCTCCGAACCCGGCTGACGAACGTCGGCCTCATCGTGGTCGCCGCCATCATGTTGTTCGCCATCAGCAACGATGT
>DATBLG010000073.1:0-14217 GCA_036555485.1 Gemmatimonadales bacterium | reverse complement strand
CCGCGGAGCGGCCAGCGCTCCGCCACGGAAAGATTGACCTGGTAGATGTCCCCAGCAGCGATGAGCTCCCGCGCCCGCTGCACCGCGGAAAGGAAGCCCGACTCGTCGATCGAGCGCCATACTCGCGAGTGCGACGCGGGCGACGTGGCAGGGGGGAGAGCCGGGGCGGGACCCCCCCGGTCGGTTTCCTGCCAGCGTGCCGCGGCGTCGCTGCCTTCGCACGTCACAGCACCGTCCTGCGGCGCGAGCAGAATCCGATTCTGGGGCTGGAAGAAGTCGGCGAAGGGCTGCGGCACGACCGGCTCGGCCGGCGCCAGCGGGCTGGGAAGGCCGGCTTCGTACGCCAATAGTCCATACCACGGGGTCTCACCCGGCGCCACCGAGGGAACGGCGATCGATTCCCCCCATTCGGTCCGCCAGCGCCGCTGGGCGCCCCACACGAGATGGGTGTGGCCTGTGCCACGCCCGTCCTCGAGGAGGATGAACGGAGGCTCCAGCGTCGGAATGATGGCGAGGAGGCGCTCGAGAGCGGCGACTCGCGGGATAGTGAGCGTTGTTATCCCCGCACGCCGCGGACCGTCAGGAGCTCGGCGATGCCGGCGCATTCCTCGACGATCTGCTTGCGGCGCTCTTCGCGCACCAGGGGCGTACCCTTGGCGTTCGTCTCAACCTGCGCGCGCGCGATTTCGATCGTTGTCCGACCGAAGGGATCCCGGACCAGCGGATCAGCGCCACGCCCCAGCAGCAGTTCCACGACATCGCGATGTCCCCACAGCGTCGCCAGCTGGAGCGGTGTCCATCCGCCCGCAACGGTGTTGACCTCGCGCCGACTCCCTTTCAGCAGGTCTTTCACCCGATCGACGAGCCCGCACGCCGCGGCCTGATGCAAATCGACTTCCGCGCCCCGGGTGTAGAGGTAGCGGACCATGTCCATGTGCCCTTCTTCGTTCGCCCAACCGATCGGCGCCATTTGGTAGGCGTCGTCGCGGGCGAGGAAATCGGCGCCGGCGCTGAGCAGCAGGTCCACCATCGCGCGGTCGTTGCCGATGGCGGCGACGTGCAACGCCGTCGCTCCGTCGCTCTTCGCGTGGATCAGTTTCGGGTCTTGGGCCAGCAAGGTGCGGACACGGTCGGGGGCGCGATCGCGGACCGCTGCAAAAAAAGCGTTGGTGTCCGGCATGCGCTCAGCCCCGACGGCGACGCTTCCGGATCTCCGCCTCGGCGCGCACCCGCGCCGTCATCCACACTTGTCGCGCCGCTGGCGGGGTGTCCTTCCAGCGCGCCATAGTCTCACACGCGTGGATCCAGTCCAGAACCTGGGCGTCGGTCATGGCGGATATCTCACGCCCGCGCAGGGCGACCTGGGTAGTCGACAGTGGACTGTTCATGCTCAAGGGTGAAGCTAGAACTCGCGCTTCTTCATCTCCGAAAAAAAGTTGCGCCGTTCGATGTCCTCGTCCGCCTCCGGCGGAAGCGTGCTGTCATATTGACGGCGTCCGGTGGGCTTGGGCTTGGCCGCGGCCTTGGCGGCGTTTTTCCTTGCCAGGGCGGCCAGCTTTTGATCGTCGCTCTTTGACACGTGCGTGCTCCCCGCGAAAGGTGGACCGGCTATCCAAAGATACAACAATCGGGTCGCTTTCAGGAGCGCTCCCCACAGCTCAACCGCCGCGGATCGAGGCGATCCCGGAAGCGACCGAGCGGCAGCGAGCTTTGCGCGGAAAGTGGGTCGCCGAAACTCCATGACGCTCCCACCTCATTTGGTAAACAGCAGCTTCCCCGCGACGAGCAGTAACAGGACCGCGAATGCCCGTCGCAACGCCGGTTCCGGCAGCATCCCGGCGAGCCGCCCGCCGATCAGTGCGCCGAAGAACAGGCCGAGCGCGACGAACGCGGCGTAGGACAGGTTCACCTGGTCACGCTTGTAGTACTGGAGGAACCCCAGGATTCCGACCGGAAACAGCAGCACGGCGAGCGACGTACCGTTCGCCGTGTGTTGCGGGAGCTTCGCGAGGAGCACGAGACCGGGGACGATCACGATCGCTCCGCCGACTCCGAATAACCCCGACACGACGCCCGCCACGAGCCCGAGCAGCGCCACGAGCAGATAGCTCATCGTTCCTCCGTTCGGTTGTCCCCGCCTGCCACGCCCCAACCCCCACCCCCGGGGGTTTCGATCCGCAACACGTCGCCTGCGAGCAGGCGCACGTTCACGTGCCCACCCAGCGGCGCGCCATTCAACAGATTCCGCCCCGGCGCGCCATCGCTTCCACCCGCCGCACCGCGAGCCCCGCGCCGTCGCCGTTCCGTCAATATGCTCGCCTCGGCGGGCGCCAGCATCTCGAATTCGCGAATCACACCGTCCCCACCGCTCCACCGTCCCGAGCCACCGCTGCCGCGTCGCAGCTGGTAGCTGCGCACCCGCACCGGGTACTCCATCTCCAGCACCTCGATCGGTGTATTCCGGGTGTTCGACATCCCGACGTGTACCCCGGACGCCCCGGGCCCGGAGGGGCCTGCGCCCTGTCCGCCTCCGAGCGTCTCGTAGTAGGTCCACAGGCGAGGGTCGCTCCCACCCATGGTCACATTGTTCATCGTCCCCTGCCCCTGGGCCGGCACCACCAGTCCGCCCTCGGCCAACGCGCGGAACAATACGTCGGCGATGCGCTGCGACGTCTCGACGTTGCCCGCAGCCACGGCGCGCGGCCGGCGCGCGTTGACGAGGCATCCGTCCGGCGCCGTCACCCGTACGGCGCGCGCGACCCCGGCGTTCATCGGGACGTCTTCGCCCACGAGGACCTGGACGACGAACAGCGCAGCCGCGCGGGTAACCGCGAGGGGACAATTCACATTCCCCATCACGGCGGGAGACGTTCCTGTGAAGTCGGCGTAAAAGACGCCGTCCTTGATCTCCACCCGGACACGGATCGGGATATCCTCATCGGTGACACCATCGCCTTCGAGGTAGTCGACGGCCTCGTACGCCGTTCCCTTTACGGTGTCCACACCACGCCGTTCTCCATACGTCTTGAGTTTGGCAAGTGCCGCCCCCGTCCGCCGTTCGGCGTCGTCCATGAGGTCGCGCGCCGCTGCCTGGACGAACCCCCACCCATGCCGCGCGGCGAGCGACCACATCCCCTCCGCACCGCGCCGCACCGCCGCCTGCTGAGCCGAGAGATCCGCGCGTCGCACTTCGGGCGTGCGCACGTTGGCGAGCAACACCCGCTCGACCTCCGGCGTGTATGCCACCGGTGGGAGCACGAGCCCTTCCGCGTACAACTCGCGGGCACCGGCCGGCATGCTGCCAGGCGTCGCACCGCCAACGTCCGAATGATGTGCGCGAACCACGCTATAGCCACCGACCTCCTCGCCGGCCCGGATGACCCCAACCAGGGTGAGATCGGGCAGGTGGGAGCCACCCGCGTAGGGGTCGTTGAGGATGTACAACTCTCCCGGCCGAGGGTGCTCCGCCCGCACCGACGCGACCGCTTCCGCAAGCGCCCCCAGGTGTACGGGAATGTGCGCTGCCTGGGCAATCATGTCGCCACGAGCGTCGAACAGCGCCGCCGAGGCGTCGCGCCGCTCGCGGATGTTGGGAGACACCGCGGAATGCACCAGTACGAGTCCCATTTCCTCGGCAATCCCGGCGAAGGCGTGCGCCATGACCTCGCGGGCGATGGGATCGAGCGTCATGCGCGCTCCAACAAGACGGCGCCCGATCCTTGCACCGTGCCGCTCCACCCGGTCTCGATCAGCGCTGTGGCGTCCGGCCCCGCGAGGATCGCCGGGCCATCGATCCGGAGGCCCGCCGGCAGCTCGCTCAGCGGCCAGACCTGCGCCCGCACTGTTTTGCCGCGCACGGTGATGCGGCGTCGACTCGGGGTCGGCTTCCCAACCCCCGCCCGATGCAGCAGCTGCGGCTGTCGGGTGGCGCGCTCGGCGACCACACGGATATTCATGATCTCCACCGGCTCGGTGCCAGCGTGCCCGTAGCGCGCGAGATGGGCGGCGCGAAACGCCGGTTCGATCCCCTCCAGCTCGCCCGTGTGGAGCGGAACGGTGACCTCATAGCCTTGTCCGGCGAAGCGGCAATCGGCCAGCCGGCGAGTTGTGGCATCGGGAAGCTCCTGCTTGGCGCGCGCCTCGAGCTCGGCGAACGCCACAGCGAGGCGCGCGCGCCCGAGCGTGGCGACCGGCTCGTGCAACGATGCCACGACCTCGACCCGCTCCGCGGCCGCGGCGAGACCGAGCGCCGAGAGAACACCCGGGTGCGGCGGCACAATCACGCAGCGCATCCCGAGGACGTCGGCGAGCCCGCAACCGAACAGCGGCCCCGCTCCACCAAATGGCAGCAACGCGAGCGTCCGGGGATCCACTCCACGCGCCACGCTCACGCGCTTGAGCGCCCGGGCCATGGCGGCGGTGGTCACCGCCACGATCCCTTGGGCGATGCCACTGATGTCCAGGCCGGAGGGAGGCACCAGGCTGCCCAGTGCCCGCACGGCGGCCCCTTGGTCGAGCTGCACGCCATCGGCGAGCGTCCAACCCGGATCGAGCCAGCCGAGTGCCAGACAGGCATCGGTAACCGTCGGGGCCTGGCCTCCACGCCCAAAGCAGGCGGGCCCCGGGACCGCCCCGGCGCTGCGCGGTCCCACCTTGAGCGTCCCGGCATCGTCCATCCAGGCGATGCTCCCACCGCCCGCGCTGACCGTCTCGATCAGCACGGCGGGAACCGCCAGCGGCACCCCGCCCACGACCGTCGCACCCTCGCGACGGGCCGCACCGCCCTGCACGAGGCTCACGTCCGCGCTCGTGCCCCCCATGTCGAGCGTAAGGAGATCCTCATGTCCCACCAGTGCGCCAAGGATCTGGGCACCGACCACCCCACCCACCGGTCCGGAGAGCGCGAGCAAAGCCGCTGATCGACTCGCCGCCTCAGGGGTCAGCGTCCCGCCCCCGGATGCCATGATCCGGAATGCACCGGCTCCACGCGCGGAGCCGGCCGCCGCCGCGCGTTTCACGTAAGCCGCCACGAGCGGTCGCAGGTACGCCTCCGCGGTCGTGGTGGCACAGCGCTCGAATTCGCGGAACAGCGGCAGGACTTCATGACTCGCGGCGATTGGCACGCCGGGAAGCGCGGCCCGCAGTGCCGCCGTGAGCCGCCGCTCGTGTTCGGGATGGCGAAACGAGAACAGTGTCACAACCGCCACTGCCTCAGGGCTGCGCGCCCGCACCGCCGCGGTCACCCGCTCCACCTCTGCGTCCTCGAGCGGGATCACCACCCCCGCTGGCCCCATGCGCTCAAACACACCGACCACGTCATCCCGCGCGGCGAGCGGCGGTGGGTGGTCCCGCGCCAGGTCGTAGAGGGACGGGCGATCCTGCCGTCGCAACCAGAGCAGATCCTCGAACCCGGCCGTGGTCACGAGCGCCAGTCTCGCCCCGCGCCGTTCAAGCAGGGCGTTCGTCGCGATCGTGGTCCCGTGAACCAGGACCTCGATCGCCTTCCCCTTACCCACCCAGGCATCTACCGCTTGGAACAGACCCACCGCGGGGTCGTGCGGCGTGCTCAGGACTTTCCGGATCTCGATTCCTCCGTCTGCTGCGACGGCGACGAGATCGGTGAACGTCCCCCCGACGTCGACGCCGAGGCGGGAGGTCATCCAGCGGAAGGGGAGCGCCGCGACCGAATGGCGAGGGCGGTGGCGAGCACCGAGGTGGCCAGCACGCTGGCGATCCCGACCCAGTCGCCGAGGGCGACGTAGAGCGTGCGCGCCTCGCTCGTCATCAGGGCACCGGTCACGACTGCCTGCGTCTCCAGTTGGCTCGGCTGGGACACATGTCCGAGTGGGTCGACGAATTCGGAGATCCCGGAGTTCGCCGCGCGGGCCACGCCCATCCGGGTTTCGATCGCGCGCAACACGAGGTGAGAGGCGTGTTGATAGGGAGCGCTGGTGCGGCCAAACCAGGCGTCATTCGTGATGTTGACCAGAAACTCCGCGCCAACCCGGCGATAGCGGCGCGCCAGGTCCTCGAACGCCGACTCGTAGCAGATCAGCACCCCGAAACCCCCGATCGCCGTGGAGTAGACCGGTAAGTCCCGCCCGCGACCAAAGCCACCAGACCACCGGCCCAACCCCGGGAGGGCGCGGAACCAGCGTACGGGCACGAACGGTACCAGCTCCACGACGGGGACGAGGTAGTGCTTCTTGTACACCGGGTACGGGTCCCACCGGCCGAGGCTATCGAAGAAGAACGCCGCGTTGAACACTTCGCGTGTGTCGGCGCTCCCAAAAACAACATGTACGCCACCCGTCAGCAACGGCGTACGCCCGTCACTCGCGAAGCGACCGATTTCCCGCTGCCAATCCTGGCGCTGGGACAGAAAATAGGGGAGTGCCGCCTCGGGCCAGACGACAAGATCGGGGCGCGCGGCGGATCGGGCGTCACGCGAGAGCGCGAGCAGCGTCGCGACCTCACTGTCGGCGTGGGCCGGGTCCCACTTTTCGCGGAATCCAATGTTCGGTTGCACGAGCGCGATCGTCCCCACCGGACGCAGTGCCACAGTTCGCTCGCGCCACATCCCGTACCCAGCCGCAAGGACGATCGTGACGGCGACGGGGGCCACGGTCCGGGCGACCGCGCGCCAATTCCCCCAGACTCCTGGTGCCAGCGCCGCGCCTACCAGCACATTGCACCAGACGAGCCACCAGGTCACGCCACGGGCGCCCGCCAGGTCGGCCCACTGCACCAGCACCGGCGCGTCCGCGAGCGACGTGCCGAGTCCGAGCCACGGGAAGGCTACGTCACCGAGGTGACCGACCGCCCATTCGAGAGCGGTCCAGCTGACGGGAAACAGCAGCGCCAATGGGAGAGCCGGATACGCCGAGCGCGCGCGTGCCACAAACCAGAACAGCGTCCCACTGAACACCCCAAGACAGAACACCGTCACGACGTAGCCGAGCGCGGCGAACGCCGTGAAGTGCCACAGGGCAAGAACGAGCCAATACAGCACCAGCCCGTTGGCGACGAGCCCGTAGCGGAACCCAAGCGAGAATGCGCGGCGCGAATCGGCACCGGCGTCCGTGAGGAGCAGCACCGCCGGGACGAGAGCGACAAAACTCAGGAGCGGGAGCGGGAGCGGCGGATAGCTCGCGGCGAGCGCCACGGCGCCCAATGCAACGAGCAGCCAGCTCCGGCGGGGACTCACAACAGCACGTCGCGCCCTTCGTCGGACGAGCGATACACCGCCTCGAGCACTCGATGGAGGGTGAGCTGATCCTTGGGCGGCGGCGCGTTGACTTCCCCCTTGATCACTGCCAGAAAATAGGTCCACTCGGCGCGATAGGACTGGATGAACGGCGTCTCGCGACCGCTCGCGCCGGTCGGGGTCACGTCCGCGGGCACGCCGTGCACTTCCTTGTAGACCCGCAACGGCGAGATGTCGGCGGTTCCCTTCTTCCCCACCATCTCGAACCAAAACCGCTCGCCGCGTCCGAGGTGACGCCAACTCACCGCCACCCCGATGGAAAGTCCGTTCTCACACACGATCAGCGCCATCCCCATGTCTTCGACGGTTTCCCGACCCCCGCCCACCAGGTGGGCCGTGATCCGCTTGGGAATCGGCCAGCCGGTGAGCCACAACCCGAGATCGATCAGCGGCAATCCGAGATCGAGCATCGCCCCGCCGCCGGCCTCTGCGCGCCGCAGCCGCCAACCGAGCTGTTGGCGCGTGGCGGTCGGTTGGAAGGTGAACCACCCGCCGCGCACCATATCGATCGAACCCAGCTCGCCACCCGCCAGGAACCCGCGCACCACCTGCACGTCGGTGCGGAAGCGATGATTCATCGCCACCATCACCCGCTTGCCGTAGCGCTCGGCCGCCTTGAGCACCCGCTCCACGCCATCGTAACTCAGAGACAGCGGGCGCTCGCACAGCACGTGCACGCCGGCCGAGAGCGCGGCCGCGACGTGGATCTCGTGGAGATGGTTCGGCGTGCAGATGACGACCGCATCGGGACGGACGTACTTCAGCACCTCCTCGATGTCGTCATAGGCTTCCCGCACGTCGAACCGAGCCCCCAAGGCCTGGGCCTTAGGGAGGTCGTTATCGCACAGCGCGACGATTTCGACGCCGGCGATTTTCCGCAGCACCGGCAGGTGCGCCACCTGCGCAATGCTCCCCGCGCCCACGACCGCGACGCGCACCGGTTCGTTCATCGGCCCCCGCGCACGCCCGGGAACCGGAACATGAACCCGACGCGCGCCGATACGGTCGAGAACTCGCTGAGCAGCGTCCCGCGTAGCTCGCCAGTGAACCGCCAGGCGGGGGTCAGCGCCACCGCGACCCCGATGGTCCCGTTGAGGGCCGGAGCCACCCCATCCAGGGCGTCTTCGACGAACGTGCCGTTGATCGCCTGGCCGCTGCCGTTCCGGAGGTGGACACCCACCCCCAGCCCGAGCGCCGTCGTCACCGGCCGCCCTTCGTAGAACACGTATTGCAGATCGAGATCCGCGGTGAGGTCGGCGAGGCGAATGCGCCCCACATCGATGGTCGCGTTTGACTCGGGGTCGTTCACCAGCGCCAACAGCTGGCGGTTGAACCGCGCCAGCGCGCGCTGGTCGAAATCAGAGCGCGAGAACGACAACCCGAGGAGCACGCGCACATGTGGTGCCAAGTACCCCGCGTCGAGTCGCACGCCCCCTACCAGCGCCCCGCGCATGTCGCGCGCCGCAAGCGAACCCACGTCCACCTGCAACCCCGACAACCGCAGGTTGTCGTACGTGAACTGGGACAACACGCCCTGGGCGGCCAGTCCGGAAGGGGCGGCCCACGGTTCGAGTACTCCCGCTACCGCAGCCATTACCGCCAGCGTCCTAGTACAGGCGCGCAACCGTGGTCCCCGGGAAATAGGTGGTGAGAATGTTGCTGTAGCGCTGCCCAGCCCGGGCGCGCCCGATGGCACCCCACTGGCACAGCCCCACGCCGTGCCCGGCACCCGCACCCTCAACCGCCAAGCGGCTCAGTTGTCCGCCGTCTCGGGTCACGAACACGCGAAACGCCGTGCTCCGAAGCAGCCGGTCAGGCGCGGGCCGCAGCACTGTACGAACGTCGGGACCGGGAAGCCGCACATCCCCGCGCGCAAATACGATGCGTAACTCCCCCACTCGTCCGGACTCCGTGGTGCGTGCCACGGTGACGTCGGTGATGCGCTGCAGCCCATCACCGCTCACGTTCATCACCGTCGTCAGCGTCCGCGTCAATATAGTGCGGAGCGTCGACCCATCCCACTCCTCACGCCAGCGGAAATGCGGCGACCGCTCGCAATAGTATCGTCCCCCCCCGCTCGCGTCGGAAACGGATCGCAGGTAAGGCTGACGCTGCGCCGACCGGAACACCTCCTCGACCGGCGCCGTGCGACCCCCGCAGCTGGAGTGGTAGTACGCGTCGATCACTCGACCGTGGAAGCGCAGCACCTGGCCCGTGGTGGCGCGCACCGCTTCCCATACTTGTGGCGTCTCGCCATCGACTCCTAGGTACACCTGATCGCGCGTGTCGGCGGTGGCATCGAAGCCCTCGGATTCCCAGCGGCCCCGATTGCGTACCGCGAAGCTGCGCGCCACCACCGCTTGAGCGAGCAGCGCCTGGCGCTCCTCCGGCCGACGCGGCCCCAGCTCCTGGCCCAGCACGCCCGCGAGGTAGCTCTCGAGCGGCACCCGGTTGATCAGGGTGAGGCCGGTTCGGACACGCACCACGTTGACCCGCCCGCGAAAGCGACGCCCGTTCGCCATCGCGAATCGCCCTTCGGAAACGTTCACCGCGGAAATCCCCCCGTGCCGCTCGGTGCGCGAGCCGTCGGGGCGCACGAGCACGAGTCCGCCGCCGGAATCCGGGACGGCCGTCCACACTGTTCCGGCCTTGATGGCGCCGACCGCGGCGCCGTTCCCGTCGTCGGTGATGAACAGCTCCCCGTCCCCCCCCAGCCGCACGCTCCCGACCCCAACTGCAAGCCCCACCCGCAGCTCCGGTTCGGGCCCCACGACCTCCGGCTGCGGCCTCGGGCAGCCGGCGAGCAGCCCGGCCAGCACAAGCCCGGCCCACGAAAAAGGCGTCCCGCGCCAAGCGCGAGACGCCGTTCTCCGAGTCGGCCCGGCCGACGCGACTCTCACGTGAGCGCCACCGCCCGGAAGTCGTAGTCTTCACTCTCGGTCAACCGAGCGCGCACGAAGGTCCCCACTTCGGCCCAGCCCCCGCTGCCGAGGTAGGTGACGCCGTCGACGTCGTCGGCCTGCCAGGGCACCCGCCCCACGTGAGTCGCGCCCCCATCCAGCGGATCGGCCACCCGGTCCACCAGCACCGGAACCTCCCGACCGACGAACCGCGCCAGACGCTCGGCCGAGATGCCCCGCTGCACTTCGAGCAGCTCCTCGAGCCGGTCGCGCTTCACCGCGTCCTGAACGTCGTCGGGGTATTGCATCGCGCGCGTCCCCTCCTGCGGCGAGTACGCGAAGGCACCCAGCCGGTCGAACTGCGCTTCTTCGAGGAAGGCGAGGAGCTCGCGGAAGGCGTCGTCCGTTTCCCCGGGGAACCCGACGAGACAGGTCGTCCGAATCGCGAGATCGGGGATGACCCTCCGGAGCCAGCCGAGTTTCTGTCGCAGGCTCGCCTGCCGCTCGGGGCGGCGCATCCGCTCGAGCATCTGATCGTTGGCGTGCTGGATCGGCATGTCGAGATACGGCACGATGCGCGGCTCGCGAGCGATCAGCTCCACGAGCCGTTCGCTGATCCCTGCAGAGTATACGTACAGCAGCCGGAACCACGGGACCGCCGTCTCCGCGAGCAGCGCCTCGAGGAGCTCAGGCAACTTCGGCCCCGCCCGGCCCAAGTCCCGTCCATAGTGTCCGAGATCCTGGGCGACGAGATTGATCTCCTTCGCGCCCTGAGCCTCAAGCGCTTGTGCCTCACGCACCAGGCGCTCCAGCGGCTCCGAGCGGTGGGTGCCGCGCATCAGGGGAATGGCGCAGAAGGCACAGGTATGGTCGCAGCCTTCGGAAATCTTGAGGTAGCGCACGTGGGCCTGCTCGCCCAGAAACTGGCGCACGCCAGGATGGCCGGCGACCGGGTCGTCGATCAGCCCGCGGCTCGCCAGCTCCGGGACGAGGTGGTGCAGGTCGGAAAACCCGAGAAACAGGTCAACCTCAGGCATCTCCTGCCGCAGCTCCGACTGGTAGCGCTGGACCAGACAGCCAACGGCCACGACCGCCTTCACGTCGCCCGTTTCCTTCAGCTTCGCCGCCTGGAGGATCGCAGTGATGGATTCCTGCTTGGCGGCGTCGATGAACCCGCAGGTGTTGACGAGCACGACGTCGGCACGGGGCAGGTCCGCGGTCACGATGGCGCCGTGGCCCACGAGCTCTCCCACCAGGCGCTCGGAGTCAACCGTCGCCTTGTCGCAGCCCAGGGAGATGACACCCAGCTTCATCCGCGGTAATTCCCGAACTTCAGCTCGATACCGAAGTCCTGAGTCCGGATGAAGGCCATCACCTCCTGGAGCTCGTCCTTCGAGGGCGACTGGACCCGGATCTCTTCGCCCTGGATCGACGCCTGCGCCTTCTTGAACTTCTTGTCTTTGATCGCCTTGACGATGGCTTTCGCCTTCTCCTGGGCGATCCCCTGCGTCAGCGTGATCTCCCGTCGCACCGTGTCGCCCGCCGCCGGGGTGATGTCCCCGAGCGCGAGGTTTTTCACGGGCACGCCGCGTTTGATGAGCTTGCCCTGCAGCACATCGAACAGCGCTTTCATCTTGAAGTCATCATCGGCGACCAGGGTCAGGACGGCCTTGGCCCGGTCGAACGCGATCGAGGCCTTCGACCCCTTGAAGTCGTATCGCTGTGCGACCTCCTTGGTCGCCTGATTCACGGCGTTGTCGACTTCCTGCAGATCGGCGCCAGTGGAAATGTCGAACGAAGCGAGATTGGCCATGGCCCGAATATAGTCGCGGGCAATCAGCGGGCGTAGCTCAGCACCTTCCGCCGCCAGACGGCATCGAGCGCGTCCGGGGCAACCCCGAGCGCTTTCGCGAAGCCGAGCCGGATTGCACTCGGCGTGTCCTGCACACGGAATATCGAGCGCACGGCGGGAATGCCGCCACGCTCGTAGGCAAGCTGGAAGAGTATCGCCCCGGTCGCGTAGCGCGTGTCGAGGCCGGCCGGCGGTGGTCCGGTGAGCGCGCTGTCCAGGGAATAGCCCCAGTGGTTCTTCAAATAGAACGCGAACTCGCGCATCAGCTCCGGGAACGAGTGATCCTGCAGCCCGCCGGTCCACGTGGCAATTCCTTCGACGACCAGCCAGGGCGTGCGCGGGGACGTTCGGAGCGGCGCCAGCACGACGTGCGCGATCTCGTGTCGGTAGCCTTCCTGCACGACCGGTGAGCCGCTGAAGACGAGCCCGTTGATATCGTCGGCCCGGCCGGCGCCCACCCCCGACTGACTCGGTTCGGGCACGAAGTCGAGTCCCTGGAGCCGGAACATCCCCTCCGGCGTGTCCGCCACGTAGTACGTGAGCTGTTTCGGCGGCAGCCCGAACGCCTTCGCGAGTGAGTCGGCGAACCTCGCCGAGCGCCGCGCGCGCCCGCGATCGAGTCGCCGCGATGGAGGGGAGACGAACGTGATCGACCCGATGGGCTCCCGCACCCAGTCGGCACTGACCCGACTGATGGCGTTGGAGAGCGCCCAACCTGTCGTTGTGCGCTGCGCGTACACGCGGAAGATCCCGAGCAGCCGGACCTCATCCCCCGGCTGGTAGACGCCCCCGACCAGCGTCCGGATGACATACAGACTCTCCGCTCCGGGCACCGCCGGTGTGATGGTCAAGACCGTGACGGATGGAAACTGCCTCGGAAAACCCTGAAACAGGTAATCGCGTCCCAGCAGGTAGTCGCGGTACTGCGCCTGCTCGGTTCGCGACCAAAAGGGACTGGGATGCAGCGAGTCTGGCCTGTCCTGGAGGAACGCCCGCCACATCCTGAAGATGTCGCCGACCGGTGAAGCGGTCGTGTCCACGCCGAAGCCCAACGCGATCCGCGGAGCGGCCGGCGGGTCGGTTCGGTCCCCGCCCTGGACGGCGGTGGCCAGCACGAGGACCGCCAGCGTGATCACCATTCGACTCGATACACAGCCAACGGCACGTGCCCGACATCGGGGGTCCCGAGCGCGACGGCGTGGAACGTGTCGCCGACAGCGCGCACCACCGGCTCGGTGACGAGAATCTCGCCCCGCCCCGCGAGGTCCTCGCCCAGCTTGTAGGCGAGATTCACGGTGTCGCCGAACACGTCGTCGACGAGCCGCAGATAGCGGCCGTAGTCGATCCCCATGCACACGTGAAACCGTTCGTCCTCTTCGACCGCCGCGTTGCGCCGCCGGTGGGCATCCTGCATCGCGATCGCGCAGCGGATGGCATCCTCGGGCCGTTCAAAGATGGCGATCAGGTTATCGGCTTCGTTCTTGATGAGCGTGCCGCGATGCGTCGCCACGAGCGGGATGCTGAGCTCGTAGCTCTGAATCAGGAGGCTCAGGAAATGCAGGATGCCGCGGTGACGGGTCGTCGACGTGAACCCCGAGGAGTCGCACACCAAGACCGCGCCCGTGGTCTCGAGCGCGGCGGTGATTTCCCGATCGATCTGGGACGCGTTGTCGCGGGTACGCGCCAGGAGGCGCCGAAACAGCTCGTCTTTGGTCATGGCCTGGCCTGGGGAGAATCGTGGCAAGGCCCGTGCCGTTCAGGACAAGAAGCTCTCCAACGCTCGAGCCCGGCTCACATGGCGCAAGCGCGCCAGCGCCTTCTCCTTGATCTGCCGGACCCGCTCCCGCGTGATGCCGAGCAGCGACCCGATCTCTTCCAGCGTCATCGGCTCCTGTCCTTCGAGCCCGAAATACAGCCGCAGGATCTTCGCTTCGCGGTCTTTCAGGGTCGAGAGCACGCCTTCGATGGATTCGGTGAGCGCGTGCTCGAAAATCTCGTCATCGGGACCGGGGTTCTGGGTGTCGGGCAGGTAGTCCAGCAGCTTGTTGTCTTCGCCGGGGGTGAGCGGGGCGTCGAGCGAGAGGTGGCTCTGGGAGATGGACAGCGTTTTGGCGACTTCCTCCTCCGAGATATCCATCCCCTCGGCGATTTCCTCCACCGTGGGCTCGCGGCCCAGCTCCTGGAGCAGGGCCGAGGAG
>DATBLG010000070.1:0-7309 GCA_036555485.1 Gemmatimonadales bacterium | reverse complement strand
CCAACTACGGCTGGCCAACGACCGAGGGGCCCACGAACGACGCGCGCTTCCGATCCCCGATCTTCGCGTACCGGCACAGTGGAGCGCTCCTCACGGGCTTCGCCATCGTCGGAGCGGCCTTCTACAATCCCCCGCTGACGACGTTCCCGCCGGTGTACGGGGGCGCCTACTTCTTCGGGGATTATGTCAACGGCTGGATCAGCCGGCTCGATCCGGACGACGACAACGCGGTCTACGCCTTCGCCCGAACCGGCGGCAACCTATTCGACCTGCAGGTGGGTCCCGACGGCGCGCTATACGCACTGGCGCGCGTCAGCGCCACCAACCTCGTGCAGCGCTACCAGTTCCCTTAGGGCTAGAAGGTCGCCACGAATGCGTGGTCCAACTTGGCCGGATCCCCGATCAGCGCGAAGCTGAAGTTCTTCATGTACGTGCGCGCGACGCGCTGCACTTCCGCCGGCGTCACCGCCCGCAGGCGATCCAGGTAGGCGCGTGAGTTGGCCCACCCGCCGCCGGAGAGGTCCCAGAACCCCAGATCCGCCGCCTGCCCCATGTTGGACTGTTGGGACATGAGGTGGGAGGTGAGGAACACGTTGACGGTCTGGCCCAGCCGCGGGACCGGAACCAGATCCTGCTGCAGCAGGCGCACTTCGGCCTGCATGACCTTGAGCGTGGTGTCGGGCTGCACCGCGGTGACATAGATCTGCCCGCGGTTGGCCACGCGGCCGCCGAGCCCGGCGAACACCGCGTAACTGAGGTTCCGCTTCGTGCGGACCTCTTCGAATAGGCGCTCGCTCAGGACCCGGGTCGCGACGCGGAGCGCCGGGTAGTCGGGATGTGACGGCCCGGGCGCCGCATAGAGGCCAAGGATGTAGTTGGTGGGGAGTTCCTGCCGCACCGTCGCCAGATTGGCGCGGCCTGCGCTGAGCGGCGTCGCCGGTACCGCCTCGCCGCCGGTGGCGGGCAAGCCGCCGAATGCCGCCGCGACCTTCGCGTCGAGGTCGGCGCGTGATACGTTGCCGACGACCACGAGGAGCAGGTTTGCCTTGGTGAAGCGACGCCGGTGCCAGTGCACCAAGTCATCCCGGGTCAGCCGCCCGACCGCCGCTTCCGTCCCTTCGGGATCGACCGCGTAGCTATGGCCGGCGTACAGAATGCTGTCGGCCATCTCCTGGAGGTGATTATCGGGGTTGTCGCGACGCTGGGCCAGCGCATCGACGATCTGCGCGCGCACCTGCTCCACTTCGGCTTGCGGGAAGGTAGGGGAAAGCGCGGCCTGTGTGAACAAATCCCATGCCTCGTTCCAGTGCTGCCGCACCGCCTGCACCGTAAACACGGTGAAATCGTAGTCCACCCCGGACCCGATGTTCGTGCCGGTGATGGTCGCGAGGTTGGCGAACTGGTCTTTGTCGTACTTCGCGGTGCCGTGGGTCGAGACGTCGCCGATGAACCGCTCGATGCCGGCGGTGGCCGGCGTCAGGGCCGCCGCTCCACCGCGCAGATAGAGCCGGGCCGCGACCACGTCGTTGGCGCTGATCGGCTTATGGATGACGGTAATGCCGCCGGACGTGAATTTGGTGATGGGTGGGACCGCCTGCGCGGCGATCGCGGCAGGCCACCCGAGCACCATGGCGGTGAGCAGCGCGCGTCGCGTCATGGCGTCAGCTCCTTGGGCATCAGCATGTCGGTGGTGAGATCCAGCTGCTGGCGGGCCTGGGGGCTGATCAGGACACCGGCGACGAACGGTTTGTTTTGCAAATAGGTACGAGCGTAGCGCGCCAGATCAGTCCGGGTCACTTTCTGCATGTTCGGCACATAGGTCCGGTAGTAGTCGAGACTCGCCACCGACCACCAGAATCCCACCGTGTGAGCCCACTCGGTGGGCTGCTCCCGTTCGTACAACGCCTGGATGCCGAGCTGCTTTTGCGCCGCGTCCAGCTCTGCTTGCGACACGTAGGTCGAGTCGACGAAGCGGGCGATCTCCTCGAGGAGGGCCCGCTGCAGGGCGAGCAGTTTCTCCGGCGCGGTCTGCGCGAATACGGTGATCGGGCCGACGTGGTTCAGTGTGTAGTAGTTGATGCTCGTGGAGAAGGAGAGCCCCGAGTCCACCAGCCGCTTTTGGAACGCGCTGGAGGGATTGGCCAGCACCGTGGACAGGACGTCGGCCGCATAGGTCGCCGCCGGATCGTGACCGACGCTCGGGCCGTGCCACCGCATCGCCAACGTCACCGATCCCACGGGCCGCTCGACGATCACCACCTTGGACTGCGTGAGCGGCGGCGGATCGGGCGCCGGCGTCGCAAACGGGTCCGGCCCGCGCGGCCAGTCACCGAATACCTGCACCCCCAGCTGGAAGCCTCGGGCGGGCGTGATGTCGCCCGAGAGAATGAGCGCGGTGTTGTTGGGCACGTAGAACCGCTGCTGGATGGTCCGCATCTTTTCTTGCGGCGTCGAGCTGATGATGTCGCGGTTCCCAATCACGTTCTTGCGCGAGTAGAAGGCTGGGCTCCAGAGCAGCGTGTCCACTCCACGCAACAAATGGAAGAAGGGGTTGGCCTCGTTGCGGTCGAACTCACCCAGCACCACGGGCCGCTCCCGGACCAGCTCCTCCTGAAGAAACAGCGGAAAGCGGATCGCGTCCTCCATGAATTGCAGCGTGGGTGCCACGCTGTCGATGCCGACGGTCACAAAGTAGTTGACCCGCTCCTCGGATGTCGTGCCGTTCCACGACGCGCCCAGCTCGCGCAGCCGCTCCAGGTACCGCTCCTGCGACGCCATGGTCCGGTTGGCCTTGAAGAACATGTGCTCGTACAAGTGGGAGAGCCCGTTGTACTCCGGGCTTTCGGTGTACGAGCCGTTCTTGACGTCCAGCTCCACCGTGACGAGCGGCACCGCGTGGTTCTCGATCACGATCACGTGCAGCCCGTTGGCGAGCGTGGTGTCGCGGATGGGCAGGTCGGCCTGCGCCGCGAGGGTCGTCGCGACGAAGACCAGGGGAACGGCCAGGGACAATCGGATCGTGAGTCGTGTCATGGACATGCTCCGGATGCGGTGTCTCATGCCAACCTATCAGGCTTCCCGCGCTGCCGCGATGCCGCGTGACTCGTCGACCGTCGCAAGCAGGATCCAGCCCACCACGAAGAACGCGATCACCGTCGCCACCCCCGCGCGCTGGGAACCGACTGCTTGGGCCACGAAACCCAGCAACAGGGGCCCGAGGAATGAGGTTGCCTTTCCTGAAAAGGCGAAGAACCCGAAGAACTCCGCCTGATGCCGTTCCGGAACGAAACGGCCCATGAGCGAGCGGCTGGCCGATTGGTTGGGTCCGACGAAGAGTCCGATCAGAATCCCCGCGATCCAGAACCACAGCCGGGTGGGCGCCCAGACAGCGATCCCGGTGGCCACAATCAGGGCGATCAGTGTGACGACGATCGTCTTCTTGCCGCCGATCTTGTCGTCCACGAACCCGAAGACAAGCGCGCCGAGCCCCGAGGCGAGGTTGAGCACCACGCCGAACAGAATGACCTCGGAGAGCGTCATGCCAAACGTCCCGGCCGCGTAGATGCCCCCGAACGCGAACACGGTGACCAGGCCGTCGTTGAACACCAGGCGAGCGATCAAGAATTTCACCATCTCCCGATAGCGGCCGATCGCGCGGGCCGTCCGGGCCAGCTCCCGCAGGGCGGCGCCCGGATCCACCCGCACCCCGGTAAGCCGCCGCTCGGGCACGAACAGAAACAACGGGATCGAGAACACGAGGAACCAGATCGCCACGAGGAAGTTGGTCGCCCGGACGTTGAACCCCGCGTCGGTCGACAACCCGAACCATGGAACCTCGGGCCGGACGAATCCCACCAGAGCGATGAACATGCAAACGAGCCCACCCACGTACCCGAGCCCCCACCCGTAGCCGGACACACGGCCGATCCGCTCGGGTGAGGCGATCGTCGGGAGGAACGCGTTGTAGAACACGTAGCCCGTCTCGAACGAGATGTCGGCGATGACGAAGAGCGTCAACGCGAGGATGCCGGCGTTGGCCATGCCGGGCGGCACGAAGCCCAGCAGCGTCGTGGCGCCGATGCTCAGCGCCGTGGCCACAGCCAGGAACCGCTTGCGCGCCCCCGCCCGGTCGGCGGCCGCGCCGAGAATCGGCGACAGGATCGCGGTCAAGAGCGCACTCACCGCCACCGCCCGCGACCACCAGGCCGTTCCCGTGATTTCATCAGGAGCCATGGCCTTGGTGAAGTACGTCGAGTAGATGAATGTGACGACGAGCGTGGTGAAGGCGGAGTTCGCCCAGTCGTAAAAAGCCCAGGACCAGACGACCCTGGGAACGTCACGGCCCGACCCCGCAGGGGTGGATGCGGCCGATGGGGCAGCGTTCACGCGGCACCTCGCGCGGCGAAGTCCTGATACAACGCATCCAACCGGACACCCAAGTCGCGTTGCGTGGCCCGCAGCGTGTCCACCAGTGGTCGTCTGGAGCGGAGCAGAACGAAGCGGCGCACGTCACCCCACGCGCCGCGCCACCGCTCCCGAATGACGAGGCCTGCCATCCCGAGGGCGGGCACGCCGAGCAGCACGCCGAGCCCTACCCAGACGTTGAAGGTGATGGCACCGGCGACAGCGAGCCCGAGCACCCACACGGCGTAGACCGCAATGCCGACCAACAACTTGTAGCTGGAACGCTGGTCGGGGGGCCGTCTCATTCGTTCCACGACGAAACCCGTGAGTCGATACGGCGCCCAGAACAGCAGCCACCCGACAATCGCTACGGCCCCCGCGAGCGGCATGACGAGCGGTATCCGCCGCGCCGCCCATCCCGCGCTCCGGGCGAGTCCGACGTCGGATACGAGATGGGCGGGTCGGAGTCCCAGCCGGCGCAGGCGGCGCCGATGGGCCTCGACATCCCGCATCAAGCCGGTTCCGGCGGGATGCTCGCTCAGCCGCACCGCGGCCAGAATGCGAGTCGTGGCGCTGAGGCGGGCCACCCGCACTCCCGGATCGGGCGAAGCCCCACGCTCGGCCTCCCAGATCCGCATCGCGCAATCGACCAAGGGCTGGTCCTCCCAGTTTTCCAGGTTGATCGTGATCTGGCGCAACGCCTCGGTGATGCGACCCGTGAGGTCGCGCACTGCGCCATCGTCGTTCGCTCCGAGCGGCGCCAGGTCGTCCCACAGTACGGGTTGCCCCACGAGAACCAGCGCGTCCGAGCGGAACACGTCTTTCTGTCTGAACACGAGGCCCACCGGGACGATGGGGAAGGGACGCCCGGTGAGGGCATGCGCGCCGAGCGCGATGCGCGCGGCGCCGGTGCGGAGCGGCGCCAGTGCGGGTTCGTCGTGGCTCAACCCCTCAGGGAAGATGCCCACGGCGGCGCCGTCGGCCAGCGCGGCGTGGACCGCGCGGAACATCTCCTCGTTCCGCTCCATCTGAGCAGGGTCGTCGGTACGACGATAGACCGGGATCGCGCCGACCGCCCGGATCAACCAGCTGATCTTGACGTCGGCGAACAGCGGCGCCTTGGCGAGGAATCGCACCGGCCGCCGGGCCGCCGCCGCGACCAGCATCGGATCGAGGAGGGAGTTGGGATGGTTGGCGACGAGCAACACAGGGCCGGTGCGCGGCACCGCCCCGCCGTCATAGCGCATTCGGTAGTAGGTGAACGCCCCGAGGCGGGCGATCCAAGGGAAGAACGGCGTGAGCCACATGGGCTGCCTCGGTTCAGTCGGCTACTCGGCCCTCATCCCACAGCTTCTGTGCTGGGACTGGCGCGCCGTCTCCCGCGCTCATCCGGCGGACACGCCGCAACGTTTGGTGCTGAGTTGTCCCACCAGAGCCAGATGCGGGTCAACCGTCGGCCAGTAGCCGTACCGACCTAGCTTCGGGGGCAGCCACGGGTCCGGTCGCAGCCGAATCACGCGTACGACAAGCCCGGTATCCGACTTCGAAAGGGAAATCGCGACGCAGTCGTACGTGTGCGCTTCCACCTCCACGGTGTACGCGCCGCGCGGGAGCTGGTCACTGCAGTACCAATAGTCGAGAGCGCCGGGTTGGACATTCTTTCGATCTGGCTGCGCCAGCTGGTGGCCGCGAACCGTGACGCGACCGAACCCCGAGAACGGGTGGCCGTCCAGGTCCGTGATGAGGAGCGCCAGACGCAGCGCGTCCGACGCGGTAGGCGCGGAGCAGTCCGCTGAGGAATCCTGGGCATACACAGGCGTGCGGGCCAGCAGGAAGGTCGCGGTGACAATGACAGCGAGTCGCGTAATCACTGGGTCACCCCCGGGAGGGTTGCATCTAATCTCGAGGCGAACGGGGGGTCGCGGCAAGGCGGTGCGTTCGGAGCAGCTCGTCGACCCCGTCGTATCCTGATGGGAAGTCGACGCCCTTGGTCGACGCGCCCGCCTCGAGCAGCGCCTGGACCGATTCAGGAGAGCGCCGTTCGGTCCAGTACGAGTCCACGCACGCCTTCACAGCCAGCGCCAACGGGGTCCGCCCTTTGGCATCCGGCTGATCGATCGGCGACCCGCGTGCGATGAGGAGTTTCACGACCGCTGGCCGGCCGCGCCAGGCCGCGACGTGAATGGCGAGGCTGTGCTTCGGCTCGCCGAAGTAACCGTCGCCTTCGGTGAAGGCCGCCGCGACGTCCACGCCGACGTCGAGGAGCTGCCGGACACCGCGTGGGTTGTCGGTGCCCGCAAACTTCGCGAGCAGCTCGCCTCCCATCGCCTTGAGCTCGCCCACGAGGCGCGGCTCCCGCTCCGCGATCGCGCGGGCCGTTGCCGCGTCGCCCATGGCGCACGCGGCGATGAGCTGGTCGACGCCGTGCAGCTCGATCGGAATGCCGCGTTGCTCGAATAGCTCGAGCACATCGCTGCGCCCTTCGCGGGCGGCCCTGGCGACGGCGGTCACGCCGTCCTGGGCGGCAGCCGGGTCGGCCCCATGATCGAGGAGCAGCGCGATCATCTCGAGGCTGTTGTCGCGCGCTAGGGCGTGATGGAGAGGGTCCCAGCCCCGTTTTCTCGCGTGGTTGGGGTCGGCGCCGTGCTCGAGCAGCCATTTCGCGCCGTCATAGTCGTGCCAGTCGTGCTTGCGGATCAACATCAAGACGAGGTTCTCGGCGGTGACCTTCCCGGTCTCGACCAGGACCTGCATGGCGCCGTTGTCGTGGGTTTCCGGCGAGTGGTAGACGGCCTCGACATCGTTCGGGTCGGCGCCTCGCTCGATGAGCAGACGGGTGAGCGCCGCGTGATGCGCGACGCCTGCCGCTCCGTAGAGCGCCGTTTCGCGCTCGGGGTATTTGCCG
>DATBLG010000001.1:0-1805 GCA_036555485.1 Gemmatimonadales bacterium | reverse complement strand
CGGGCACTGCTGATCTCGCTCGGACTCGTCGGGGGCGCGTTCCTCTACGGCGATGGTATCATCACGCCAGCCATCTCCGTGCTGTCGGCGGTGGAGGGCCTCGAGGTCGCCACGCCCGCGCTCCAGCACGTCATCGTCCCGCTGGCGTTCATCATCATCGCGGGGTTGTTCGCGGTGCAGCGGTTCGGGACGGCACGAGTCGGGACAGCGTTCGGGTGGATCACCCTGCTGTGGTTCCTGACCATCGCCGGCCTCGGGATCATGGAGATCGCGCGCGGTCCGGAGGTGTTGTGGGCGCTGAACCCATGGAACGGCGTGCGGTTCTTCATCGATCATCCGACGATCTCGTTCGTGGTCCTCGGCGCCGTCGTGCTGGTGATCACGGGCGGCGAAGCGCTCTATGCCGACATGGGGCACTTCGGGAAGCGGCCGATCCGTGTCGTCTGGTTCGGACTCGTGTTCCCGGCGCTGCTGCTCAACTATTTCGGTCAGGGGGCGCTGCTGCTGCGCAACCCCGCCGCGGTCGAGAATCCCTTCTATCTGCTCGCTCCGCGGCCGCTGCTCATCCCGCTGCTGTTCATCGCGACGGCGGCGACGATCGTCGCCTCGCAGGCGTTGATCTCCGGAGCGTTCTCGCTCACGCAGCAGGCGATTCAGCTCGGCTACATGCCGCGGATGACCATCCGCCACACGTCCGCTCGTGAGGCGGGCCAGATCTACATTCCGGAGATCAACAAGGCGCTCGCCATCGGCACGCTGCTCCTCGTGGTCGGCTTCGGCTCGTCCGGGGCGCTCGGCGGTGCGTACGGCGTCGCGGTCACCGGCACGATGGCCATCACGACGATCCTGTTCGTGGCCGTGGCACGCCAGCGGTGGAACTGGAAGCCGTGGCACGTCGCGGTGTTCCTGATCCTGTTTCTGACGATCGACCTCGCCTTTTTCTCGTCGAATCTGCTCAAGATCCCGCATGGCGGGTGGGTGCCGCTCGCCGTGGCGGTGATCGTCTACACGCTCATGACGACGTGGAAGCGTGGGCGGATGCTGCTCTCGAGCATCCTGCGTCGCAGCTCCCTGCCGCTCGATCTCTTCCTGCGCGACGTCGAGACACGTAAGCCGGTGCGCGTGCCGGGCACGGCGGTGTTCATGACGTCCGATCCCGAGGGCACTCCCGTGGTGCTCCTGCATCACCTCAAGCACAACAAGGTGCTGCATGAGCAGGTGATGCTGATGTCGATCGTCTCGCGCGAGGTCCCGGAGGTGCCTGACGAGGAGCGCGTGGAGGTCGAGCGACTGCCGGCGAACTTCGTCCGCGTGGTCGCGCGGTACGGGTTCATGGAGGCGCCGAACGTGCCCGAGATCCTGGAGTACTGCGAGGAGAGCGGCGTCTCCCATCTCCGGCCGCACGAGATCTCGTTCTTCCTCGGCCGCGAGCGTCTGATTCCGGTCGGCAGCTCGCGCATGGTGCGCTGGCGGAAAAAGCTGTTCGGGATCATGTCGCGCAACGCGCAGGGGGCCACCGAGTTCTTCCAGATCCCTCCCAACCGCGTCGTCGAGCTCGGGGCGCAGATCGAGTTCTGATTTCGTAAGCCCTCTGGCGGCCACCGCGGCGGGAGCGTATGGAGTGACCGCGTGGCTCTCTCGCGCGCAACGAGCCGTGACAGCGTTATCACAGAGCACACCGAGACGAAGCACAGGGACTCACCGAGGAACTGCGACTGCAAAAGCCTTTTGGAAAAGCCCTTCGCAGTTGCAGTTCTCTGTGCGTCCCTGTGGATGTCTCGATGCCCTCTGTGATAACGCTGTCA
>DATBLG010000133.1:0-6120 GCA_036555485.1 Gemmatimonadales bacterium | reverse complement strand
GCTCGAAGGTGTTCAGGGTGCCCTGGTAGAAGTCGCCGTAGCTAAAGGCGACCAGGCCACTGATCGCGCGTTTCTCCGCTGAAGCGATTTCGAAGCGATTCTGAGTCCATCGATACGTCCCCGGCGGGATCAAGATATCATCGGCGATATCGAACGAGTCCGTCAGCTGCTCGCCTTCAGGCAAAATGGTGAACGAGGCCCGGTCGCCGCTCTCGGTGCGCCAGTCGATCGGCTTGATCGTCCAGAGATAACTCTCCCAGTTGTTCTCCAGGTCCGTCACGAGGAAGAAGTTCGCTTCGTAGATCATCTGCCGCACCAATGGCCATTCCGGTCGCGGCTTGAAGTCCCCGCCGATCGTCAGGATTCTGCCGGTGCGTGGCACAAAACCGAGGGAGGGCTGAAACGCGTCGCCGATCCGCGTGTAGGCGGCCGAGAGGTCCCACAGGTCGTTGGGGTATTCGATCCGGGCGCCATAGGCGACCTTGTCGCCTTGCAGGTCGGCGCGATTGTTCGCCAGGCCCCACACGCCGACGAGCAGGTTCTTTTCATCCCCGAAGTTCGAGGTCCGGTAGGTGAAATCGGCGCCGGCCATCCAGCTGTCGGCATTCCCGAGCTGATCGCCGAAGGTGGCGAGCACACCCACCGACGATTCCTCCAGCACGTTTTGTTTGATGCGCACGGCCCCCATCGTGGCTTCAGCGAAAACCGTGTCCACGGAGCCGGTGCGCACGGCCAGGGCGCCCACGTTGGTGTTGCCGATCCGGCCGTTCACCTTGCCGCCGAACGTGATGGGGATTTGCTCCAGATCTTCCTCCTCGCCGGACACGCCGATGCGGCGCGTGAAGAAGGGCATGAGGAGGTCTTCGTCCAATCCCAACCCGAATTCGAAGATGTCCGCCCCTTCGAGGAAGAACGGCCGCTTCTCCGGGAAGAACACGTCGAAGCGCGTCAGATTGGTCTGCCGGGCATCCACCTCGGTCTCGCCGAAATCCGTGTTGATGGTCGCCGAGGCCAGCAGGTTGGACCCGATCTTCTTGGTCACGTCGAGACTGAAGTCACCGGTATACTCTCGGGATTCGTCCGGTGACGGCCGGCTGGCGCTGCCGACGGTCGCGGGCCGGATGCTCAGGCCAAACCCGAATTCGAACGGCGGCAGATTGGTGAGCAACCCGGCGTGATTGGTCTGGTAGATCTCGTAGTCGCGGCTCGCGCCGGCCCAGCGACTGGTTTCCTGCAACCGCTGGACGCGGCGTTGCACGTTGAATCCCCAGCCGTTCAGCCCTTTCTTGAAGCTGAGGCTGCGGATCGGGATCCGGATTTCGGCGCTCCAGCCGCGGCTGTCGCGCGCCGTTCGGGCCTCCCACACGGCATCCCAGTCACTGTTGACGTCTTCTCCCTGCGCGATCACCAGGCCGTCGAACCGCGCCCCGTTCGGATTGACCGCGAAGACGTAACCCGAGCGGCCGTCCTGAAACGCATCCAGCACGATCACTACGTGATCTTCGAACTCGAGCTCGGCGTCGCGCGCCTTGGAATAGGCGACGATTCCCGTGGGGTTGGGGTCACGCGACAGCACCCCAATGACGAGCTCGCCCGAGTTGGCCAGCACCTTGACGACCGTCTGGCCCGCCGGAGCGCCGCCTTCCTCCGGCTCGATCGTGACGAGATTCACAATGGAGTCGGCCGACTGCCACGCCGGTTCGTCGAGCTTTCCATCCAAGTCAAACGCCGAGGTCGGCAGCGCGCTGGCGCGCAACGTGAGCGCGGCGCCCTCCGCCGGGGCGGGTGCCGGCTCATCCTCGCCGGCCGGGGGCGTCGAATCCTCCGCGGCGGCGGAGTCCGGCGTTTCGTCAGCCGCAGCGGGCGTTGGCGGGGTCGCGGCGGGCACCGCTGGGGCAGGCGCCGGGGTCGCGTCCGCGGCGGCGGGCGCCGCGTCGGGGCTCAAGATCGCAAAGGGCGCACTCCGGGCCCTCGGGAGGCCGGTCGCGGCCGCCGAGAGGATGTAACCGGTCGCCGCGTTGTCGATACTGAGGGTGGGGAACGTGGCCACTCCGGCCACCGCGTTGACCGTTCTCGTGCCGAGCAGCTCGGCTTCACTATCTCCAGTGCCGGTAGCGATCGACAGCGTCACCCTCCCCGTGAAGCTCGTGGCCGTCTGCCCTGATGCGTCACGCGCCGTCACCTGCACGGCAGGTCGGATCGTCGCTTCTTCAGCCGCGGCACTCGGCTGTACGGTGAACACGAGCTCGGTGGCAGCACCCGGAGCGGTAGCAGCAGCGGGGGGCGCAGGTGGAACGACAGCCGGAGTGGGGGCGGGTACCTCGGCCGGCGCGGGCGCCGGTTGAGCGCTCACCACGGCGGGCGGTGGTGGCGCGTCGCCGCCCGTGATATCAAACGGCGCACTCGTTCCCGTGAGGCCCGCCGCGGACGCCGAGAGGATGTAGCCGGTGCCGCCGTTGTCGATACTGAGGTTCGTGAATGTGGCGACTCCCGCTATGGCGGTGACCGTGGTCGAACCGGACAGCACGGCCCCGGCGGCACCGGTCCCGCGGGTGATCGACAGTGTCACCGGACGCGTGAATCTCCTTGCCGTCCGGCCGGAGCGCTCACGCGCCGTCACCTGCACGGAAGGACGGATCGTCGCTTTTTCCGCCACCGTGCTCGGTTGCGTCGTGAACACGAGCTCGATGCCGGCGACGTCGGGGAGGACGTCGAACGGCGCGCTCGTGCCCCCCCCCACGACATCCGGCGCACGGGCCGAGAGCATGTACCCGACGCCTTCATCATCGATGGCGAGGTTGGGGAACGTGGCGACGCCGTCCACGGCCGTCACCGTCTTGATCCCGAACAGCGCCGCGCCGGGGGCACCCGTCCCCGACGTGATCGAGATCGTCACCCGCCCGTTGAAGCCCGTCGCCGGTTGGCCCGCGGAATCCCGCGCCTCTACCTCGACCGCCGGGCTGATGATCGCCTGGGCCGTCGTGGTGCTCGGCTGCACGCTGAACACGAGCTGGGTCGCCGGGCCCTGCGCCCGCGCGCTGCCCGCCGCGATACAGGAGATCGTGAGACCGAGACAGATTCGGAGAGTGCCGGGTAACCGCATATGCAAACGCCTCGTCAGAACGAAAACATGATGCCGACCTCAGGTGCGAAGTCGACCGCGTTGGGAGTGAGACCCAAAGCATTGTTGAGCTTGAGGATCGCGTGCGGACTGATAAACCACTGGATCTCGTTGAGCAACGATACCTCGTCCAGCTGATTGCCTTCGATGCCCGCGACGACGCGCCACGAGGGCGAGAGACGTCGCAGCCATTCGACGGCGTATTCGCCGGTATCGAATACCTTACCACTGTATTCCGCCGCCGCGCGCACGGTCAACGTGCCCCACCCGAATCCCCGCACCAGGCCGACTCCGGCGAAGAATTCCCAGCTCTGGGTGCCGATGATGTGCTTGGACTTTTGCAGTGGGAACACGGTGCCGAAGTAGGTGAAGAACTCGGGGCGCGATTCAGTCTCGCGTTGAAAGCGCCAGCGGATCTGACCCTCCACGTCTCCCAGTCCCGATTCCCGCACCCGGGACGGCACGGTGGCCGTATCCCTGGGGGATTTCTGGAGCTCGGCCGAGATGACGGCCGCCTCGAACTCGAGGGCGAGATCGGGGCTGACGCCATATCCAAAGAACAGGATCCCCTCGGACGCGTGGTAGCGCCCGCGAAAATCCGTGGCGAGGCCGTACCCCAGCTCGCTCGGCTTGTACTCCTGGTTTCCATCCGAGTAATACTCGAAGAACGGATACACGAGCAGCTCGCCCTGGCGAACGTAGGTGCCCAACAACGATGTGCGGACCCCGGTGCCGCGGTCGCGCAGGTAAGCGGGCTGCGCCTGGGCGGCGGCCGGGCGACCAGACGGCAAGACAGCCAGGGCGAAAACGAGACCGAGGCTCGCGGCGAGCGTCGGTCGCCTCATTACTCTAGTTCCCTCCCGCAGTCGTGAACGTTGACTCGACATAGGTGGTATTCCCCTCGCTCGTCATCGTGCCGATGGACAGCACGTATTCCATCCCCGGAACGAGAAACCCGTCCGGCACGGCAAACGAAGTCGCTGATCCCGGCAGTTTCGCTGAAACGCTCACCTCCAGCGAATCCTGTTCGACGGCGATGACATACGCGGCCAGATTGCGCGCCGCGGTCCAGCGAAGGACGAGACCCTTGATCGGTACGTCTTCCGCCTCGGCGGCGGGTTGAACCCCGGTGGCGATGGCCGGCAACGCGTGACGCAGGGTGGCGGTGCCGTGGAACTTGACGCCGGCCGCGGTCGCTGCGTCAAATGTATAGACGCCCTCCGGATACGCCGCCTTGATGCTGGCGACGTCCCCGCGCTCCGGCGATTCGAAGCGGAACTGCCGCAGCCCCAAGGTGGTGGCATCGGGTGACTTGATGTCGACCACGGTGCGGCCGTCCGGAGCCACCACGGTGACCTGTACCAGCCCGTCATCACCGCCTTTTACATCGAACACCACCTCGACGTCCTTGTCGGTGGCATTCTGCTCGAAGAAGACATCCGCGATGGCGAACGGTTCTGCCGCGACGTATCGGTCGCCTGCCGACACCAACACGAAGCCCGAGGCGCCCAACGCGAGGGCGACCCCGGCAAGCATCTGTATGCGCGTGTGCATCATGACTCCAAGGAGGGTGACCTGCTAGGATTTCGCCAACTTGTAGATGGCGTTCACCAGGAAGATTCCCACGGCGATCAACACCGCGTCGACCGCCGTGGCCGGGGTGTCGAATCGGCCGGCGTCGTACATCTCCTTCGCCTGCAGCACCACGAAGGCGACCACGGCCGTGGTCGCCGAGCGTGTGGCCACCGCACCCCATCCAGCGGGAACGTCGCTCATTGGTTCTCCTTTATGGTTTCCGTACGACCGGCTCGGCGGGGGCCTGGTTCAGAAAGCGCGCCGGACTCAGTACGACCTGATCGAACCCGACGCCTTCCATGCCCGCCTGCAAACGTACGGTAACCTCGCCCCCGGTCCGGAAGTAGATCAAGGGCTGCGCCGCTTCGCATCCTACCCACGACCAGCCCAGCCGCGTCGGCCCCGTTGCCGTGAGGTAACTGTCGGTGCCAGGGCGGAACGCATCCCGGTTTGCCTTGTCGACCGCATCCGAGAATTGCACCCAGAGCATGTTCGCCTGTGACTCGCCCTTGGGGGGGCCCACCTTCATGTGAATCCAGCAGCGGTAGGCGACGCCCTTTTGCACCCTCACCTTGAAGGTCACGTGCGGGTCGTTCTCTGGCGGTGGGTCCAGATGACCGCCGCCGTTCGGTGTGCCGGCCAGCTTGCCCCCGGGCGATGCCGGATCATTCCAAAAGTCGAATTCGGAAAGCGCACTCCCGGGGAGGTCGGATGCGTAAACGACCACCTCGGGCGCGGGGCTCTGCGGCCGGCTCACGAACGCCGACAGCGCGAGCACGGAAACGCCGATTGCGGCCAGTGCCTTAGTCATCGAAGGTCTCCTCAACACGTCAGAATGTTACCATCGCGTTCAGCCGCAGCCGCTTCTGGTAGACCCGCGTGGGGGTCGACAGATGCGGCCGATAGTAATACAAGGTGGCGTTCAGGAAAAAGCCGGCGATAGGGACGGCATCCACCGCCAACTGGTGGATCTCGTAGTTGGTCCCGAGCGTCGTGTTGTCGTGCGAGAACGCGGCCAACACCGCGTCGGTCTCCGTCATCCCGTACCCGTAGCGATAACGGATGTCTCCTTTGCGCGCGCTACGGCCCACATACGCATCGACGCCGTAGCCAGTGTTCTGGTCGCTCGCCCCGCCATTGTGGACGTAGTCTCCCACCAGGCGCAACGGATAGCGTTCCCCCAGCCCCGAGTAGTCCAGGGCGAGGATGAGATCGAGCATGTCGAAGTCCGACAGATACGCCCCGCCACCCGGGGCGAGGCGGTTCGAGCGAATGTCACCCGAGCCCGCCGCGCTGATACTGCGGATGCGATAGTCGTAGTAGCCCGCGGAGCCGGAGACCTTCCACTTGGTGCCGGCCGGGACAGCGACCGTGAGCTGACCGCCAGCCATGTCGCTGCTCAGGTTGTTTGCCTGCTGGTCCAC